>UCNP01000009.1 GCA_900473335.1 Hyphomicrobiales bacterium | reverse complement strand
GGATACTTCACGGCCGACTACTTATAGCTGGTACGTGGTTCAACAAGCCCTCCATGAGGAAGCTTGTTGAAAGGCGAACCATGCACAAGAGACCAGCGATTCCCCGCCTCTTCGTCATCCTTGGGCACTTGACCCGAGGATCTATTACTTATGGGGTCGGGCCTGACGGACAGAATCTTGCGTGACAGAATATTTAGATCGCCGGGTCAAGTGCCCGGGGATGACGGGATAGCTGGGTGAGCTACAGAACCCGGTTGCAACGCGAATACAGCATTGTAGAGATATTGCAGCAGCGTCTGCCGATCCTCCAGAGCCTTCAATTCTTCCCAGCTGATAATTTTGCCGATCCGCACATTGATGGATTTGCCGGAAAGGCGGCGGAATTCACGGATCAGAAGAGATATGCGCAGAGTCATCGATATTTTGCTGGCAAGGTGAAATAACCTGCCATTCTGCCCGCAAAAATAAACCGGAATGACCGAAGCCTGTGCCTGCCGGATTAACTTGGCCGGAAATATCTTCCACGGCAGATCTTCCGCACGACCAAAGCCTTTGCGTGCTGTAGCAACACCGCCAGCCGGAAAAACCACGATCGTCACGCCTTCTTTAAGAAGTCGCACCGCTTCATGACGGGTTGCCATGTTCATAGCCATGGCTTCCTTGGTTTCGTCGAAACATACCGGCAAGGCATAGGGACGAATTTCCGGCACTTTCAGCAAATCATTATTGATCAGAACGCGGAATGGCCTGCCCAATTGTTCGGCAAGTGCCAAGGCTGCAATACCGTCACCAATCCCGAATGGATGATTGGCAATCAGCACCAGCGGCGTATCAGGCAAATCTTGCGGCGGCCACTGATCCGGCCCCTCCAGCCTGATATTGATCAGTTCCATCATACGGCAAAATACATCAATCCCAGCAGGAACGATCTCGCTTCGCCATATATTATATAGCCTGACATAGTGATTCCGGCCTGAGATCGTTTCGATCGAGCGGATCAGCCATTGCGTAAGGCGCGTCTGGGTATCGTTGGCGTAAGAAAGTTCGGAAAACTGCACCATGAGGCCCCAGCAATCATTTCGGGGATTATCCCGGATATTTGTGACAGCGCGATGAAATCACCGTGCTGTCACGGCATTATCCCTCAGCCGCCAGCCGCAGAAGGTCAGGCGGCGTTGCCTCATGCTTCAATTGCTGGATTGCCTCATCAAGCGAAAGCGATGTCTGGTTCTGTGAACCGAGGCGGCGCATATTCACCGTCCGCTCTTCCGCTTCACGCATGCCGCAGACGAGAATAACCGGAACCTTCTGCAAGGAATGCTCGCGCACCTTGTAGTTGATCTTCTCATTGCGGAAATCGGTGATGACTTGAAGACCAGCGGCTTTCAGCTCCTTGGCGACCTGACGGCCATAATCATCGGCTTCCGTTGTAATCGTGGCAACCACGACCTGCACCGGTGCAAACCATAGCGGCGTATGTCCAGCAAAATTCTCGATCAATATGCCGAGAAAACGCTCCATAGAGCCGCAAATGGCGCGGTGAATCATGACCGGCTGCTTCTTCTCCGATGTTGAGTCGATATAGAAAGCGCCGAAACGTTCGGGCAGATTAAAGTCGACCTGTGTTGTGCCGCATTGCCACTCCCGGCCGATAGCGTCCTTCAGCGTGTACTCAAACTTGGGACCGTAAAACGCACCCTCGCCTGGCAGAATGCCGGTTTTGATATCGTTCGACTGCTGCTGTATCTGCTCCAGCACGCTTGTCATGACAGCCTCGGCACGATCCCATAATTCATCCGAGCCGACGCGCTTTTCAGGACGTGTCGACAGCTTGATCGTGATGTCTTCGAAGCCGAAATCCTTGTAGACTGAAAGAATGAGATCATTGATGCGCAGACATTCCGCCGCCATCTGCTCATCGGTACAAAATACATGCGCATCGTCCTGTGTGAACCCACGCACACGCATCAAGCCATGCAACGCGCCTGATGGTTCATAGCGATGCACATTGCCGAATTCTGCAAGGCGCACCGGCAGATCACGGTATGATTTCAGGCCATGCTTGAATATCTGCACATGACCCGGACAGTTCATCGGCTTGAGTGCAAAGACGCGTTCATCGTCGGTCTCGTCGCCTGCGACCGTGACCTTGAACATATTGTCACGATACCAGCCCCAGTGACCGGAAGTCTCCCAAAGCGACTTGTCGAGCACTTGCGGCGCGTTCACTTCCTGATAAACGCCGTCCAGCCGCCGACGCATATAACTGACCAGAGACTGGAACATACGCCAGCCCTTGGCATGCCAGAACACGACGCCAGGGCCCTCTTCCTGGAAATGAAACAGGTCCATTTCACGACCGAGCTTGCGATGGTCGCGCTTCTCCGCCTCTTCCAGCATATGAAGATAGGCATTGAGATCGTTGTCATTGGCAAAAGCCGTACCATAAATGCGGCTCAGCATCGGATTATTGCTGTCACCACGCCAATAGGCACCCGCAACCTTCATCAACTTGAAGGAGTTTCCTACCTGTCCAGTTGAGGCCATGTGCGGACCGCGGCACAGATCATACCAGTCACCCTGCGCATAGATTTTCAGGTCCTGCCCTTCAGCGATAGCGTCAACCAGCTCAACCTTATAAACCTCGCCCTTTTCGGCAAAGACCTGACGGGCCTTTTCACGCGACCAGATTTCCTTGGTAAAAGGCTTGTTACGGGCGATGATCTCCCGCATCTTCTTCTCGATCAGCGGAAGATCTTCTGGCGTGAACGGCTCATTCTTGGCAAAATCATAATAGAAGCCGTTTTCAATAACAGGCCCGATTGTAACCTGCGTGCCGGGGAAAAGTTCCTGTACCGCCTCCGCCAGAACGTGCGCACAATCATGACGGATGAGTTCAAGCGCGCGCGGATCATCGCGGGTCAATATTTCTATAGCGCCTGAGGCACCAAGCGGATCAGACAAATCGCGGACCGTGCCATCGACAGCATAGGCGACGGCTTTCTTGGCGAGCGATTTTGAAATGGATTCTGCAAGTTCCGCACCGGTCATGGCGGCGTCATAATCACGCTTTGAGCCATCGGGGAATTGCATAGATACAGTTTTGGCAACTGCTTGCGACATAAGGCTTCTCCTATCCAGTCCCGCCAACGATTGCGGGTGGCTTTTTCACTATCGGCTCTCACGGCCGCGTATCTCTTAGTGCGGCTTGGCGACAAGGTAAAGTGTCAGCATCTCATATCTGCATGTTTACTCTATTGCATATAGCCGTGCAGAGCATCAGGCATGGCGTGAAAGAAGAATAAACGAAGCAATTGCCAGTACTATGCCCAAAATCTCCAACAAACTCAGACGTTCGTTGAAAATGGCAAATCCGGCAATGGCAAGAAACAGTATGGTGGAGACAGAGTAAATCACCCCAACAGTTGCCATTTTGAGATACTTCATAGCGAATACCCAACCAAACGCGGTCGAGGAATAAAGGAGGAAGCCGAGCATAAACCATATAGATGCAAATTGGTTCTCGCTTTGACTAGCCTTCTTCAAAAGAACGTCACCGGCGACACCGACAATACTGAGAAAAACAACGACAATAATGGGGAAAATTCGGGCTTCCAAATTGCTATCCCTCTAAATTAAACAAACTCATTACGCCGATAATGAACGAGGGAACCATCCCTCTATGTAAATATGAATGCCTTAAATTAAGTGGTAGAAGGTCAAAATCACCTATAATATTCCGGCAGCTTGCGCAGCGGCATTCGCACTTCATTGTCTCATATTTTTCACACATAACCGTCGAGTAATCATAGAAAATTTCCTCACCGACCTCTATCTGCCTGACAGCTACAAGCGTCAAAGCAGAAGTCACATAGGCATTGGGTTCGCAAGAGTGGTTCACAAGAACACCTGGTGCCCCAAGGTCGATATAAATACCTCGTCCGATTTGCATGGCGTTCATAGATTTCTCACCCTTCGCCAGTACATCATCAAACTGGGCAAGTGTGCCTTCAAATGTTAGAATGGATTCTCCCAGGCTAATGGAATCCTTAGAAAATATGCCTTTGCCAAATTTTGAGAGTCCAACTTTGATTTTCGCGTTGTGCATGGGAACGAACTCACCAGTGTAATCAATGAATGAAAATGAAACGTCCTGAAAACGGTAACGGTAGATCAATAAATTACGACAAATCTTGCGTTGCGCACGCTGTCTCAATTGTAACTCTATATATTGCACCGGGATGACATGGGGGCAATTAATCAGGCAATTATCTTCAGTCCTACTGGTAGAATTCATTCCATTGGTTGGCGATCGATCTACCGCACGTCACCTCACTCCTCCCCGCGCTCCTGCCGCAGCTTTTGCCAGTAATCCATGCGTTTACGGATTTCACGCTCAAAGCCCCGTTCGGGCGGATCATAGAAACTTTGCCGCCCTAGCGCTTCCGGGAAATAGTTCTGTCCGGAAAAGGCGTCTGGCTGATCGTGGTCATAAGCATAACCCTTGCCGTAGCCCTCACCCTTCATCAGCTTGGTAGGGGCATTGAGGATATGCTTTGGCGGAAGCAGTGAGCCATTGGCCTTGGCCGCTGCCATTGCCGCCTTATAGGCTGTATAAACCGCATTGGATTTCGGCGCAGTGGCGAGATAAACGCATGCCTGCGCCAGCGCCAGCTCACCTTCAGGCGATCCCAGATAATCATAAGCGTCTTTTGCAGCATTGCAGATGACCAGAGCCTGCGGATCGGCCAGACCAATATCCTCGCTCGCCATACGCACCAGCCGGCGTCCGAGATAAAGCGGGTCTTCGCCTGCATCAAACATACGGCACAGATAGTATAATGCTGCATCAGGATCGGAGCCACGCACAGACTTATGCAATGCGGAGATCAGATTGTAATGACCATCCTGCCCCTTATCATAGACAGGAGCGCGACGTTGCACGATCTGTTGCACCCGCTCCGCGTCAAAAACCTCGCCTTCCCGTGCCGCGCGCCAGACCTCTTCAGCCAAGGTCAAAATTGCGCGGCCATCCCCATCCGCCATGCGCACCAAGCTGGCCCGTGCCTCGTCATTCAGCGGCAGAGCCTTGCCCTCATGACTTTCCGCCCGTTCGAGCAGAGCCAAAAGACTGATTTCATCATGCGGCTGAAACACCAGAACCCGTGCCCGTGAAAGTAAAGCCGCGTTGAGTTCAAAGGATGGATTTTCCGTCGTCGCCCCGACAAGCACGATGGTGCCATCTTCCATAACCGGCAAAAAGGAGTCCTGTTGGGCGCGGTTAAAGCGGTGAATTTCGTCGACAAACAGCAATGTCTGGCGACCGGACATCTTGCGCGACCGCGCCATTTCAAAAACTTTTTTGAGGTCGGCCACGCCGGAAAAGATCGCGGAAATCTGTTCAAAGGCAAGATTTGTCTCATTGGCCAGGAGCCGCGCAATCGTGGTCTTGCCTGTCCCCGGAGGGCCCCAAAAGATCATTGATCCAAGCGAGCCTGACTCAATCATCCGCGTCAGAGCGCCTTCCGGACCGGTCAGATGCGCCTGCCCTGTCACTTCGGTCAGGTTGCGTGGTCGCAAACGGTCAGCAAGCGGCCTGCTCCTGTCAGAAGCAGGATCTTCATTTAATGAAAACAAATCCGCCATGCTCTTGTTGCCTTGTCTCGTCTATCGAATGATCTGACGAATTATGGCACCGCCGCGCTCAAATTCGAAGCGCCAAAGCACGGGATTGGCAGACATTGCCTTGCTAAGGTCAGATATATTGTCAATTTCCACGCCATTGACGCCCCGGATAATATCACCAGCCTGCAATCCAATCCGTGCCGCGGGTGAATTTGGATAGACCTTGTCGATAGCAATGCCTTCCGTGCCCTCGGGCAAGCGTAAGCGCGCAATGCTTGGCGGACTAAGCTTGAGCACAAGCGCACCCGAAAGCGGGTTCTTGCCCTGTATCATCAATTTATTGTCCGGGGATTCAGGATCAGGCTTTTGCAAGGTCACCGTGACCGATTTTTCCTTGGATTTGCTCAATATGTCGAACTTAACTGTCTTGCCGATGCCAGCCGTCGTCATGCGATATCCAAGCCCGTCGGGGTTTTCAATGCGCACGCCATCGACATTCAGCACCACATCGCCAACACGCAATCCCCCCTTATCAGCCGGACCGCCTTTGGTGATATCTGTCACGAGCGCGCCATAGGGCTGCCTCATCCCAAGGCTCTCCGCCACATCAGGGGTGACGCTCTGAAACGCAGCGCCAATATAGGGCCGCTCAAACGTGTCAGCGCCCCCCTTGGCCGTATCGACAACTGCCCGCACCATATTGGCCGGTATTGCAAAGCCGATACCGACAGAACCGCCGGACTTTGAGAAAATTGCCGTATTGACCCCCACCAGTTCTCCATCCATCCCGATCAACGCGCCGCCAGAGTTTCCGGGATTGATGGCCGCATCAGTCTGAATGAAAAAGTCGAAATCGGAGATGCCAACCCGCGTGCGCGCCTGCGCCGAGACGATGCCGCTGGTCACAGTCTGACCGACACCGAAGGGGTTGCCGATTGCCAGTACGAGATCACCAACCTCGACCTTGTCGGAATCTGCAAGCTTCAAAAATGGCAATGGTTCGCCGGCTTCAATCTTCAAAATGGCGATATCCGTCGACTCATCTTTGAGCAAAACCTTCGATTCAAACTCGCGGCCGTCCGACAGCGCAACTTTTACAGTATCTGCATCGCGGATCACGTGATTATTTGTCACGATAATGCCAGACCCATCGACAATCACGCCGGAGCCAAGAGACGACTGAACGCGAGGCGGACCGCTAAACTGACCGCCTCCGAAGAATTGTTCAAAAAACGGATCGCCCGCAAAGGGCGAACGCTGCTGTACGGAATGGGCCGCATAGACATTGACCACCGCGCCCGCTGTCTGCTTGACCAGTGGCGCATAGGATAATTGCACTTCCGTACGGCTAGCCGGCACCTGTTTTGTGGTGTCAGCCGTCTGTGCATGAGCCGGAACAGCGGCGGCGGTAAGGACAACCGCGCCAAGGAAAATTGCCCGCGCTGAAGCGCCAAATCCCGAGCTTCGCAAAACAGAACCCATATTAATCTCCGATAGCTAATGAATCAGTCAAACTGCTTCGACCAATGTGGTGATTTCGTGCGAGGATACCAGTCGTTAAACAAAGCAAATTTGAGACATATCGCAGCTATTTAACCGCTACTTCCTCATTAATCGGCTTTCAGATAATATGCACCAAACAGGCGATCGACCATTGGGCAATATAAGAGGCCATTTCCGGATTTATCCAAGCGGCAATCCTGGCATGCAAATTGTCGAGGCGGCCACGCGCCATTCATTTGCTCGCCATACACATGACCAGTTCGGCATTGGCGTCATTCATCAAGGGGCACAAAAATCCCTTAGCGGGCGCGGCATGGTGGAAGCTGGTCCCGGATATGTCATAACCGTCAACCCCAGCGAAATACATGATGGCGTACCAATCGGTGATTCCGGGCGCTCTTGGCGGATGATCTATTTTGACACCGCTCTCATTGAAAATATCATTGATGATATTAACGAAGGTGCTACGACCACAACAGAATTCACTGAACCGGCCATGGATAACGCCCTCGCCGCCAAACAATTTCAGGAGCTTTTCAGCGCCTTGACGCGCAATGCCCTTGAGCCTCTTCTTCCTGAAGAAAAGCTGATTGATCTGCTTTCCGTCATGCATAAAAATCCAGCTAAATCAAAACCGATTCCCCCTGCCATTCATATGGTGAAGCAGTACATGGATGATGCACCAACCGCATCATATACTTTGTCAGAACTGGCAAAAATAAGTGGTCTCAGCCGCTTTCAAATTCTGCGAGGCTTTGCAGCGGCAACTGGCTTTACCCCCCACGCCTATCTTATGCAGCGGCGCGCCGATATTGCCCGCCGCCTGATCTTGCAAGGCATGGCGCTTGCAGAAACTGCGGCAGCAAGCGGCTTTGCCGATCAAAGTCATATGAACCGCATTTTCGCGCAAAAGTTTGGATTGTCGCCCGGTTCCTATGCGGCATCGCTATAGTAAGCCTCCGGCCATTTGGCGATAAGCGCTGCAATCCTGTCCAAGACGCTGCCAGCATTCCTTGATTTAATCCTTCTCCATAAGAGTAAGGAGCTTAGTCTATGAGTCTGGAATTTATCATCACATCACTGATCATTGTCATATCACCCGGTACAGGAGTGGTTTATACGCTCGCAACCGGCCTGACCCGAGGAGAAAAAGCCAGCATTGCAGCGGCGTTCGGGTGCACGGTAGGCATTATTCCGCATATGGCGGCGGCGATAGGCGGGCTGGCAGCAATCATGCACACAAACGCCGTTGCATTTCAGACGTTGAAATATCTCGGCGTCATCTATCTGCTTTTCATGGCATGGAATGCATGGCGCGAAAATGGTTCGTTGCGCGTGGATCAGGAAAACACTGAAAGCTCACTTGGCAGCGTTATTCTGACTGCCATCCTGATCAATATTTTGAACCCAAAATTGTCGATATTCTTTTTCGCTTTCCTGCCGCAATTCGTCACTGCCAATGAACCACAGCCATTGTTGACCATGTTCAGCTTGAGCGGCGTCTTCATGGCGATGACTTTTCTTGTCTTCATTGTCTATGGGCTATTTGCAGCTTCCGTTCGAGACAAGATTATTTCCCGCCCCGCTATCCTGACCTGGATGCGCCGTTCCTTTGCCGCTGCCTTTGTCGGGTTGGGTATAAAGCTTGCTTTGACACAGCCCTGACCCCTCACATGCATCGCCAATCAAGCGTCCAATAGCAAAATTGACTTACTCATGCCCGCGAGCTATCAAGCTCGCCATTTCAAAGTGCCTTGGGTTCTTTCCTATATACTGGAAGATTATTGCGATGAAGATACCGGATTTGCTTTTTACCGTCACAAACTGGAGTGAAATTTCCCCAACAAAACATCTGGGCGAAACTGGTTACGCCCTGTGGCGAACATTGAACATCGGAGATATTCGAATTCGAATTGTTGAATATACGCCCGGCTATTTGGCCGATCACTGGTGCGATCGGGGCCATATTCTATATGTGCTCGAAGGAGAGTTGCTTTCGGAGCTCAAAGACGGGCGCGTATTCGTTCTGACAAAGGGGATGAGCTATCAAGTGTCCGACTTTGGTGATGCAGCGCATCGTTCATCGACAAAAACAGGCGCGACGCTCTTTATCGTCGATTAACGGTCCACGCGCCTGCCCGGCAGAAAGCGGAACAGTCTTGTTACTCCCGTTTCATTCACCTGAAGTGTTGCATATTCATAACCACTGCATACCAAGGCGCAGACCAAACTGGCAATATAGTACAAGATATATGTTGAATTTGATCGCGTATTGTCCTGCGATAACGGAATTGTTGAGCGTGAGAGTTTGGCGCTCTACACGTCACGTTCCGCAAGCGCATTTTATTTCCACAAACAGAAAAAGGGAGCCGAAGCTCCCTTTAAACTTTAGTCCGTCGAAGCGTTGATTACGCTGCTTCGGCTTCGTTGGCGCGTTCTTCTTCAACGCGGGCCAAATCCTTGGAACCCTTTGCGCTGACATCACGATCAACGAATTCGACAACTGCGAGCGGTGCATTATCACCGGTGCGGAAGCCTGCCTTCATGATGCGGATGTAGCCGCCATTACGCTGACCATAGCGGGGTGCAAGCGTATCAAACAGCTTGGCAACCAGCTTGGCATCGCGGATGGCCGAAATGGCCTGACGACGAGCGTGCAGATCACCACGCTTGCCGAGCGTGACAAGCTTTTCAACAATTGGACGAATTTCCTTGGCCTTGGGCAGCGTTGTAACGATCTGCTCGTGCTCGATCAAAGATGCAGCCATATTGGCAAACATCGCCTTACGATGGCTGGCAGTCCGGTTAAGCTTGCGGCCTGAATTACCGTGGCGCATGAGCCTTCTCCTTCAGTTTTCTTTTCGGGCTCATTGCCCGGGCTAATTATTCAGTTCGGGCTCATTGCCCGGGCTTATTGGTCGGGCAAAGCCCGGATTAGTACTGATCTTCGTAACGCTTTGCGAGATCTTCAATGTTCTCTGGCGGCCAAGCTGGAACTTCCATACCAAGATGTAGGCCCATGGAAGCCAGAACTTCCTTGATTTCGTTCAGCGACTTGCGACCAAAATTCGGTGTGCGCAGCATTTCTGCTTCTGTCTTCTGAATGAGATCGCCAATGTAGACGATATTATCATTCTTCAGGCAGTTTGCCGAGCGAACCGAAAGTTCGAGTTCATCGACCTTCTTGAGCAGAGCAGGATTGAACGCGAGTTCAGTAACCTGTTCTTGCTGAACTTCTTTCTGCGGCTCGTCAAAGTTGACGAAAATCGCCAGCTGGTCCTGAAGAATACGTGCTGCGTAAGCAACAGCATCTTCACCAGAGATCGAACCATCAGTCTCGATCTGGAGGATCAGCTTGTCATAATCGAGAACCTGACCTTCACGGGTGTTTTCGATCTTGTAGGAAACCTTGCGGACCGGTGAATAGAGGCTATCAACTGGAATAAGACCAATCGGAGCATCTTCAGCGCGGTTGCGGTCAGCTGGAACATATCCCTTGCCGGTGTTGACAGTGAATTCCATACGGATTTCAGCGCCTTCATCGAGCGTACAGATGACATGATCTGGGTTCAGGATTTCGATATCGCCAACAGTCTGGATATCGCCAGCCGTTACAACGCCTGGGCCTTCCTTACGGACGACCATGCGCTTTGGACCATCGCTTTCCATATGGATAGCGATTTCCTTGATGTTAAGAACAATGTCCGTCACGTCTTCACGAACACCCGGGATCGACGAGAATTCATGCAGAACGCCGTCGATCTGTACCGCAGTCACGGCAGCGCCGCGCAGCGAAGACAGAAGAACGCGGCGCAAGGCATTGCCCAGCGTCAAGCCATAACCGCGCTCAAGCGGCTCAGCGACGACAGTAGCCTTAGTCTTCGAGCCGGAGGTCTGGAACTCAACCTTGTTCGGCTTGATCAATTCTTGCCAGTTTTTCTGGATCATCTATGTTTTCCTTATCCTTGCCAGTGCCACCATCCAATCGTGGCCTTGAAGCGTGGAAACCCCATCAGGGGCTTAAAGCCGATGAGTTGAAATCAACCCACCGGCCAAATCCTAGAGCAAAAGACTAGACGCGACGACGCTTGCGCGGACGGCAGCCATTGTGCGGGATCGGTGTCACATCGCGGATCGATGTGATTGTGAAACCAGCAGCCTGCAAAGCGCGCAGAGCGGATTCACGGCCGGAACCAGGTCCGCAAACTTCAACTTCCAGTGAACGCATGCCGTGTTCCTGCGCCTTTTTGGCACAATCTTCAGCAGCCATCTGAGCAGCAAATGGCGTGGACTTGCGCGAGCCTTTGAAGCCCTGCGCACCGGCCGACGACCAGGCAATCGCATTGCCCTGCGCATCAGTGATGGTGATCATTGTATTGTTGAATGTCGAATTTACGTGAGCAACGCCCGACGAAATGTTCTTCCGCTCGCGGCGGCGAACGCGTGTGGCTTCCTTGGCCATAGTAGTCCTTTCAGTTGATCTCGACGCCTCCGTATTTCCAGAGGCTCCACCGTGGTTCAGTTAACGTGTAAAACCAGCACGCCCGCTCAAAAGGCAGAACCGGCGCAGCGAACCGCGCCGGACGATATTACTTCTTCTTGCCGGCAATTGCCTTGGCAGGCCCCTTACGGGTGCGCGCATTGGTATGCGTACGCTGACCGCGGACCGGGAGCGAGCGGCGATGACGCAGACCGCGATAGCAGCCCAGATCCATCAGACGCTTGATGTTCATGGAAACTTCACGACGCAGATCACCTTCAACATGGTAATCACGATCGATAGTTTCACGGATCTGCAACACCTCGGCATCGGTCAACTGATTGACACGACGCTCTGCAGGAATGCCGACTTTCTCGACGATTTCCTGTGCAAATTTTTGACCAATCCCGTGAATGTACTGAAGCGCGATAACAACGCGCTTGTTCGTCGGGATGTTGACGCCAGCGATACGAGCCACGTCTGTTCTCCTTGTTAACCGGCAGAGCTGGATTGCCGATACGGCGGCCAGATGACGGGATGAAAATTAATATTCGAGGACAAACATAAACGATCAGCCCCGAACCTTTATTACCGGATCGGCGCCGACCGCTTTATATCCAAGCGAATTTGCGCCGTACTTGAAGGAATCGCTGTGAAAAGTCAACTCCTCCAAGAAAATTAAGTCAGCCCTAAAGTTCCGACAGAATTTTTTCAATCGATGCCGTGACCTCTTCAAAGTCGGCCATGCCATCAACCTTCTTCAACTTGCCCTTGGCATAGTAGTAGCCAATGAGGGGCGAAGTCTGCTTGTAATATGCTTCGAGGCGCGTGCGCACCGTTTCCGCATTGTCGTCCGGACGGCGTTTGAATTCCGTCGAGCCGCATTTGTCGCAGACGCCTGCAACTCTCGGCTTTTTATTGGTATCGTGATAGCCGGTTCCGCACTTGGCGCAGGTATAGCGACCCGATATACGCTCGACGAGAACATTATCGTCCACTTCAAGCTCAATCACGCAATCCAGCTCCAGGCCCTTGTCAGCGAGCATCTGCTCAACTGCATCGGCCTGAACCAATGTGCGCGGATAGCCATCAAGAATAAATCCCTTGGCTGCATCCGGCTGATCAATGCGTTCAGAAACGATCGCATTGACAATGTCATCAGAAACCAGATTGCCGGCATCCATGACGGCTTTGGCCTTGAGGCCTACATCTGTTCCGGCACTTACTGCTTCCCGCAACATGTCCCCCGTGGAGAGTTGCGGTATGCCCAACTTTTCGACCAAGCGCTGAGATTGAGTTCCCTTACCTGCCCCCGGTGGTCCGAGAAGTATTAATCTCATCTGTTGCGTTTCCCCCCACGGAGCTTCGACTTCTTGATAAGTCCCTCATATTGATGCGCGATCAGGTGACCCTGGATCTGTGCAACCGTATCGAGCGTAACGCTCACGACAATCAGCAGCGACGTGCCGCCGAGATAGAAAGGAACACCAGCCCATGAGATCAGGAATTCAGGCAGCATGCAGATCAAAACGAGATAGGCAGCACCAAGAACCGTAATGCGGGTCAGCACAAAATCGATATATTCCGCTGTGCGTTCCCCCGGGCGAATGCCGGGAATGAAGCCCGAATGCTTTTTCAACTGATCAGCTGTATCTTTTGGATTGAACACAAGCGCCGTGTAGAAGAATGCAAAAAAAACAATCATCGCAGCATAGAGGAACATATAGGCAGGCTGGCCATGGCCGAGCGAGGACAGAATGCTCGTCGCCCATGCTGGCATCTGCCCACTTTGGGCAAATCCGGCAACTGTTGCAGGCAAAAGCAGCAGCGAAGAAGCGAAGATTGGCGGAATAACACCGGCAGTGTTCAGCTTCAAAGGCAGATGCGAAGTATCGCCTTGAAACATGCGATTGCCGACCTGACGCTTCGGATATTGGATCAGAAGGCGGCGCTGTGCGCGCTCAACGAAAACAATGATACCAATGACGGCAATCGTCAGCACAATGATTGCGAGAATGATCCCGGTTGAAAGCGCGCCAGTCCGGCCAAGTTCCAGCGTACCGGAAATAGCCTGTGGTAGGTTGGCGACAATGCCGGAGAAGATAATCAGAGAGATACCATTACCGATGCCGCGTGCAGTGATCTGCTCGCCAAGCCACATCAGGAACATGGTGCCGCCGACAAGAGTGATGATCGTCGAGAACAGGAAGAAGGGACCTGGATCGGTAACAATTCCCTGACTGCCTTGCAGACCGACAGCAATCGCATAGGCCTGAACAGTGGCAAGAAGAACGGTACCGTAGCGGGTATATTGATTGATGATCTTGCGACCCTGCTCGCCATCCTTCTTCAACTGCTCCAAAGCAGGAACGACGGACGTCATGAGCTGAACGATGATCGATGCCGAAATGTAAGGCATGATACCGAGTGCGAAGATCGCCATGCGGGCAACAGCACCGCCCGCGAACATGTTGAACATGCCGAGGATGCCTTGTGCCTGATGGTTGAAAGCCTGAGCATATGCACCAAGATTGATACCCGGTAGCGGGATATAGGTGCCAAGCCGGTATACCAGCAATGCGCCAAGCGTAAACCAGATACGCTTCTTGAGCTCACTGGCTTTCGAAAAAGCTGAGAAATTGAGATTTGACGCGAGCTGTTCAGCGGCTGAAGCCATTATAGTCTCCGGTCTGTGCCGTTAGAGCGGTATCTGGCTCTAACACTTGTTCTTTCGCAATTTCAAACGGAAAACCGGCATCCACTTTTCCTGAAACTGCGTTAGAGCCCCGTTCTTAACCCGGTATCGAGAATCGACGGTCTTACCCCAAATATGATGCGGGGAGAAAAGGTACAAGCGGCGATCGTAAAGATCGCCGCTTGTATGTCCGTATTTATTCTGCTGCTGCTGGAGCAGCTGGCAGCTTGACTGTGCCGCCAGCCTTTTCGATCTTTTCGATCGCAGCCTTTGATGCACCGGAAACTTCAAAAGTTACCGCAGTCGTGATTTCGCCGTCAGAAAGAAGACGAACGCCATCCTTGGCGCGGCGGATAATACCAGCAGCCTTGAGCGTTTCGATCGTCACGGCAGCCTTTGGGTCGAGCTTCTTCGCATCGATTGCAGTCTGCACACGGCCGACTGAAACAGTGTTGAAGTTCTTCGAGAAGATGTTGGTGAAACCGCGCTTTGGCAAGCGACGGTAAACTGGCATCTGTCCGCCTTCGAAGCCATTAATGGCAACACCCGAACGGGACTTCTGACCCTTGACACCACGACCGGCAGTCTTGCCGGAACCAGAACCGATACCGCGGCCGACGCGCTTGCGGGCTTTGGTTGCGCCTGGATTTTCACTCAGATCATTGAGTTTCATTTGTCTAATCTCCGGTATCAAGCCTCGTCCACGACGCGGACGAGATGTTGAACCTTGGCAATCATGCCGCGAATTGAAGGCGTATCTTCAAGTGTGCGACGACGATGCATTTTATTGAGGCCCAGGCCAACAAGCGTTGCACGCTGTTCTGCCGGACGGCGGATAGGGCTACCGATCTGTTCGACCGTAACCGTCTTACCCTTCTTCTTCTCAACCATGACTTTGTCCTTTAGTCTCTACAGTGAGCAAAGCCGATGGCCCTGCCCTGCTGCGCCACTTTATGGCCTATTCTTCCGAACCGACCACATCGCGGCGGCGAGCCTGCAGTGTCGAATACTTGATGCCGCGTTGTGCAGCAATGTCCTTCGGGTGCATCTGATGCTTGAGAGCATCGAATGTCGCGCGAACCATGTTATATGGGTTCGACGAACCGAGCGACTTGGCAACAACGTCCTGAACGCCGAGCGTCTCGAAGACTGCGCGCATTGGACCACCGGCGATGATACCAGTACCAGCAGTTGCTGCACGAAGCAGAACCTTGCCAGCGCCATGACGGCCATGCACATCATGATGCAATGTACGGCCAGAACGCAGCGGAACGAAAATCATTTCGCGCTTTGCAGCTTCTGTTGCCTTGCGGATGGCTTCCGGCACTTCGCGCGCCTTGCCATGTCCGAAGCCAACGCGGCCCTTCTGATCGCCAACAACGACGAGAGCAGCAAAACCGAAACGACGACCGCCCTTTACGACTTTGGCGACGCGGTTAATATGTACGAGCTTGTCAACGAATTCGCTATCGCGCTCTTCGTTACGGCCACCACGATCGTCGCGGCCTCGCTTTTCTTGTGCCATGCTCCTAATTCCTTTTTCTTTTCCGGTAGCACGAGTGACATTACAGCGCCGTGGATATGAATTGATCCACATTGATCGCGGTAACAGTTTTAGTACGCGAAGTCCGGCTTACAAGAGACGAGCCCTTGCAGTCCCGGACTTCGAAAGTCTTCACCCTGAAGGCGGATCTTAGAAACTAAGACCTGCTTCGCGGGCTGCTTCAGCAAGTGCCTTTACACGGCCGTGGTAAATATAGGCGCCACGATCGAAGACAACTTCCTTGATGCCAGCCTTGACAGCGCGCTCTGCAACGAGCTTGCCAACCAGTGCTGCTGCATCCGAATCTGCACCGGTCTTCAGCTTACCCTTAAGGTCGGCTTCGAGAGTCGATGCGGATGCAATAGTGTGTCCATGCGCGTCATCAATGATCTGCGCATAGATATTCTTTGAAGAACGGTGGACGCTGAGCCGCGGACGGTCACCGGCAACCGCCTTGAGCTGGCGGCGAACACGCGAAGCGCGACGCTGAATGATTTCTTTCGGCGATGCCATGACACGAGTTCCTTACTTCTTCTTACCTTCTTTGCGAACGATCTTCTCGCCCGCATACTTCACACCTTTGCCCTTATAAGGCTCCGGGCCACGATATTCACGAATTTCAGCTGCGACCTGGCCTACCTGCTGTTTGTCGATGCCGGAAACAACGATTTCCGTTGGCTTTGGCACAGCAACTGTGATGCCTTCCGGCACCTGATAGACAACTTCGTGGCTGAAGCCAAGTGACAGCTGCAAGTTCTTGCCCTGCATGGCTGCACGATAGCCAACGCCGCTGATTTCAAGACGCTTTTCAAATCCGTCCTTAACACCTGTGAAGATGTTGACGACCATAGTGCGGCTCATGCCCCACTTTGAACGAGCGACTTTGGAGTTGTCACGCGGGTTAACGCTGACAGCACCGTCTTCAAACTTGACCACTACGTCGTCATTGGCGACGAAGGACAATTCACCCTTCGGACCTTTGGCCTTGATGGTCTGGCCGTCTACGCTGGCTGTTACGCCTTGCGGGACTGCCACTGGTTTCTTACCGATACGAGACATTTTTCAAACCTTTTCAAGCCGGTGCTTAGAATATACGGCAGAGCAGTTCGCCGCCGACATTCTGTTCACGTGCCTCGTGGTCTGCCATAACGCCCTTCGGCGTTGACAGGATCGAAATACCAAGACCGTTCGCAACCTGCGGGATCGACTTGACCGACACGTAAACGCGGCGACCGGGCTTCGAAATACGGGTAATCTCACGAATTACCGGTACATTCTCAAAATACTTCAGTTCGATTTCGATTTCGGACTTGCCGTTATCGAAGTCAACCTGGCTATATCCACGGATATAACCTTCGGACTGAAGAACATCCAGAACGCGAGCACGAAGCTTGGAGGCTGGTGTTGAAACCTTGCCCTTCTTGCGCATGGTTGCGTTACGGATACGTGTCAGCATATCGCCGAGAGGATCTGTCATAGACATCGCGTTCTCTCCTTACCAGCTCGATTTCACGATGCCAGGCACCTGACCGAGCGAACCCAGCTGGCGCAATGCGATACGCGACATTTTGATCTTGCGGTAATAACCGCGCGGACGACCCGATACTTCGCAACGATTGCGAATACGAACCTTGGTGGAATTACGTGGCAGTTCTGCCAACTGGATGGTTGCGCGGAAGCGCTCATCCAGAGGAAGCGACTGATTCATCACGACAGCCTTCAGGCGCGCCCGCTTTGCAGCGAAACGCTTTACCAGAAGACCGCGGCGCTTGTTCTTTTCGACTGCGCTCGTCTTTGCCATTTCAAATACCTCGCTACGCTTGCCGTTACTGGCGGAAAGGAAAGTTGAAGGCGCGCAAAAGAGCGCGGGCTTCATCATCCGTTTTTGCAGTCGTGCAAACGATGATGTCCATGCCCCAGATCTGATCAACCTTATCATAGTTGATTTCCGGGAACACAATGTGTTCCTTGATGCCCATGGCAAAGTTGCCACGACCGTCAAAGCTCTTTGGATTCAGGCCGCGGAAATCTCGAACGCGTGGAAGCGCGATCGTGATCAGGCGGTCAATGAATTCGTACATGCGCTCTTTGCGAAGTGTTACCTTCGTTCCGATCGGCATATTCTCACGCACCTTGAAGGTAGCGATCGAATTGCGCGCACGGGTAATAACCGGCTTCTGGCCAGCAATCAATGCCAGATCTTCAGCTGCGACAGTTGGCTTCTTGGAGTCAGCTGTTGCTTCGCCAACACCCATGTTGAGAACAACCTTGGTGATGCGCGGGATCTGCATCTCGTTTTCGTATTTGAACTCTTCGAGAAGAGCTTTACGAACCACGTTGAAGTACTGTGTCTTCAAACGAGGTGTAATGTTTGCATCAGCCATCGATCAGATCTCCTGAACGCTTTGCTACACGTACCTTCTTGCCGTCCTCCAGGACCTTGAAACCAACGCGTGTTGGTTTGCCATCCTTGTCGGCAATAGCAATGTTCGACAGATGGAGCGGCGCTTCTTTCGAAATAATGCCGGCTTCCTGGCTCTGTGTCTGCTTCTGGTGACGCTTTACAAGATTAACGCCGCGAACGAGCGCTTGCTCATCCTTCGGCAAAACTTTGATTACTTCGCCGGTACGGCCCTTGTCCTTACCAGCCAGAACGACAACGCGGTCGCCTTTACGGATCTTCTGCATCGTCTGCTCCTTACAAAACTTCTGGAGCCAGCGAGATGATCTTCATATGGCTCTTTGCGCGAAGTTCGCGCGGAACCGGTCCGAAGATACGCGTGCCGATAGGCTCTTTCTTATTGTCGATCAAAACAGCAGCGTTCTTGTCGAAACGAATTACGCTACCATCTGCGCGCCGGATGTCTTTGGCTGTACGAACAACCACAGCCTTCATCACGTCACCCTTTTTAACACGGCCGCGCGGAATTGCTTCCTTGATCGAAACGACAATAATGTCGCCGACCGAAGCATATTTCCGCTTCGAGCCGCCCAGCACCTTGATGCACATGACACGACGTGCGCCGGAATTATCCGCCACGTCGAGGTTTGTTTGCATCTGAATCATGACTAGCCGCCTTCTTCTTGTTCAACCGGACTGGGCTTTCCTTGCCCCTCACGATTGTTGCGTACTTACATACAGATATTAATATTAACTTGCCGGGGCGTCAGTTACGACAACCCAACACTTGTCTTTCGAAATTGGCTTGGATTCCTGAATGGAAACCAAATCGCCAACCTTGAACTGGTTACTCTCATCATGCGCCTTGTACTTTTTGGACTGGCGCACAGTCTTCTGGAGGAGCGGGTGCGAATAGCGCCGCTCGACCTTGACCACGATGGTCTTGTCGTTTTTGTCGCTCACGACAACGCCCTGCAGAATGCGTTTAGGCATGGTTTTCTTCCTTAAGCCTTGCTCTCGACCGCTTTTTGGCGGGCGACAGTTTTGATGCGCGCAATATCACGGCGAATCTGCCGAACGCGAGCGGTTTTTTCCAACTGACCGGTTGCTTTCTGGAAGCGCAGATTAAACTGCTCTTTCTTCAGCGAACCAAGTTCTTCATTCAACTGATCGAGGCTCAAGGCCCGAACTTCTGCGGATTTCATAACATCCACCCCTTATTCTGCGATGCGCTGAATAAAGCGCGTCTTGACCGAAAGTTTCGCAGCTCCGAGGCGAAGTGCCTCACGGGCGGTTTCTTCCGAAACACCGTCGAGCTCGAACATGATGCGGCCTGGTGCGACACGGGACGCCCAATAATCAACCGAACCCTTACCTTTACCCATGCGGACTTCAGTAGGCTTCGATGTAACTGGCACATCCGGGAAAATCCGGATCCACACGCGACCGGCACGTTTCATGTGACGGGTAATTGCACGGCGAGCGGCCTCGATCTCACGCGCTGTAACGCGGTTCGGCTCGAGAGCCTTCAGGCCGAAAGCACCAAAATTCAGATCCGTGCCGCCCTTCGACGCGCCGTGGATACGGCCCTTGAACTGCTTGCGGAACTTTGTGCGCTTAGGCTGCAGCATTGTTCTCTACTCCAAAATTCTCAGTTACGAAAGACGCTATTTTAAGCGTTTTCGCGGCGACGGCCTGAACTCTGATGACTGGCATCGCCTTCAACAGCACGGCGTTCGGAAGCCATTGGGTCATGCTCAAGGATTTCGCCCTTGAATACCCAGACTTTGACGCCGCAAATGCCATAGGCTGTATGCGCTTCAGCAGTTCCATAATCAATATCGGCACGAAGGGTATGCAGAGGCACGCGGCCTTCACGGTACCATTCCATACGTGCAATTTCCGCACCGCCAAGACGGCCCGAGCAATTGATACGAATGCCTTCTGCACCAAGACGCATTGCCGACTGAACGGCGCGCTTCATGGCACGGCGGAAAGCCACGCGGCGTTCAAGCTGCTGCGCGATCGACTGCGCTACCAAGGTCGCGTCTGTCTCTGGCTTGCGGACTTCGACGATATTGAGCGTTGTGTCCGCATTGGTCATTTCTGACAGCTTCTTGCGCAACTTCTCGATATCGGCGCCCTTTTTGCCGATGATCAGACCCGGACGGGCAGCATGGATCGTGACGCGGCACTTCTTGTGCGGACGCTCGATAACTACCTTGGAAAGGGCTGCCTGCTTCAATTCATCCATCAGATATTTGCGGATCTTCAGGTCTTCATGCAGCAGCTTGCCATATTCACCTGTGTTCGCGTACCAACGCGAGTCCCAGGTGCGATTGATACCCAGACGGAAACCAACCGGATTAATCTTCTGGCCCATTATGCGGCCTCCCCTTTTTCCTCAGCTTCACGAACAACGATCGTCAGATGCGAGAATGGCTTCTCGATCCGGCTTGCACGACCGCGGCCACGAACGTGGAAACGCTTCATCACGATTGACTTGCCTACATAGGCCTCAGCAACAACCAGAGCATCAACATCCAGGTCATGGTTGTTCTCTGCGTTGGCGATAGCTGATTCGAGAGTCTTTTTCACCGTTCCTGCAATGCGCTTGCGCGAAAATTCCAGATCGGCAAGAGCGGCGTTAACCTTCTTGCCACGGATCAGAGCAGCCACCAGATTGAGCTTCTGAGGGCTGATGCGGAGCGTGCGGGCAACGGCTTTCGCCTCGTTGTCCTTTAGCTGGCGCGGAGCCTTAGCCTTGCCCATCGTTATTTCCTCTTCGCTTTCTTGTCCGCGCCATGACCGTAATAGGTACGCGTCGGAGCGAATTCACCAAACTTGTGTCCGATCATCTCTTCGTTGACCGAAACCGGCACATGCTTGTTACCATTGTACACACCGAAGGTCAGACCGACGAACTGTGGCAGGATCGTGGAGCGACGGCTCCAGATCTTGATAACTTCACTGCGACCGCCCTCACGTACCTTCTCAGCCTTCTTGAGAAGATAGCCATCGATGAACGGGCCTTTCCAAACTGAACGAGCCATTTCAGACTACCTCTCTTACTTCTTGCGCTGATGACGCGAACGAGCGATGAACTTGTCCGTCGACTTATTGGAGCGCGTCTTCTTGCCCTTCGTGGGCTTGCCCCACGGAGTAACCGGATGACGTCCACCAGATGTCCGGCCTTCACCACCACCATGGGGGTGATCGACAGGGTTCATGGTAACACCACGATTGTGAGGCTTGCGACCGAGCCAACGGCTACGACCTGCTTTACCCAGGTTGATGTTGCCGTGGTCAGGGTTCGATACTGCACCAACCGTTGCAAAGCAAGAACCATGTACAAGACGCTGTTCACCTGAGTTCAGGCGAAGGATCGCCATTCCCTGGTCGCGGCCAACGAGCTGCGCATAAGTTCCAGCCGAACGGGCAATCTGACCGCCCTTGCCTGGCTTCATCTCCACATTGTGGATGATCGTGCCGACTGGCATGGCTGACAATGGCATCGCATTGCCTGGCTTCACGTCTGTCTGTGCGCCGGCAATAACACTGTCGCCAACTGCCAGACGCTGCGGAGCAAGAATGTAGCTCAGCTCGCCATCTTCATAGCGGATCAGCGCAATGAATGCGGTCCGGTTCGGATCGTATTCAAGCCGTTCAACCTTGGCAGCCACGTCGTGCTTGCGGCGCTTGAAATCTACGAAGCGGTATGTGCGCTTGTGACCGCCACCCTGGAAACGCACGGTAATGCGACCAGTGTTGTTACGACCACCCTTCGACGACAGACCTTCGGTCAATGCCTTGACAGGCTTGCCCTTGTAAAGCTCCGAACGGTCCACGATGACCAGCTGACGCTGGCTTGGCGTGGTTGGATTATAATGTTTGAGTGCCATTGTCTTTACTCCACGGCCCCTCAGAGACCAGTCGAAATGTCGATTGACTGGCCTTCGGCCAACGTCACGACTGCTTTCTTGACATCACTCTGGCGCCCGACGATGCCGCGAAAACGCTTCACCTTGCCTTTGCGCACAGAAGTGTTGACTGCAGTAACTTTCACGCGGAAGAGCGCTTCGACTGCGGCCTTGATTTCCGGCTTCGTCGCCTTCTTGGCTACGTTGAACACAACCTGGTTGTTTTCAGAAACCATGGTCGACTTTTCAGTGATAACCGGGCTGACGATCACGTCATAATGGCGAAGATCGGTCATTTGAAACGCTCCTCGAGAGCTTCAACTGCAGCCTTGGAAAGCACGAGCTTGCCGCGACGCAGAATGTCATAAACATTGATGCCCTGGATTGGTAGAACATCGATGTTCGGGATGTTCGAAGCTGCACGCGCAAAATTCGCATCAATTTCGGCACCGCCGATCAGGAGCGCATTCTGCAAGCCAAGCTTGGCGAACTGCGAAACAAGTGTCTTTGTCTTGGCTTCAGTTGCGAGCAGATCATCGATGATGATCAGATCAGATGCCTTGACCTTGGCGGACAGGGCATGACGAAGCGCAAGAGCGCGAACCTTCTTTGGCAGGTCATGGGCATGGCTGTGAACAACCGGACCATGAGCCTTACCGCCGCCGCGGAATTGCGGTGCACGTGCCGAATGGTGACGGGCGCGGCCCGTACCCTTCTGCTTGTACATCTTGGCGCCGGTCCGTGCGATTTCCGAACGGGTCTTTGCCTTGTGCGTGCCCTGCTGCTTGCGAGCAAGCTGATAGCGAACCATGCGCTGAAGGATGTCGTCGCGTGGCTCAAGACCGAAAATCTCTTCGGAGAGTTTCAGCTTGCCGGCGTCCGCGCCTTCAAGTGTTGTAATCGTGAGATCCATTATTCGGCCCCCTCAGTTGTCTGCGCTACTTCTGCATCAGACACAGCTGCTGCGGCGTTTGCGGCATCGTCGATCAATGCGCGAAGGCCAGCTGGCTTCGGAGCATTCTCGGGCAGCGCTACCTTGACGGCATCACGCACGAGGATCCATGCACCCTTCGAACCAGGAACAGCACCACGAACCAGAATAAGACCGCGATCCAGATCAGTCGAAACAACCTCGATGTTCTGGGTGGTGATACGGGTTGAACCCATATGACCGGCCATCTTCTTGCCCTTGAACACTTTACCCGGATCCTGACGCTGACCGGTAGAACCGTGAGCGCGGTGAGTAACCGAGTTACCGTGTGTTGCGCGGTGACCGCCGAAGTTGTGACGCTTCATCGAACCGGCAAAACCTTTACCGATTGAAGTGCCAGTCACATCGACCTTCTGGCCTGCAACATAATGTTCGGCGGTGATCTCGACGCCGACATCAAGAAGATTGTCAGCAGAGACGCGGAATTCCGCTACTTTCGCCTTTGGCTCGACCGAAGCTGTTGCGAAATGACCGCGCAAGCTCTTCGTCGTATTCTTTACCTTGGCCAGACCAACACCGAGCTGAACGGCAGTGTAGCCATTCTTCTCGACTGTACGCTGAGCCACAACCTGGCAGTTCTCCATGCGAAGAACTGTTACCGGCACATGCTCGCCAGCGTCGTTGTAGACGCGAGTCATGCCCAGTTTCTGTGCAATTACACCTGAACGCATCGGTTCATCCTTCCGTCCTCAAGCCTTACAGCTTGATCTCGACATCAACACCAGCAGACAGATCGAGCTTCATCAGCGCGTCCACAGTCTGGGGGGTCGGGTCTACGATATCGAGAAGACGCTTATGTGTGCGCATCTCGAACTGCTCGCGGCTCTTCTTGTCGATGTGCGGCGAGCGGTTAACCGTGAACTTCTCGATCCGGGTAGGTAGCGGGATCGGTCCGCGCACATTGGCACCGGTACGCTTGGCAGTCGACACGATTTCCCGCGTCGAATCGTCAAGGATCCGATGATCAAACGCCTTGAGGCGAATGCGGATGTTTTGACCGTTCATTTCATCTTTTCCTTGTTTAGCGGAGACGCCCTATAACAGGCGTCTTCCGCATAAAACCTTAATTTACTCAATGATAGAAGCGACGATGCCTGCACCGACGGTGCGGCCACCTTCACGGATAGCGAAGCGGAGCTTCTCTTCCATGGCGATTGGCACGATCAGCGTCAC
>UCNP01000072.1 GCA_900473335.1 Hyphomicrobiales bacterium | reverse complement strand
TGCCAGCACTACTTCGAGGCCGCTGGATATGACCCGGAATAAGTCGAATCTGCTCTAATCTTTGTGAATTGTCGGAAATCCTGTTGCAAAAAATTCTCAAGACTCTTAAAGATAGGATGTTAGAATGAATACTTGAGGATGCTTCATGCCCTTCACAACTGAAATTCATGATGTAAGCGATTTTCCAATCGTTCGTTTTTTGCCCGAGAAGGTCCACGAGGGATATGGGGATGCTTGGTGCACCGAGATGGATGCGCTGCTTGTACGCAACGCTCCTTTCGTATTGATCTACCTTGCAGCCGAACGCGAAGAAGGTCATGGGGACCGAAAGAAGCGCGGTGCCTGGTTGAAGGCCAACAAAGAGGCGCTCGCAGGCAAATGCCTTGCTCTCATCATCGTTGAGCCCGATGCCGAGAAGCGGGCGCAATTGGAGGCGATGTTCCCAAATCTTGTTCGCGCGTTCGGCACGCCGCAGGCCGCGTGCGCCACGCAGGCGGAAGCCGAGGCGCTTGGTCACCACGTCTTGCTCGGTGGCGCGGTTGCCGTTGGCCGATGATGAAATGGCGGCTTCCCGCAATCTACCGTTCTGGAAGTGCCCGAAGATACCTCGGAACCTCGCTTGGAACCTGCGTACATTCCTGATAGTTGGGTACGGAATCCTGAGTGGGGTATCGGCTACCGGCAACCCGGCCTTTATTCAGCAGGAAGCCGATGGCCCTAAGATGTTCGACCTTCTTCGAGGGCAGCAAGCAGGGGCGCTATCACGGCTTTGGCAGCGATCGCGGCGCCTTCTTCATCCTGATGGTCAATCGCCTCTACGATCGCCGCATGGGCCTCTTGACCCGGCTCAGGCAGGTCATCGAAATCAAGTGCGGACATCATATTGAAACGCACCATACTGGAAAAGTAGCGGTAGAGTTCGGCGAGCGCGGCATTGCCGGAAATGCGAGCGATCGCGCTATGGAAATTAAGGTCAGCATCGATGAAGGTTTCTCCCCCCTTATGGTTGTACTGCTCGCCACGCTCTCCAAGAAGACGCCGGAGAAGTGTCACATCGGCCTTGGTGCGATGAATCGCGGCAAGCCGGGCGGCTTCTGTTTCCAACATCGCTCTTAGCTCGAAATGATCGCGCAGACTGGATCGGCTGACCCGGCGCATGATTTCCGCAGGATCGACATTCGAGCGGACATAGGTGCCATCGCCTTGGCGAACTTCAAGAACATTGGCGTGCGACAGGACACGGATGGCTTCTCTAACGGTGTTGCGGCCTACCTGAAGCATGTCGGCCAGTTCCTGTTCCTTCGGAATTCGCTCTCCCACCTTCCAGTCGCCACCCTCGACCTGTGCGCGGATTAGTTCCATCGCTGATTCTACGAGGGAGCGGCGAGGCGCTTGGGGAAGTGTGGCAGATGTAGACATAGTGCGTTTCATAACAGGAAAAGCCGATCATCCTATGTAAGAATTTATGTGTTTCACAAAATGCCTGATCGCAACTATTCATCCAATAGGGAATATTCCTATCCAACAATATCATAAGAGGCAATCAGGATGCCGCAGCATCTTTCTCCTTACGGCTGTAGATTTTTCGACGCAAAGGTGTCAGCCGGCTTGTCTTTGGGTGTTTATTCGCAGCGGTCCTGGAAACCTGGTATGCGGTAACTCCAGTCTCCTGAAGCCGCCGCGAATAGACAACCGTGTGAAAGCTCACATCCAATGCGCCGCTGGCTTACTTTTCCAGCCGTGCAAGCAGGGATGACGTATCCCAGCGATTGCCGCCCATGACCTGAACATCCTTATAAAACTGGTCAATGAGAGCAGTGATGGGCAATTTCGCCTGATTGCGATCTGCTTCTGCAAGGCAGATGCCAAGATCTTTGCGCATCCAATCCACGGCAAAGCCAAAATCATATTTACCGGCATTCATGGTTTTATGTCGGTTTTCCATCTGCCAGGAGCCGGCTGCGCCCTTGGAAATGACTTCGATAACTTTTTCGATATCAAGTCCTGCCTTCTTGCCAAAGTGGATTCCCTCGGCCAATCCCTGAACCAAACCGGCAATGCAAATCTGGTTGATCATCTTGGTCAATTGGCCTGCGCCTGAATCGCCCATCAATCCGACCATTTTCGCATAGGATTCGATGACCGGCTTGGCTTTTTCAAAAGCTGCGGTTTCTCCGCCGACCATCACGGTAAGGGCGCCATTTTCAGCCCCTGCCTGCCCGCCGGAGACCGGTGCATCAAGAAAATGAAAGCCGCGCTTCATTGCTTCCTGGCTCAGTTCGCGTGCAACTTCCGCAGATGCCGTAGTGTTATCAATAAAAATAGCGCCCTTTTTCATCGAGTGAAAAGCGCCATTCTCTCCAATCGTTACCGAGCGCAGATCATCATCGTTTCCGACACAGCAAAAGACAAAATCCTTGCCCTCTGCCGTCTTTTGAGGTGTGTCGGCATGTGATCCGGAAAACTGTTCTGCCCACTTTGCGGCCTTTTCGCCAGAACGGTTGAAGACTGTCACGTCATGACCACCCCGCGTCTTCAAATGCCCAGCCATCGGGTAACCCATGACGCCCAGACCAATAAATGCAACACTTGCCATTCCTGAATTTCCTCTGTCTTATAGGTTTTTTAGCTAAATGGATTTGCGGAGGTTAGAATATTGCGGCGTATCATCAAAGTCTTGCTTTGGATTGTTTTTTCGCTTGTACCACTCACTCTTCTTGCTTCCATCATCGCTTATATTTGGCTCGCAGGCTCTGTTGCTCCGGCAACGGGTGAAACAAACCTGGCTGGCCTTTCGGGACCGGTTACAATCGTCCGTGACGAAAATGCTGTCCCTCACATTAGATCGCCGAACATCC
>UCNP01000112.1 GCA_900473335.1 Hyphomicrobiales bacterium | reverse complement strand
GGAGGCATCAGCCGCTGGCTCTTTATGCTCGGGATAGCAGGTCGACTTTCGTGAGATGGTAACTCAACCTGCGGAATAATTGCAGGATCACAAGTCAGTTCGAGCATTCTTGACCTATCCCTCCATGAAATTCATGCGGCCGGGCGTTCGTGCCTTCACTGATTTCATTATTCCAAAATTATGCGCAATCGATGGAATAAAAATGTGAAGGCGTTCACTGCCCCGCCTTCACACTCCATTCCTTTTTGACGAGGATTACTCCCTATCAAGCCTGAGCTTGTGGCGCGCCAAGGGGAGATTGATGAACCACGATCCGCGCGTGATAGGGCACGCGATCGTAAAGATCGATTGCGTCCTGATTGATCAATCGTACACAACCGGACGAGGTCGCCTTGCCGATTGAGCGCCATTGCGGCGATCCGTGAAGGCGATAAAGCGTATCCTGCCCATTCTTGAAGATGTAAAGTGCCCGCGCGCCGAGCGGGTTTTTGATACCTGGCTCCATCCCGCCATTTTCGACGGAAAATTTGGCAAGCTCCGGTTGCCTTGCAATCATATCCGCCGGCGGCTTCCACCGCGGCCAATGTTGACGCCAGTGAATAATCCCCTCTCCCTCCCAGGCAAAACCATCGCGTCCAATGCCGACACCATAGCGCATTGCAGTGCCACCGGGTTCTACCAGATAGAGAAAGCGACCGGGTGTATCCACAACCACAGTGCCTGCGGGCTCGCCGGTCGGGTCTGTCACCCGCTGACGATAATATTTCGGATCCATCTGCTGATAGGGGATTGCAGGAATAAGGTGGCCCGCATCTTCCCGCGCAGAATATCGCATTTCAAGTTCTGAGGCGGATGCTACGCCTGTCGGCAAGATTTTTTTGACGGGAGGAGGCGTGGGCGCAACCGCAGGTTTTTGCATTGTCGCTGTGGTTGTACATCCGGCAAGGGCTGCGCTTGCGGTCATTGAACCGAAAACAAAAGTGCGGCGGGATAATTGAATGGGTCTGGTCATAATCTAACACTTTGGGCTAAGCTTCGAGCCTTAGGACCAATCGACATTCAG
>UCNP01000091.1 GCA_900473335.1 Hyphomicrobiales bacterium | reverse complement strand
AGTCGAATCTGCTCTAGCCGCGAATAAACGCAATTTCCTCGATGTATCCGGCGCGCATCGGTGCCGGGTATCGCATCAGTTCAATCTTCGGCGCGTGTGCCTTGATGACCTGATTTACCGTGAACTTATTCACTTCATGATTAATTGACAGCAACACCTTGGCTGTATCGAGTGCGTGCTTGACATAGGTATCAGCAGCAGAGCGGTCCATTTCCGTCAGCGAATCCACATTGCACACCACGTCAGCGTTGACATCGCTAAGGCAGGCTGGTGGAAGGATGCGTACAGCGCCTGGTCGATAGTCCTCACCGAACAGACAGATGTTATCATCTCCAAGCGTGCGACCAAGAAAGTACCCTTGTGCGAGGCTGGTCATCGGAAGATCGATAATGGTGTAATTTGTCGCGCCGGAACGGTGGCAGTAATAGGCCGTGCGGCCAAGCCCCGCGCCAATCTCAAGAATCGAATTGCCTTTCGCGAGGAGCATCATCTGCAACGTGCGGTATTGCTGGTAGACAGCGAACACAGCACGAAGGTTAACAATCCCCGATTTTACTTTCAGGCCGAACTCATTCGGGAAGGGGTTTGGAAACTCTGCCCGCACATTATGATTGATCAGCTCGATCAGCTCATCGCTTGTGTGGTATTCAGGCGGATAATGATCCGGAGCTTCCGGGTTATTAACCCTTGTCGCGCCTACGGCAGACGCGAGCAACTCTATCGCATTCGAAATGAGTTGCGCCTCGCGCTGTTGATACGTTTCATCCGCCCGCATCATTCGTGTGCGTTCTGCGCCTACCAAGTCAAACCCATAAAATAATTCATTGGAGGCAGGATTGCGCAAGGCAACTGTCAGATCATCATCTGTTCCGCGCATGACAAGATTGTGGATCGCCGATTTATAGCCGTCTAGAATACCCCATTGGGATTCGCCATATTCAGAGAAAGTCTGGTTTGCTGCGATATAGGCCGCACGAACACGGCGTACCAGTTTAAGATCGTCTATTCCATGAACCTCTGGACTGAACTGATACACTATAGCCTCCCCCCGACGTTTTCTCTCTGTATGCTGACTGTCGATGTAATTCAACGGCTTTTAGCACCGTTGATAGTACGATTAAGTTCCCCCTTAACCGGCATGGCCAGTTTCTTCGATACCGATGAACACGGGCAAGATGTTCTTATTTTGGAAGCTGCCGGGTCTTAGTCACACCTCATCACCAATGGCCAGACAGATTCGGCAGAGAAAATGGGCGCTGTTGTTGGTATATCTTTTACGGGAACACGAATTGGTGTGACATAGCCAATTGAGTTCAAACAGGCTGCCACAGCTGTATCAATTGCATCTGCAATACTCTCCGGAGTGACCTCTTTGAGGCTCGTTAAAAGCGGGCTTCTTTCCGAGATGTCCTTGCATTCATACAGGTTTGATATCGTCCTAACTCCAGCATAGGCCATTTCAAGAGGTGGATAGCTTGGATGTGGCGAAATCATCAATGATAGGCCAATGGATGCCTTGCTTAAAAGTTCCGCGTAAACTTCCAGTGGCATCTTTCCGGTGATAACTGCGTTATTCAAATAGCCAAGCTGATGATTTTCAAATTTCTCCCCTATGCAATATATGGTCCACTCTGCTGCTTCGACCGGGTTTCGTCTCGCCCACAAATTTATGCCATCAACACCAGCCTCAAAGCAGTTTCTAACGGCAGAGGGCCTCGAGTAAAATAAGATTATTTTCTCTCGCTTTATTTCTGATAAGGCAGCATCTATCTTAGCGTTTACTCGATATGGCACCAGACATCTGTGTGTATGTTGATAATACTTTGCAAAATAGCGCTCCAATTCCTCAGAGTTGAAGATCGCAAATGTGTCATCATCTCTGCCGTAGGTAGAATCAGCCAACGCATATTTAGTCGACCAGCCATAGAACCCCGGCTCAAAGTCTTGAATTAGATAAACCACTCGTGGTGCCTTGCCGAACAAGATTTTTTGCATATCCTGCAACCGATAAGCATTTACTGCAGTCCACCACGCTGTTGCCATGAATACATCGTTTTCAGTAATCTCAAGAGAGTTGTACATACGATCGGTAGCATCAACAATTGTGGACTGTCGGCGTGTTTCTTTGCCAAGATACTGCACTTCATAACCACTGAGGATACTCGGCAACTCGTCATTTTCACTAATGCCTACTTCGCTCACAATCACTCTGAAATCTGTATCGTCATCGGAGACGCCTGCAATCTGTTTGAACACCTTCAAAGCAGTGTCAATGCCACCAAATATATGAGCTGCTGCTAGCGTTGGAACCATCAAATTCAGGCGCCGACGCGACTCATATTTTGGCATTGCGGTAATACGCAAAGTTTCAGGTATCGAAACTTGAGTAGTCGTTGGAAAATGATAATTGGAAACAGTCAACGGTTCAAACGCTGCAATACCCTCAAGAACTTTATCAGCAGATTCTGGGAATATTGGCGATTTGTCGGTCGAAACGCGCACCCAACTATGGCCGGCTTTCTCGACAAACAGCAGCAGTGTGCGCTCTATTGCGTGGGCGAGAGTTCCATCAACCTGACCGTTTTCTTCGGGAAAATCCGCGTAATCGAGATTCAGATCGAGAAGGTTTCTTATTGCTGATGAGCGGCCCCAATACATTGAGCCTGAGGGAAATTCCAGGATACCAAAGGTATCGAGAACCAGGCCAATTCGAGCGACAAGTTCTTTCGCAATAGGAAAGTCGTAACCCCAGTTGATCACGTCCTTGATGTACTCAGCGTGCTCCGGATAGACAACCCCTACATTCCCTTCGGACAATAGCCGAAGATTAGTGTCCGCGATTTCCTTACTACCTATAAGCGATCCAACGAGATAATCACGCCAATTAGCATATGCCCCTGCTGCGTGAAGTGACTGCTTTGAGTGAAGATGTAGAAAGGCAGGATACCTATCGTAGACATCTTTGAAGGCAAGGTATTTAGGAGCGATGTCGCGGCCTCTATTTGGAGCCAATCGTATCTGTGTTTCGAGCGCTTCGACACCAAGTTGTTGCAGTGTGTTAGTAATCGACTCTTTCTTTTCTTCTGTGTCAGTCGTAATGAACAGGCCAAAAGGAAGAGGTATATTTGATAGGTTCTTGACGATTTCTCCTGTGACTTCAGGGTAGAATATATGAATGATAACGGCAACTTTTTCGAATGCTATTTCAATGCCAATAGAATTTGGCGTGTAGACAACTGGATTAACCCGATCCGGCATTGTTCGAGCAATGACGGCTCCTATTTCATTCAAGCTACCAAGCCTCTTCGTATTGGTATCAATGGAAGAAATTCTCTTGCTGAATACACCTGAAAATGGTGATCGGATGGTTTCGATACGAAAGGCCACATATCGAAGCAAATGCGCTAAAAAGCCTCGCACACCTCGCTTGCGATATACATCCTTAGCTCGCAGAAAGTATCTCTTAATCACTTTGTCGACATCCCATAAATCCGATACACTCGGCAGCGCTAGACGAATGCTGTAATTAAGTAAACAATTTACGTGCGGTGTCGCAGCATTTTCTTAAGACAGCGTGGCCAATACATCACCCGCGCGAAAGGTGTGACAATGGACGCTTTTTGGCTACATCTAGTTGTGGAGCCTCAACCGGGACAACCTGTTGAGGCTCCACAACTAGATGTAGCCAAAAAGCGTCCATTGTCACACC
>UCNP01000138.1 GCA_900473335.1 Hyphomicrobiales bacterium | reverse complement strand
GACGCCGAACAGGCCGAGCACAAACGTCAGGAGCTGATCAGCGCACTGCTCCACGCCAGTCGCGGCGGCCTCGACCCGATCTATTGCGACACCAGCCCGTGTACGTTGCGCCTGGTTCAGGACATCGGCGAAACACGACTGGATCTGTACGATCCGGTGCGCTTCATCCGTACGCATCTGCTGGATCGTCTGGACTTCACACCCCAGGAAGCGCCGATTGCCGTCCACGTGACCTGCAGCACTCAGCACTTGGGCGAAAGCCAGGCGCTGATCGATCTGACGCGCAAATGCAGCAACACCGTGGTGATTCCCGAAGGCATACATTGCTGCGGATTTGCCGGCGACAAAGGCTTCACCACACCGGAGCTGAACAGCCATTCGCTGCGTACGCTCAAGGACGCCGTGCAGCACTGCAGCGAGGGCATTTCCACCAGCCGCACCTGCGAAATCGGCCTGACCCAGCACGGTGGCATCGACTACCACGGGCTGGTTTATCTGGTGGATCGGGTGACACAGGCCAAAGTCCGCTGAAGAAAAAATCAGAACCCTTGAGCGAGGCGGTAGTCCACTGCACATGCCCCGGACCATTCGGGGCCTGTTCAACGGTCAGCGAAGTCTGAACCCTCAGTTCAAGGAGATACACATGAACCGCTCTGTAATGTTAGGTCTGTTTGTCACTGCCTCGATGATGGCGTCCACTTCGTTCGCCGCTGAAAAACCTGGCGATTTATGCGATGCCAATCTGCAGAGAATCGATAGCGCNNTACCTGACGTCGACAGACCTGAATGCGCGCGTATCGGCCAGTGTCAGCAAAGCCCGCGCCCTGAAAGCACAAGGCAAGATTGACGACTGCCTCGCTGAAACACAGCAAACCCTGCTGGACATTCAAAACGCTACCGGTGACACCAAAAAATGATTCATGCGCCGACCTTTTACAGGTCGGCTGCATCGGCACCTGGCCGACCGATCTGGCCTTTTGACATTCGTTGCAAATAAAACCGAATTCCTGCGCAGCGAAGCGGTCAACCAGACAGGTCCTATACTGACC
>UCNP01000003.1 GCA_900473335.1 Hyphomicrobiales bacterium | reverse complement strand
CGGATACTTCACGGCCGACTCTTTACAAGTAACACCCATCGCTCCTCCCGGCGGTGGGTGTTCTCTTTTGTGCGATCATCTGCAATTGCGCCTTTCCTGCTTTCCCCTTATCAAGCGCCTCATGAAAAGGGAACCTCGGACATGGCAGGCGGCATTCATCACATCACACTGATCACCCGCAAGGTGCAGGCGAATGTCGATTTCTATGTCGGGTTTCTGGGACTTCGGCTGGTCAAGCGTACCGGCGGCTTTGAGGATGCAACACAGCTCCATTTGATTTATGGCGATGCCTCTGGCACTCCGGGCTCTCTCATCACATTTCTGGTCTGGGAAGACGGCTCCCTTGGCCGTGTCGGCTATGGTCAGCCCAGCGAAGTATCTTTCGCCATTCCAACTGAAAGTATTGGCTTCTGGCTCACCCGTGCCCTGCAATACAACATTGCCGTCACAGGGCCTGCACAGGAATTTGGCGAAACCGTCCTGCGCCTGCATGATCCGGACGGCGCAATTATCAAATTGGTTGGCACCGATGCCGTCAGTGCGGACCAGACATGGGAAAGCGATGGAATAGCGGCAGCGGATGCCATCCGGCGCATACGCGGCGCAACGATCCTTACGGAAAAGCCCGCGGAAACAGCAGATTTCCTCCATAAGCATTTCTCCTACGAACAATCGGACCAAAGCGAAACAATAACCCGCATGGTTTCGCTGTCTGGAGATTGCATTGACGTGCGCGACGCAACCGGTTTCTGGAGTTCAGCGCCAGGCACAGGCACGGTGGATCACATAGCCTTTCGTGCTGCCGATATTGCTGAGGTGAATGCAAGCTATGAGCGCATGATTGCACAAGGTGCCGATGCAACGGCAATGCATGACCGTAAATATTTTCATTCGATCTATGTACGCGAGCCCGGTGGCACGCTTTTCGAAATGGCGACTGACGGCCCCGGCATGTTGGTCGACGAGCCACTTGAGACGCTGGGAACAGAACTGTTCGTTCCCCCGCATTTTGCCGATGAAACGGAGAATGTAAAAATCATCCTTCCGCAATTCGGTTTGCCGAAGGAGCCGCGTTTCATTTATCGTGACCTGCCTTTTGTTCATCGTGTTTACACACCCGAACGCGCCACTGGCCCGGCATTCATTTTGCTCCATGGCTCCGATGGCAGTGAAACAAGCCTTATGCCCTTGGCGGTCAGTATCGCACCCCGCGCAACGCTGTTTGGTCTGCGCGGTCGCAGCACAGAAGAAGGCACTGCGCGCTGGTTCCGCCGCTTTGGCCCCCTGAGCTTCGATCAGAATGATATCCGCTCAGAAGCGCGCGCCTTCGCCGCATTCATTGAAGGCGCTGTCGAAGCCTATAGCCTTGATCTGCAATCAACGATTTTCATGGGATATTCCAACGGCGCCAATCTTCTGGCCGCCATGATGCAGTTGCATCCGGGCCTGGTGCGCAATGCCATTTTGCTGCGCGCAACCAAAGTGCTTGAAGATACACCCGAAGCTGATCTGAGCGGCACGCATATTCTCAGCCTGACCGGCGATCACGATCTCTTTGGTGCCCATGCCCCGGCACTGGAAGCCGATCTGCGGCAGGCTGGAGCCAAACTGACTGCCCTCAGCGTTCCAGCCGGGCATGAAACCAATCAGCATGATATTGACGTCGCCAGAAACTGGCTGACAGAAATGGAAACAGGCCGGAATTGATCCGGCCTGTTTCCCAAGTTTTCCAGCTTTAAACGAGCGGCTTCAGCCCGGCCTCAATGGCAGCGCGCTTGCTTTCAAGGAATGGCGGCAATGAAAGCTCTTCCCCAAGCGTTTCCAACGGCTCATCCACTGTAAAGCCCGGACCGTCGGTTGCGATCTCGAACAGAATACCATTTGGTTCGCGGAAATAGAGCGAACGGAAATAGTAACGCTCGACTTCACCACTTGATGGCATGCGGAAGCTTTTCAAACGCTCAGTCCATTCATGCAAGGCATTCACGTCCGGTGCACGGAAGGCCACATGATGTACGGCACCAGCGCCCTGTCTTGCGGCAGGAAGATCAGGCTGTACGACCACATGCAATTCAGCAGCAGGACCGCCCTCGCCCATGGCAAAAACATGCACATGGCCCACACCATCGGGATCGGCATAGTCGCGCACTTTTTGCATATTCATCACATGCAGGAGAATTGCCTCCGTGTTTGTGATGTCCGGCACGCTGATGGTGATGGGACCCAGACCGCGAATTTGATGCTCAGCAGGCACAGGGCTTCTGTCCCAAGGGTGGGAATCGCCAGCACCGCCATCATCAATCAACCGAAAGCGCTGTCCTTCACCATCCTCAAAATCGAGCGCGGCATAACCGCCTGTTTCTGTCACTTCGCCTGACTTGACGCCAAGTTCAGTAAAGCGAGCCTTCCACCAGTCGAGACTGGCCTTGCTACCCACCCGCAAACCCGTGCGTGAAATACTATGGGTGCCGCGCCGTTCCGGTGCTGCTGGCCAGTCGAAGAAGGTCAAATCCGTGCCGGGCGTTGCTTCACCATCAGCATAGAAGAGATGGTAAGCGCTTGTATCGTCCTGATTGACTGTCTTCTTGACCAGTCGCAAGCCGAGCGTCTGTGTGTAAAAACGCACATTTTCCGGCGCATTAGCCGTAATTGCCGTCAAATGGTGAATGCCTGTCAGTTGCAAGCTCATGAAAACCTCCTGCGTGATTGAGTGGCGACATCGCCGTTGGGCTGAATATCTGCGCTCAGGCTCCGGCAATAAAGATCAGAAAGATGCAACTCATGTTCGTTAAAACAGAACCATAACGATAAAATAACCTGTTAAATGCGCATCATGTCCCGTATGGTGAAACCATGAAGTGGCGCTTTGACGATTTACTGACTTTTCTTGATGTTATCGAAACCGGCAGCATTACCGCGACTGCTGCGCGGCTCAACTTGTCCAAATCCGTTGTCAGCAAGCGCATCTCCGATCTTGAGGCTGGCCTTGGCATTGAACTGTTTCAGCGAACACCACGGAAACTACTGCCATCGGCAAACGCCTTGGATTTTGTCGAGCGTATTCGTCCGCTTGTGCGCGATATCATGGAAGCCGCCGATACGGCCGCGACACGCAACAGCGCCATTCGAGGAACATTGCGCATTGCTGCGCCCATGACTTTCGGCACAATGTATCTGGGAAGGATGATCGCTGATTTTGCAAGGCAATATCCCGATCTTGAAATTGCGCTGGAGCTTGACGACCGTATGATCGATCTGGCGCGCGGTGGTTATGATGTTGGCATCCGCATTGGCATATTGCGGGATTCCAGCCTCATCGCGCGCAAACTTTGCAAAGATGCGCGCATCATTTGCTGTAGCCCCGACTTTGCTGCTACCCACGGCCTGCCGGAAACGCTCAGCGCCCTTAGCGGTTTTTCCTGTATTGATTATTCCAACGTCAATACCAGCCAGCTATGGCAGTTTGAAAATCCGGCCAATGCGGGCGACCCTATCGCCATTCCCATGCATGGCCGCATCGTTGCCAATAATGGCGAGGCGATGCGCGATATGGCGATTGCCGGTCTTGGCCTCGTCCTTCTGCCAATGTTCATTGCCTCTGAGCCGCTGCGGGCAGGAACTCTTATTCCCGTACTGCCGGACGCAAAGCCTCTGCCTTACACGATTTACGCTGTCTACCCGCCCACCCGGCACGTCTCGGCCAAGGTGCGAGCCTTTGTCGACCACATTGTCAGGCAGATTGGCAGCCAGCCAATCTGGCAAATAAATGAAGCGTTTCACCCTGTTGATAGCTGAATAATAAAGGCGGACAGGCCGAATCACTTGATGCGATTTATCGGCCAACTGGCCTCTTCATCCGGCAAATCATGGTCCAAATCGCAAAAAACCCCGTAAACACTGGGTATAAACCTGCTTTTTGCCTGTAGTTCCTGATGACAGAGGGCGTAACGCGTGCCATACAGACGCCTCCGATCAACGAATATACTGAGGAAACCGCCAAATGAATACGTCCGATCTCATTGATAAGCTCGTCGCTGATCAGGGTCTTACAAAGGTTCAGTCCAAGGCGATTGTTGATAGCATCCTTAAAGGCATCACCGATTCAGTCGTCGCTGGCGATGAAGTTTCGCTGCCAGGCTTCGGCAAGTTCAAGGTACAGGCTCGCGCTGCCCGCGAAGGCCGTAACCCTGCAACGGGCGCAACAATCAAGATCGCAGCTTCCAAGAAAGTTGCTTTCCAGCCTGCAAAGGCTCTGAAGGACGCCCTTAACGGCTGATTTCCTTTGGTTCAGACTTTAAAAGGGCGGTGCATTAGCGCCGCCTTTTTTCGTTTTGCAGCATCTCAAAAACTATTTATATGTAAAGCGGGGCATGCTTTGCCATAAATCCGCCGTGACTGCGTGAAAGGTGACAACTGCGTGATCAGTTCATTTTATGCGGTTGCGTCAAGACTTTATCAACTATAACGGGTGCATCTATAGGGTTGCGAATGTTATATTCGCGGCGAATCCGACCCGGCAAACACACTTGATGAACTGGCAATTGTCGCTGCAATGAAGATAAAGACAAACATCCTTGCGCCTTTGATGCTCACGCTTTTCCTTGCCGGTTGCCAGGGCGGAACGGTCAATGACCTCGTTCCCAATGGCGCGAACACGCAATTGCCGCCCAAACTTGTCCAGAGCATGAAGACGAAGGGGATGACAACCACCTCGCCGATCATGTTCCGCATCTTCAAGGAAGAGAATGTTCTTGAAGTCTGGAAGCGTAAGGACAATGGCCGCTACGATATCGTCACCAGTTACCAGATTTGCAAATGGTCCGGCAAACTAGGCCCGAAATTCATCGAAGGTGATCGTCAGGCGCCGGAAGGCTATTATGCTGTCCGCCCTGCGCATATGAACCCGAAATCCAGTTACTATCTGTCATTCAACACCGGTTTTCCCAATGCACTTGACCGCGCTCTTGGCCGTACGGGTGCGAATCTGATGGTTCACGGTGCCTGCTCGTCGTCGGGTTGTTATTCAATGACCGATGCACAGGTCGCACAAATTTATGCTTTCGCCCGCGATGCCTTCAAGGGCGGGCAGGAATCGATCCAGCTTCAGGCCTATCCGTTCCGCATGACTGCCGCCAATATGGCGCGTTACAAGGACGACCCCAATTATGCCTTCTGGAAAAACCTGAAGGAAGGCTATGACCATTTCGAAATCACCAAAGTGCCGCCGAAGGTTGATGTTTGTGAGAAGAAATACGTCTTCAACCATACATCCGACCCGAATGCGCCCATCGCCGCAACCAGCACTTGCCCGCCTTCCGATCAGCCAGAATCGCTGAAAATGGCCTATCAGTCCTATCAGACCAATTATGAGAGCGCTTTCTCATCCATGGTCGGCAAGGGCAAGATTCAACCCCCTGCCCGCTCGATCCAGGGTCTGACCGAGGCGAAGATCATTGCTGAATGGAGCCAGCGCCGTGCGCGCGGTGAACGCGTAACGCAAGAGCCGCCATCCTTGTCACCACAGGATGCCGATGCTGCGAACAAGCCACAGATCATGGTCCGGCTCGCCTCTGCTGTGGCAGCCGACAAGGCGAAGGAAGAGCGCGAAGCTTCCAAGCGCTCGCGCATGCACACGCCTGCCATTGCTGCCACGCCAGTGCCGCAGCAGACGCCAGCACCTGCTCCAATGACCACAGCTGCTATTGCAGCGCCCGAAGCACCAGCACCAGCACCGGCACCGGCTGAAACAACAGCCCCCGCCAAGAAAGCCTGGTGGAAGCTCGGAAATTAGAGCTGAAAATGGAAGCCGAAATCTACGATCTTCGCGGTCTGAACTGCCCGCTTCCTGTGCTGAAAACCCGTAAAAAGCTGGCTGAAGCAGCGACTGGAACACGGTTATGGGTGGAGACCACCGATCCGCTTGCTGTGATTGATATGCCCAATTTCTGCGTCACTGACGGCCATCGGTTGATTGAAACCATCAGCGTGGAAGGTGGCCACCGCTTTCACATAGAGCGCGGTTAAAAGCGCTTTCTCGGAAATAATCACCACATTGAGATGTCGTGCGCGGAGGCCCTGCCCTCCCCCTTGTGGGGAGGGTGGGCGCGCAGAGTCCGGGAGGGGCACAACGCAAAATAGAAAGAAAAACCCTCCCTGCTACTTCGCAGCTTCCCTTCCTACAAGGGAGGGGGTTGGGAGGCCTCTTCGGCACCGTCCCACAATGGGGAAAGCAGAACTTAAACCCGTTTCACGCCGGGTATAGCCAGCGGATTGTCAAACAATGCGGCGCGGTCAGGCATATCGATTTGTGGCCTGTTGAGAAACGCGTTGAAAAGCTGCTGCACATAGCTCTCCGGCAGATCCTTGACGATCATGACCAGTCTCGTTTCGCGCACACCATCCGGCCATGCGGCAAGGCGCACGGGCGGATGAAAAATCTGTTGCACGCCATGGATAACCAAGGGCCGCTCCGGATCGTCCTCCAAAAGGACAATCCCCTTCACCCGCAGCAGCTTTTCGCCATGGGCCGAGCGCAACAAATCGATAAACATATCGAAACTCGACAGAGGCACAGGCTTGTCATAAGTCAGCGAGAATGAACGAATTCCAGCATCATGCCGGTTTACATCGTGATTGTGATGGTCATGCCCCTCGTGATCATGATGGTGATGATCATGCCCGTCATGGTCGTGGTGATGATGGTGGCCACCATGCTCAAGATCATGGCGCTCATGCTCACGATCCCGCCACGCCTCACTTTTCAGCCAGCGCTGCACATCGACTGTCTTGGTTTCAGGATTATAGACACCGCATTCGAACAATGCTGCAAAGCCCGTCCGCTCATCGCCGACATCAATAATATCCGCGCCGGGATTGAGCGCTCGCAAACGCTCGCGTAACGGCTCAACAAGACCCACCGACTGGCGCAAATCCGTCTTGGTGATAACAATCCTGTCAGCCACCGCCGCCTGCTTCACGGCCTCTTCATGCGCGTCCAGCGTCGCCATGCCATTGACCGCATCGACGGTGGTAATCACGCCATCCACCCGGAATGCTTGCAGCAAAACCGGATGCCCCATAATCGCATGTAGAACCGGCGCTGGATCGGCAAGGCCAGTGGTTTCAATGATAACACGCTTCAGCCGCTGCAATTGGCCCGTCTGCAACCGATCAATCAGATCGGCAAGCGTATCCACCAATTCCCCGCGAACCGTGCAGCACAGGCAGCCATCGGAAAGCTCGATAATGCCCTCGCTCGCCTTTTCCACCAGCAGATGGTCAATACCTACATCGCCAAATTCATTGATGATAACCGCCGTATCGGCCAGCGCTGGGTCCTTCAACAGGCGATTAAGCAGCGTCGTCTTGCCGGAACCGAGAAAGCCCGTCAGGACGGAAACAGGAATGGGAGTAGCCATCAATTTATCGCTTTCGCAGTGCCGCGTGCGTCGCTGAGCGACGCACGATCAGGACGAGGCATCGGCACGGGTACGCGATTGAGTTCCATACCGAGCGAATTGACCTTTGAAGGCAGCAAGGCAACCTTTTCGGCCACAGGCTCGCGGTCCATGCGGTTCATATAGGGCGAACCGGCCACAATATGCCCCTCCAGATCCTTGCCATCCCACGTATCGGAACCCGAGGTCTTGGAGCAGACCTCCGGACGCATATTCACGGCAACATCAAGCTCCGGCGAGCCATTGGATTTCAGATTGTCGATGGTGATGCTAGTGCCATGGGTCTCAAAACCCTTGGCGAGAAGTTCAGCAGCTTTGGTGGCACGGGTCGAAAGCTTGAGTTCGCCAAGAACGACCGTGATCACCGTCCGGCCATTGCGCGTCGCTGACCCGATCAGATTGTAACCAGACGGGCAGACAAAACCGGTTTTCATCCCATCCGCACCGGGAAAGCGTCCGATCAAGGCATTCAAATTCGGCTGTACTTTCTTGCCGCCGTAATCGATGGCCTCAATGTCGAAGAAATGCGCAAATTGCGGAAACTCGCGGCGCAGTTGCAGGGTCAAAACTGCCATGTCGCGCGCTGTCGTATAGTGATCGTCCGAATGCAGCCCGTTCGGGTTGACGAAATGCGAATTGTTCATGCCAATCCGCTTGGCTTCCTCATTCATCAGCACCGCGAATTTGTCCGATGAACCGCCAAGTGTCTCGCCAATAGCCATGGCGACATCATTGGCCGATTTAACCATGATGATCTTCAAAGCATCGTTGAGCGTGAGTTCCGAGCCTGCCTTGTAACCCATTTTGCTCGGCGGCTGTTTGGCCGAAAGCGCAGTGATTCGAATCGGCGTATCGAGTGTGACCTGCTTTGATTCGATCATGCGGAACGCCACATAGACGGTCATGAGCTTGGTCAGGGACGCTGGATACCAGCGCTGAAAGGCGTTTTTCTGCGAAAGAATCTCGCCACCGCCAGCGTCAAGCGTGATATTCGCCTCGGCAAAGGCAGTGGAACCGAAGCCAGCCATTGCGACGGTTGACATCGCACTACCGACTAGAAAAAGTGCTACAGTTTTCCGCATTCCTGAAATCCAGCCTGTCTGTATAAAACCTTGGGAAGGCAAAAGTCGCTTCACGTGGAGCGGCAATGGCCTTATCTATCTTATGTGGCATCGAAAAGGCAAAGTGCCTTTCTTGTCACAGGTAAATTGGAGTTGATGTAAAATGCCCGTGCTCAATCGCGCTGTCGAAATGCAGGATGAAGTATCACAATGGCGCCGCCATTTGCACCAAAATCCCGAATTGATGTTCGATGTGCACCAGACTGCGAAATTCGTTGAAGAGAAACTGCGCAGCTTCGGCTGCGATGAGATTGTGACAGGCATTGGCCAAACCGGTGTTGTCGGCATCATTCGCGGACGTCACGGCGAAGGCGCGACAATCGGCCTGCGCTCCGACATGGATGCCCTGCCCCTGACAGAAATCACCGGAAAACCCTGGGCCTCGACCAATGCCGGCAAAATGCATGCCTGTGGCCATGACGGCCATATCTCCATGCTTTTGGGCGCAGCGCAATATCTGGCTGAAACCCGCAATTTCAAAGGCTCGGTCGCTGTGATCTTCCAGCCTGCCGAAGAAGGTGGCGGCGGCGGGCGCGAAATGGTCAAGGACGGCATGATGGAGCGCTTCTCCATTTCCGAAGTCTACGGCCTGCATAATATTCCAGGGCTTCCCATAGGCGAATTTGCCATTCGCAAGGGCCCTATCATGGCCGCTACGGACGAATTTACCATCACCGTTGAAGGGCGCGGCGGCCATGCTGCACAGCCGCACACAACCATTGATCCCGTCGTTATTGGCGCGCAGCTGGTCAATGCCTTGCAGACAATCGTCTCGCGCGGCACCGACCCGCTTGATTCCGTCGTCATCTCCGTGACCAAGTTTCACGCCGGGGATGCGCATAATATTATTCCGCAAAAGGCAGAGCTTGCCGGAACTGTCCGCACGCTTCGCAAGGAAATGCGCGACTATGCGCAAAAGCGCCTTACGGAGATCGTTGAAGGTATTACCGGCGCTCTGGGCGCCAGCGCCACAATCGACTATGCGCGCAATTATCCAGTGACCTTCAATCACGACCGCGAGACCGATTTCGCCGCCAAGGTTGCCCGTAAGGTTGCTGGAAATAGCGCCGTTAATGAAGAGGTCGCCCCAATGATGGCGGGTGAAGATTTCTCCTATATGCTGGAAGCACGCCCCGGCGCTTTCATCTTCATGGGCAATGGCGCAAGCGCATCGCTGCACAATCCTGCCTATGATTTCAACGATGATGCAATCCCCCATGGCATCAGCTATTGGGTCAGTATCGCGGAAAGTGCGCTTCAGCCTTCAAGTTGATTGTTTGGGGTGAAATTCTACTCAAGTTGAGACTTGGCTACAGCCTCGAAAAACGATAAGTCTCGGCGGATCGCCTCATTTGCGGTCCGCTTGAATGGTCCCGTAGCTCAGTAGGATAGAGCGACAGATTCCTAATCTGTAGGCCACTGGTTCGAATCCAGTCGGGATCACCATCAAATCAATAACGTCGCTTATGGCCCGCCTCATCCGGCTAAAAGATCGCATCATGTCCGGCAAAATGTACACGATTGCGTCCCGTTTTTTTTGCGCGGTAAAGCGCTTGATCGGCCCGATTGATTGTTTCGTTCCATGATTGATCTGCAAATTCCGCGACGCCAAAGCTTGCCGTGATCTTTAGATTGGCGCCACCCGGCATTTCTAATGAAAGCTGTTCCATCGCCAACCGCAGATTTTGTACAATCATTGCCGCTTCCGCGTGTGAACTGCAATTGAGCAATATTGCAAACTCTTCACCGCCAAAACGCGCAACATGGTCACTCTCGTCTATGATATCTCGCATGAGCCTGGCAATTTTCTTCAACACCTGATCTCCCGCCAGATGTCCATATTTGTCATTGATTACTTTGAAATAATCGACATCAGCAAGGATCAGATAGGGCGCAAATTCAGCATTGCAGGAGTCTTGGGCGGCTAAATTGCCCAAGGCATCAAGCGCACGCCTGTTGAGAAGTCCTGTCAAGCCATCGGTGTGAGCCAGGTGCTCAAGGCGGGACATGAGGAAGGAGCGTTCTTTCAGTTTGACGGAGATGACCTCAAGCGCAGAATACAACGTCTGGATTTCAGTAACATGCCGGGAATCATTGAAAAGACCCGTCGGTAGATCATCAGCAAGAGACACGATTGCCTCAGCTGCGCGAAAAAGCGGGATAAATATATAGCGCTGTACGGCGACCACAAGACTGATCACCAGTGCAAGAATTACGAATGCTATTAAACTTGTGTTGTAAAGCGCTTGACGTGCCGTCCGCTCAAGGATCTCAAACTCTGCAATGGAGGCGGAGAGATAAATATTGCGCAATTCTCCCAATGGTTTCATCGCAGCAACATACCTTGTTGTGAAAGTAGCCGTATCGAGAAAGTACAGACCATCTTGCTGGCCTGCCTGAATTAGCTCATCAATCAATGCAAGCCCCTGCACAATATATAAAGAATTTGCTTCCTCACGTTTTTGGCGGATGGGTGAGCTCTCCGGCTTGGAATTGCTGCCGGACTGCAGCAAACGCCAAAGCTCGCAGATCTGCCCCTCAATCATGCGGATTTCTGTCTCATTTTTTGCCGTAATTGGCTGTTTCATGGCTATTGGGGCAATCAAATATGATCCCAATCTACCAGCATATTCGCGTACATTGCTGAGCATCGTCCCCCTGAGAACGACAGCGGCCAGATTATCATCGCGCCGCAAAAGCTCTGTTCCCTGCCACTCGACGATCTTCTCATAGCTATCCCATGCCTGAAACATCTGAAAGATTGCACTGTGAATATCATTATAGCGAAACGCGCCAGGTTCCTTGAGTTGTGTCGCCTCGACTTTCATGCGGCCACGTCGAAGCTGCTCCCGAACATCCTGGACAAGATCATCGGGAATGATGCTGGTATCCAATTTGCTAAGCGCATCATCCGTCTTCTGTATGGCATCCTGCCAAGCAATATAGGCCGCGTTGCGCGCTCCTTCATTTGCGGTCATAAGAATATTGGCTGGCCCCCGCTCTTGAGAAATCCGGTTGGCAGCTTCAACAACAGAAGCAAATTTCACTACATCTGAAAGATTATTTTTAGCCTTTGAGAACTCAGAAATAGAATTAAATATTGCTTTTCCAGCCAGCATCATTGTTAATATAATAACAAGCAATGCTATGCACCATAGATGCACATTTAACCGCCCTCTTGTCGATTTTTTTGACGGATAAATTGAAAGTATACTTCTTTTCCTATTCACTGAGAGGGCTTTCTGGCAACATCCCACTATAATATATAAATACTTATATAAACGCTTATAAATAAAGAATTTACTCCTGAGCAATGCCCTCGGGTCCTTACTTGAGCGTCAAATACCCGCGCAGCTCAAGCCCTTCATTTTTTGCACCAAAAGCATATATTCAGTATAATATTCAAACAATAAAATAATATTAACAGATTAAACTACATATTATCATGATTCAATTTTACACGCCCACACTACTTGGAGTAGTGTGGCATATATTGATACATGAAGTACCTCGCTACATAATAATGAACATATCCGGCAAAGAGCTTGCGAGCCGGCTTCATAAAAGCCGCAACTGCCTTCCCACCAGTAATGGCATGAAAACAAAGGCTTGGGCCGTCGTGTGGGCTCCATCAAAATGCAAAATGCCCTAAGGTAATTGCAGCAAGCCTATCAGGCCCAGACCAGTTACAACCAGCGATGCGAGCGACAGAATTGCAACCGCCATAACGCGCCCTCCCGCATGAGCAACCGAGCGGATATCCACTGACAGGCCAAGCGCGGCCATGGCGATAATCGTCAATATATTGGAAAGCTGCGCTATCGGGGCGATAGCAATCTCAGGTATCAGGCCGAGCGAGCGCAGCGCCATCATCGCAGCAAACCCGCCAATGAACCACGGCACCAGGCTATTGCCAGAAAAAGCAGGGGCAATCTTGCGCACCGTCTGCGCCTCATGGCGCGAGTCGGCCTTCATGATCGCACCGAGCACCAACAGCACGGGACCAAGCATCATGACACGCACAAGCTTCACCAAAGTGCCGGTCTGCACACCCAGCAACCCTGCGGGCGCGCTCGCCGCGATCACCTGTGGCACCGCATAGACCGTCAAACCTGCCAGCACGCCATATTGTGGCACGCTCATCCCGGCATAAAAATAGAATAGAGGTAGGAGGACCACGGCAATGATGCCCAGAATCGCCGTAAATGTGAGCGCGGCGGCGATTTCATCACGATCTGCCTCAATCACTGGAGCCACCGCAACAATGGCCGAATTGCCGCAAATCGAATTGCCACAAGCAATCAAGGTTGCCAGTTTTGGCGGCAATCCGAACAGCCTGCCTATGCCATAGCCGATGCAGATCGAAAGGATGACAACGCCAGCGATCCCGGCGATCAATGCCAGTCCTGCGCCTTTCATTGCTGTCAGGCTGATGGAGGCGCCGAGCAAAACAATGGCCACTTCCAGAAGGAATTTCGCGCTGAAATCGATGCCTGTTATCAGCAATTGATCCGGCTGACGGGCCGAGCGAATTGCAATGCCAATTGCAATGGCCAGCACAAGGCTTTCAATCCATCTGCCGCCGAGCAGCGCGGTCTCAATATATTCGCCAAGAATCGCCGCCAGAGCAACTGCGCAGCAAAGAGCAAGGCCGGGAAGAATGGAAATTACGCGATGGTGGACAGGCATGAGTTCGTCATTTCGACCGTTGGATCAGAACCGACTTATTTCATGTATAATTGTCGACATCTATCGAATGTTATGTCATGATTTATTCGAAATAATCGAACGGTTCCCATGACATTTGAACAATTGGCCATATTTGTTGCGGTCGCCGAGCGCGAACACCTGACGCAAGCGGCAGCGGCCATACATCTCACGCCTTCAGCGGTCAGCAGCGCCATTAAAAACCTTGAGGCATTTTACGGCGTCGAGCTTTTCCACCGTGTCGGCCGCCGCATTGAGCTGACGCAGACCGGGCGCGTATTTCTTGGCGAAGCAAGGGCCACCTTGGCGCGGGTGCGCTCATCCGAGCTTATGCTGTCCGAGCTTGGCGGCTTGCGGCGTGGCAAGCTTAGCCTCTATGCCAGCCAGACAATCGCCAGCTATTGGTTGCCGCCATTGCTGATGCGCTTCAAGCAGGATTATCCCGGCATTGAAATCGACCTTACGATCGGCAATACGCGCACCGTGGCCGAAGCAGTCACGGAAGGCGAAGCGGAACTCGGTTTTGTTGAAGGGGAAATCGATGCCCCGCTCCTCCTGTCAAAAGTCGTGGCAAAAGATGCTTTGATCGTCGTGGTCGCGCCAAATCATCCTTGGGCTGACAAGCGCCCCTTGCTCGCAGATGATCTGGTCGGCGGCACCTCATGGGTCATGCGCGAACAAGGCTCCGGCACGCGGTCGGAGTTTGAACACGCCATCGATAATCTCAAACTCTCCCATGATGATTTGAAGATTGCTCTGGTTCTTCCGTCAAATGAGGCAGTTCTGTCAGCCGTTTGCGCGGGAAATTGCGCGGCGGTGATTTCCAGTGCGGCTGCGCGTGCCTATTTGCTTGAAGGCCTTGTTATTCAGGCCGCCTTCAACCTGCCAGTGCGTAATTTTCGCATGCTGCGCCACAAGCAAAGGCACAGCAGCAAAGCCTCTGCAATATTGGAGGGATTGTGTGGGGCTGACTCCATCAATCTTTAGTAGAACGCCTATACCAGCTTATGCTCGAATATCGCTTTTGCGGCCCATGAACGCGCCAGATTTCCACCCATTCATCCCTGCTCTCAAAGAAGAACCGCCCAGCATATAAATCATTACCGCACAGATGCGACACACGCTGCGCTGTGCCATATTCGAGGCTGACAAATTCATTTCCGCTTGGATAAAGCACCCGTACAGCAATATCTTCAAAAACGAGGCGGTAAGTTCTCACAGCCTGAAACATATTCCCATCGACTGACATTTCACCGCGTTCTTCAAAAAGCTCAGGAGTGATGACAGCCTGCCCCGAAAAATCGTAGCGGGCACCGGCGCGATGATCGATCACTTTTCGCCTCACCTGCCACTGGCCGCAAATCATGGCGACAGCGGGTAATTCCTTCGCTGGGCGATCAAGCATTATGATCAGTCCACCTGCTCTTCCCAGGCACAGGCAGCAGTATAAATTGCAGCCAATCGTTCCACCCCTGCCTGATCATCGCTGTCAAAACGTGAGGGCGTCGGGCTATCCAGATCGAGCACGCCAAAAACGCGCCCATCATGGATCAAAGGTACGACAAGTTCTGAGCGGGAGGCGGCATCACAGGCAATATGGCCGGGAAAAGCGTGCACATCTTCTACCAAAATCGACGTTGCGCGCTCCACGGCACTTCCGCACACGCCGCGTCCCACAGGAATGCGCACGCAGGCTGGCTTGCCCTGAAATGGGCCCACCACAAGCTCATTTTGCGAACGCAGAAAATAAAACCCCGCCCAATTAATGTCCGGCAGCATCTGGAAGATCAATGCGGAACTATTGGCTGCATTGGCGGTCGGGTCATGTTCACCCGCAAGCAGTGCTTCCAGCTGATCGCCCAGCTCTTTGTAAAATTGCGGCTTGTCGCCCTGCGTGATTGCTTTTGCTGCAAACATAATTCGTCCTTCTCATTTACTCCAGATCACCAGTTTTTGCCGAGGCCTTCAAGTCTGGCGTCGTTCACGTTCCCGGATATCTGCCGTCTGAGCCAATATCCAGTCACGAAAAACCCTGATCTTGGGTGCGTTTCGGCGCCCTTCCGAATAGACCAGCCAATAGCAATCGCCATCAGAACCCATTGCTTCAAATGGCTGGATCAACTGTCCATTCGTCAGAAATACACCGTAGAGGTTTCGTGTGAGGATTGCAGCACCCTGATTGGTTATTGCCGCCATCGCATCATAGGTCTGCGTGCCAAGCACAGGCCCTGCTATGATGCGCTCTGGATCGAACGGAACGCCAGCAGCTTCAAACCAGCTCTTCCACCAGGGATCATCCGCGCAACACAAAGGTACCTTATAAATATCCTCGGGATGATGGAGGCCGCCCACGCTTGCAGCCAGTGCGGGACTGAGCAAGGGCGTGTAATCGATCTTGAAAAGATAATGGGATGTTAGACCTGGCCATTTACCATTCCCGGTCCTGATGCCGATATCGACATCCTCCCGCGTCAAATCCACCAGCCTTGGCGATGTTTCCAGCTTCACAGCCAGATCAGGATGCATCAACTGGAATACTCCAAGACGCATCGCAAGCCAATTGGAGGCGAACGTCTCGGCTGTCGTGACGGAAAGCACGCCATTGGCTCCGCCTTTCATATTAACCCATGCATCGGCCAAGGCTGAAAATGCGCCCGTTATCTGCGGTGCCAATCGCTCTCCAGCCTCGGTAAGGGCAATTTGCCGTATTTTCCTGATGAAAAGCGGCGTCCCCGCTCGCTCTTCCAGCACTTTGATTTGATAGCTCGCAGCCGATTGGGTCATGCCAAGCTCTTCGGCGGCTTTGGTAAAGCTACCCAAACGCGCTGCGGCTTCAAAGACGCGAATGGCTCCTAATGGCGGCAGGTCCCAGCTCATGCATCAATCCTCCTAATGCATGATACGCGACGTTCGATTGGAAACCAAGCGTGGAACCGCGCATGATCTGGAGCATGGAACCGAAAAAAGAGTTCCGGTTTTCACAGCAACTTCAAACCCGAAAGGATATGGAAATGACCACCGCCGCAACGAATAAAAATTCAAATCGCCGCATCCTTGATCTGTTCAAGGCACCCTTCAAACTCCGGTCAAATGGCCTGTTCGACTATCACGACCTATCCACCGATTTAAAACGCGATATCGGGCTGATTGAAGGACACCGGCCTCGCGGCAGCATCCGCTGACCAAATTGCTTCCAATTCGTAACTTCGCGTATCCCCTAATCTGAGGAGAGAAAGATGAGCAAGCCAACGAAATCTTTAGAAAAAAATCTGCAAACAATTGCTTCTTATGAAGGATATGCAGAACAATATAATGCGATCGTGGATAAGTTGCCCAATCCGCACGATGAAGATGCGCTAAGGCGCCTCGCAAAGCGTGTTGGCATAGGCGGCCATGTGCTGGAAGTAGGGTCTGGACCTGGCCGTGATGCGGATTTTCTTGAGACATTGGGGATCACGGTCAGGCGTACAGATGCCACCCAGCGATTTCTTGAACTACAGGCCGAGCGTGGCAAAAAGGGCGAACTTCTTAACATCATCACCGATGATCTGGGCGGACCCTATGATGCTGTTTTGGCCTTGTGCGTTCTGTTTCACATACCCCGCGACCAGATTGATCAGGTTCTTGCAAAAATAGCGCGCTCATTGCGACCTGGCGGCGCCTTCCTTGTGTCAATGCGCAATGGCGAGGGCGAGACGACCGGCAACTATCACACTGTCTACTGGACAAAGGAGGGTTTCATAGAACGTATTGCAAATGCCGGTATGGACTTGGCTTGGGACAAATGCACTATTGACTGCGATGGTGACGGGTGGAACACGTTTCTGGCCGTGAAGCCAGCGGTTTGATCCTGGCATTCGCATCCCGTTTCGATCAGAACCGCCCCAGGAACCATTCCACGGATACAATGACAATGAGTTCAAACGCCAAAGGCGACCTGCAAACCTATCTGCGCATCGACTTTCCTGACAAGGAAAGGTTGGGGCCGGGGAAAATGCAGCTGCTTGAACATATCCGGGAAACGGGCTCCATTGCGGCGGCAGGCCGCGCCATGGATATGTCTTATCGCCGGGCATGGCTGCTGGTCAGCGCCATGAACACCATGTTCGCAACAACGGTTGTCGATTCGCAGCGCGGCGGCGCGCAGGGCGGCGGCGCTGTGGTCACGGAATTCGGCGAAGAGCTTTTGCGCCGCTATCGCAGCATGCAGACAAAGGTCGATACTGCGCTTGAATCCGATTTTGAATGGATCAACCGGAACCGCAGCCGCCGTTAAACTTTCGCAGAGTTGCGCCGTTTATGTGGTTTTGCAAAGCTGACGCGAAAGTACATCATATAGCTTATCACAGCGAAAATCATTGTCAGACCGCCAAGGATGGCAGACCCGCCCCAGAGCGAAAGCCAGTCATTGATGATGGCCGATTGCGGGTTCTGCGGATCGTAATATACGCTCACGCTTTCCCCCACGCTAAAGCGCGGCGGCGATGTGCCCATCCACGAGGTAAACTCGACAGTGGCACCATCAACTGTTTGAAACTCAACAACCGGCTTATAGACATTGGACTTAGTTGAGTGGCTCTTGACCAGACTTGTCACATGGCCTTTACCTTCCATTGCATTGTTTACGAAGTGACGGACATACAATACGGACCAGCCGAAACTAAAAAACAAAACAAAGCATATGGTGCATAGCAGCACTTTGTGGATGACGCGTTTTTCCATGCCAGCAATCCGGATCAGTGACTCATGCGTAGATCAGTTATCGCAATTTTCGTCATTGGCACAATTCTTTGATATGGTTCATACCCTGCCTTGCCTATGCGCTATTCTTCATTACAGGGCGTGATCTTGGGGCTTGATCCATCGGGTTTTCAGTTTCGCCCGATGGATTAATGCGACGTCTTTGCATTCTCCCGCTCCAGCCAGTGCATGACAGGCGTCACCGCAATCCCATGCAGCACCACAGAAATAAGCACCACCAATGACACAGTTACCCATAAAAGATTGGCATTGGAAAACGGGGCGTGGCCAAGCGCATAGGCCAGATAGTAGAATGAACCAAGGCCGCGAATACCGAAAACAGCGATAATAATCTTCTCTCTTTTCAGAATAGGGCTGCCCAGCAGCCCGATCCATCCGGCAATGGGGCGGATAAGGAAAAGTATGATGAGGGATGCTGCCACTACGCGCCAATCCAGTGCGTGGAAGACGCTGCCCTCTGCAATGGCTGCTCCAAAACAGACAAGCACGACCATCATCATCAGCCGTTCAATCTGCTCGGCAAAACTATGCAGGTTTTCATGATACCCGCTATTGCGCCCGGCATGGCGGAGCGTCAGCGCTGTAACGAATACGCCAATAAAGCCGTAGCCATGCGCCATCTCGATGAGACCATAGCTTAGACAGGTGATGCAAAGCGATTGCGCCAATGGCCAGCAGCCGCCAGGTCGTCATCCAGCTTCGCCAGCCCAATATCCGGTCGATCTTCAGCCCGGCGCCCATAAGCGCGATGATGACAACAAACTCGGTTATTTTCTCGGTGAGATAGCGACTGTCGAGCGGATTATCACCAATCAACGATGATAGCGGCGTCCAGACGAAAAGCGTGCCGAAAGCGATACAGACAATAGGCAGGGAGAGCGGAAAGCTCTTCAAGATCATGGGCAGCCACGAGGTCATCAAAACGACCAGCCCGAACAAAGCAATCAGAACCAGATAGCTATCTAGCGCCATGGTGCAACATGACCGTTTGCAGGTGAATTAACGCGCAATGGATATAATCCGTTCAAGGCTCGATCATGCCTTCATTCTTGACGCCAACGATTTTGGTCGCCGCGTCTGGCTCATCGTCAAGCAATGGATTCTTGGGCGGAACCGGACCTTCCGGTTGTTGGAGATGATAAGAGCGAGAAACCGGCTGCTGTTCCTGCATATCTGCCCGCAAATTGTTTTGATTACCCGCTTTATATGATGGCATGTCGCCACTTGTATCGGCTTCGTGAAGCAGGGTTCTGGCTTTGGCAATCAATGCCTGCTCGTCAAACACACCTGGTACTTCATCCTTTAGAATGACAGCGACCCGTTTCCCGCCTTCATAGACGAATTCCACCCTATATTCGGAAAGCCCGTCTTTCTGCGGCGTCACATGTGTTTCGTAGATTTCCATCGCATCCTCGCCGGTTACGCACTGGATTCTAACCGCCGGTGCTGGTTTTGGTTCCGTGAAAATGAAGTTCCCTTCATCGTAAACGTCAATCATTCGAATTTGCACTCTACACGGTTTCGTATAGACACGGGCACAAACACTGGATTCAAATATGTCTGCCCTGCCCGTACAAACCGCTGCCAACGCCAATCGGCTCGCTCTTGCTGCCCTGCTGCTTGGCGGCATCGCCATTGGTGGCTCGCCGATCTTCGTGCGCCTGTCGGAAGTCGGGCCCATGACAACCGCTTTCTGGCGTGTTGCTCTTGCTTTCATTCCGCTACTGGTCTGGTCAAAAGCCATGCCGGATGTCAAACGCAATGCCCGCCCCGAAAGCCTTGCCGATTATTTCTGGCTGTCCATGCCGGGTGTCTTTCTGGCAGCTGACCTTGCCGCTTGGCATCTTGCGCTGCACATGACCTCGGTCGCCAATGCGACACTATTGGCCAATCTCGCGCCGATCTTCGTCACGCTCGGCAGCTGGGTGATTTTCCGTGCCCGTGTCAGCGGCATATTTCTCTTCGGCCTTGCCACTGCGCTCCTTGGCGTCATTGTGTTGAAAGGCGGTCCGGCAGCGCTGGGTGACGGACAGCTTGCGGGCGATGCAACCGCAGCCGTCGCTGCCATTTTCTATGCGGGCTATATTCTCGTCATCGGGCGCCTTCGCGTGCGTTTCTCTACCCGCACGATCATGATCTGGAGCACCGCCACCGCAGCAATCTGCATGCTGCCCGTATCGCTGATCTTTGAAACAAACCTCATACCGCTGACGCTGTTTGCCTGGGCAGTGCTGGCAGGGCTGGCCTTCATTTCTCATGCGGCTGGCCAGGGCATGATCACCTATGCGCTCGCCTTCCTGCCGCCCGCCTTCTCGTCACTGACCCTGCTCTTGCAGCCGGTCGTCGCCGCAGCATTGGCCTGGTTTGTGCTCAACGAGCCGATAGGTCTGATGCAGGCTATTGGCGGTATTATCGTGATATTCGGTATTTTGATTGCGCGGCGCGGTTAGAGTTCCTCAAGCAGACGGGCTTCCAGCTGCGCCTCGCCAAACCAGTTCAGCCGGTTAATGCAGACATAGCCCCGATCAATCAGATCATTATCATCGCCTTCTTCGCTGATATGGGCTCTGCCGCGAGGGACAATAAGCGTGGTGAATTCACCCTCCTTGCTCACCACATCCGCGTGGCGCGCAATCTTGTCACGACCGATGCGCGGCTGGCGAATGTCCGCTGGCAACAGGGTCGGCAGATTGACACTCAGCCAATGCCCCTCCAGCACCCATTCATCACGCTCGTTCCAAAGGGTGCGAACAAAATCTGCCAGCCATTTGACGTCATTCCCGGTCTGCTCCGGCTTCTTCACCCGCGAAAAGCCGATTGCGGCAATGCCCCAAAATGAGGCTTCCCGTGCAATGCCCAGCGTGCCGGAATAGGCCAGATCTTCGCCTACGTTCCGCCCGTCATTAATGCCGGAAAGCACCAGATCTGGCCGGTCCGTATCCTTGAACAGCCAGCTCATCGCTGTCACGACGCAATCGGCGGGCGTGCCTGAACAGGAATAGCGCTTCGGCGCGATCTCGCGCATCGTCAAGGGCCTGCCAACAGTAATCGAAGCACCAGCCGCCGTGCGCTTGCCATCCGGCGCGACCACCCAGACATCATCCGTTATCAGCCTTGCCGCCTCTGCCAGTACTGCCAGTCCCGGCGCGTCAATCCCGTCATCATTGCAAACCAGAATTCTCATCGCATTCGCCTTCTATAAGTCGATATGGTCGCCGGTGCGCACCGTATCATTCAACGCAGGCAGATATTGTTTCAACGCGCTTAGCGAATCCAGCGAGCAGGAATGCCCCAGCGTTGCAGGACGCCCCGCCCCTTCCCATATCGCCACATTGCCTTGCCGGGTCGGATGGGTCGGCAGCCTTATCCACTCTGCCCGCTTTGCCTCAAATAAAGCAGAAGCAGGTGTGTTGGGTGGAATATGCCCCGTCAGCAGTATCGGATATCCCTGATCTGCCGCACGCTCGATCGCCTCCACCGATGGACCAGCGCTTCCCATGCCATCGAAACTCATGAGCGGGCAGTTCGGCAAAGCATCCAATTCCGACCAGTCCAGCGCCTTGGCCAGCCGCTGTGTCAGCTCTGCTCCAATGCCTGGATGGAAAGCATCTCTTGCGGCGATCTGTGCCGCCACAGCATCGCGCATGCTTGCATGAATAGCAAAGCGCTGCGGCAGGATAGCCATCAGCTCCAGCGGCTTGCCGGAAAGCGGCACGGGCAGCAGGCAACCATTCGGCTGCGCACCCACCCAATGCCGGATCGCAGCAATGCGTTCATCGCTTGAAATAGCATCATCGCCATAGGAGGCATCGAGGATCAAAAGATCGCAAGGCGGGATCGGGTCCATGGCGAAAACCCCGCTATCGGGCACCACATCACCGGTATAGACAAGAGACTTTGCGCCATCGCTGGCCGCAAACCATACACCGCCTGCCACATGGCCGGAACGTCCGGTGAATACGCTCAACTCTCCCAGTTCAACTGTGTCACCTGCCGCGAATAATTCAACGCAATGCGCAGCTGCTTCAAAGGCCTGCCTATGCGCCTGCTCGCCATATTGCCGGAGCATTGCAGATGCTTCCAATGACGTTTCCGCCGTCATGAAAATTCGGCCACGAAATCCGCGTGAAAGCAGCCATGCGAGCCCGCCAATATGATCCTCATGCGCATGCGAAATAAACACCGCATCAAGCGCGGCAATGGCCGCATCATCAATCGCCGGATAATAGTCACGCCCCGTTGCGCCGACCTTGATACCGACATCCAGAAGGATATTTCTGCCACCTCCTGAGAGGCCTACACTGGTGCGGCCCTTTTCGCCAAAGCCGCCTTGAAGATCAATCCGCATCAGACATTTGCCTCCGGAATAACCCAGCCGGAGGTGATGGCAATATGTGTTGTCTCGCCCTCGGCAAGGCGCTTCGGGTCCGCCAGATCGAAATGCAGTTCCTGCGTTTCGTCGGCTGCAACCGCCTCGATGCGCGAGCCACCCCCGCGATAGACACTGCGCTTGACCCTCACTTCAATGCCGTCATTTTCCGCCGGGACAATATCGGCAGAACGAATGCACACCTTTGCATCGCCTGTCACAGCTTGTCCGGTGCGGCAGCGGAAAATGGCCTCCTGTCCAAGGATATCCACCTTGCATTGACCATTCACCTCCGCAGTCAGAACCTTGGCTGGCAGCACCATGCCTTGGGCGATGAAAGATGCCACCATGGGCGTCGCCGGTTGCTCATAAAGTTCACGCGGCGTCGCAAACTGCACCAGATGGCCCTTATCCATCACGGCAATACGGTCCGCCAGCGCCATGGCCTCGGCCTGATCATGCGTGATGTAAATAATCGTCGTGCCGGTGCGCTTGTGAAAGGAGGCAAATTCATCTTCCATGGAGGCACGCAAATGCACATCGAGATTGGCAAGCGGTTCATCGAACAAAACCAGCGATGGTGTCGAGACGAGGCAGCGCGCCAAGGCCACGCGCTGTCTTTGTCCGCCGGAAAGATTGGCTGGGCGACGATCTCCATATCCTTGCAGATCGACCAGTTCCAGCGCTTGCCGAATACGTTGCTCCCTTTCGGCCTTGTCGACCTTGGCCACTTTCAGACTATAGCCAACATTTTCCGAAACACTCATATGGGGCCACAGAGCATAGTTCTGGAAGACGATGCCAACACGTCGCTGTTCTGGCGGAACATTCATCTTGGGATCGGACATGACCTTGCCGCCAACCGTGATTGTGCCCTTATTGACCTGCTCGAAACCGGCAACAAGGCGCAAAAGCGTTGTCTTCCCGCAGCCGGAAGGTCCGAGCACTGCAATGAATTCGCCATTGGCAACATCCAGAGAAACATTCGACAGGGCGTCATAATCGCCAAATGTTTTGGTAACATTTTCAATTTTCAATCCCGCCATGGCAGAACTCCGTTTGGAAGGCTGCGTGCAAACAGATTGGTCAACAGCATCAGCGCAAAAATCACGACAATTGTCAGGGTTGATATGGCGGCGGCGTAGTTGGAATCGCCACCCTGCTCAAAGGAAAAGATCACCACACCGATCGTCTCTGAGCCGGAAGCCCATAGCAGGGCTGAAACGGTCAATTCGCTGAAGGCCGTCATGAAAATCAGCACGCCACCGGCAAGTGTCGCAGGCGCGACCAGTGGAAATATAATCGTTCTCATTCGCCTTATGAGACCGGCACCGGCAACCTGCGCTGCCTCTTCAAGCGAGCGATCAATCTGCTGCAAACCGCTGATCGTGGGTCGCAATGCCAGCACGAGAAACCGTGCAAGATAGGCGTAGAGAATAATCCAGATCGTATTATAAATCTGCAAGCCAATGATCGGCAGCGGCTTCAGGAACAGGAGCAGCGAAGCAATCGCCAGAACCACGCCCGGCAAGGCATAGGGTAACTCTGCCGAAAGGTTCAGAAACCTCGTCCACCAGCGTTTGCGCCAGGTGATGAGATAACCAAGGGGAACTGCAACAAACACCGCGAAGGCGGCTGCGGCAATGGAAAGACCGAAACTGTTGAAGAAGGCGCGCTTTGCCGCCGCATGATCGAATAGCACAAAGGCATAATTGGCCAGTGTCACTGTCTTCATGCTCAGCGGCACACCGTAAGCGGCGACAAGCGAGGTCAGGAACAGACCGACAATAGGCAGCACGAGCACGATGATAATCAATAGCCACATTGCGACCTCCGCCAGCGGACGCCAGCGCCCAAGCTCAAATGGCGAGGCAGGCAGAGAGGTCGAAGCAATACGATAATCGCGGCGACGGGAGGTATAATCCTGCGCCAGAATTCCGGCCATGGCGATCAGGCCGATGAGCATGGACAGGACTGCAACTTCGGAAAGCACGGCAGGGCCACCACCGGCCAGCCGCTGATAGATCAATGTTGGCAGGACGAGATAGCCCGCCGGTATGCCGAGAAAAGCGGGAATGCCGAAATTGCCCACACAGGAAACAAAGGCCAATGCAGTGGCACCAATGATGGATGGCGTCATCAGTGGCAGGATGATTGTACGAAGTACCGTTAGACGGCTTGCACCACTGCTTAAGGCGGCTTCCACCAGTTCACGAGGCAGCTTGCGCAATCCGGCCCGAACCATCAGGAAAACCAGGGGGCCATATTGCACGCCAAGCAGCGTAATTATGCCGGTCGTTGAATAGAGCGGATTCTTGCTGCCCAGCGCTGGTGCCATGCCAATCAGCTTGAGGAACGGGCTTGCAGGTCCGAATAATTGCAGCCAGGCCAGCGCCGTGACCTGCGGTGCGATAAGCAGCGGCACTACATAAAGCAGAACGAAAGTGCTGCGTCCGCGCACATTGGTCAGGCTCACCAGAAGGGCGACAGCAGTGCCAAGAATAACTGCCAGCAATGTGCCGCCTATGCCCACCTGCAAGGAATGCAAAGTGGCGGTCCAGGTTGCCGAGCCGGAGAGCGCTGTGCGCAGCGGTGCCGCTGAGAGATTGCCTTGCGGCATGATGATTTCAAAGGCGAGTCGCAGCATTGGCACGATGGAAAGCATCGCAACAATAATTGCCACCCCTGCAATCAGGACTGTATCCGCGCCCTGACGCTTTTCACCGTAAATAGTCATTCATGCTCCCAAGCATATTGCATTTTTGCCGTGCGTGGTTCGACAAGCTCACCATGAGGAGGGTGGATAGTTGCAAAACCTATCTGCAACGTCCCAGAACAGTGCCTTTTGCAAACCACCACTTTCCTCATGGTGAGCTTGTCGAACCACGCGCAGCGCGATTGCCAAACTGGAACGGCAAGAGAACTCATTTGAACTCTCTTGCCGGAATAGTTTTAGCCGCCGAACATTGTAGAGAATTTCGCCTTGTCAGCGTCAGTCGCTTCAAGAACCTTCAATGTTTCAATTGGCATGACCTTGACCTCGACACCTTCAGGCAGCCAGGAAGGACGGCCAATCGCTGGCTTGGCAGGCAGATAGCCCTGCGCAAGCGCCAGCTTCTGCCCCTCATCCGACAGGATGAAATCAACAAACTTCTGCGCAGCTGGAAGGTTCTTGGTGCCGGACATGATCGCCACTGGTTCGGTGACAGCAGGAACACCCTCCGACGGGAACACGAATTCAACCGGAGAGCCCTTGGCCTTTGCATTCAGCGCCATGAAGTCAACCAGAATGCCGTAAGGCTTCTCGCCGCTGGCGACAGATTTCAGCACAGCACCATTGCCACGCACAGCCACCGTTTCATTGGCCTTGAGCTTGTCGAAATAATCCCAGCCAAGTTTTGAATTGCCGACAAATCCGCTCAAAAGATAGGCGGCTGCGCCAGAATAAAGCGGGCTGGGCATAACGATCATGCCCTTATATTCAGGCTTGGTCAGATCTGACCAATGTTCAGGCTTCGCAGTTGCCGCCGAATTATACGCAATACCCGTGGTGATGAGCTTGCTGCCGAAATAGGTCTTGTCCTTGTCATAGGAATCCTTGCTGAAACCTTCGACACTGGCCTTCTCATAGGCCTGCAATTTGCCCTGCTTCTTCAGCCCTTCCATGCTCACCGCATCGGCAATCAGCAACACGTCTGCCTGTGTGGCACCTGCCGAAAATTCCGCCGCAAGCTTGCTCAAAATATCGCTCGTCCCGGACCGATAGACCTGAACCTCAATATCAGGATTGACCTTGCGGAAGGCCTCGACCGTTTTCGCCGCATCCGCATCGGGCTGCGATGTGTAAAGGCTGATTGTTTCGGCATTGGCCGCGCCAAAAGCAAGCGACATGGCCAGCAGAGCCGACGCGCCAAGAGTCATCTTCAAAAGTTTTTTCATTTTTACTCCTCCCAAAAGGGATTCGGTTTAATCGGGGGGACATATGCCCACGAAAAATCCTCCTCCGCGCCCTCCAGGTTCTTAATGACCTTGCACGCCGGAAGAGTGTCCATGTTCATTTGTCTTTTGTCAAATACATTTGAACAATGAAACTTATATGACAAACCAGGCAACCGAAGAAAAAACACTTTTGGCGCAACTTGAGAAAAGGTGGGGACCTTACAAGACGCCCCGGCTACGCAGGAAGTCCATCAATCCGACATGGGTGATCGCTTCAAACTCGGCAGCGGCGGCGGCAAATTTTTTCCGTTGATTGATGAGCATGCCGAATACCTGCTTCATCTCGCACGACACCCCAAAACGCTCCCAGCGTTCAGCCACATGGGGCGGCAAATCGAGATCCCGGCAGAAATCCGAAATGGCCGCATAGCCAAGAAGCGCAAGATTCATCTTCACCTCATCAACCGGCATGCGCTCCTCGACCGCATGGTCATGCAGGCGTTGCGCGACCAGACGAAGATCGGCCGGCGATGATCCAATGACGCGATTGAGGATGGAACGGACCTCACTTGGGAACGACGGCATATGCAACTCCAGCGTTTATAACGTGTGTAACTCTATAATGAAGGGGCCAGTTGGGGCCAGCGGAATCTGGAAGAACTTTGGAAAAGTGGGAACCGGCATTTTCGTCGAGCCTACAGGAAAACAAAAAGGCCGGGCAATCCTGAGTTTTGCAGCAACTGGAATGCTCCAGCATCACTTTTGACGGTAAAATAGCGAAAGGGTGAGCAAAAGGCATAATTCCGCGAGCAGAATTACAGCCCCGCGCTGTAATTTTGGTGTGATCAGTTGAGCGACCGACTGTCTTCAGACTCTAAATCAACCCACGCAATTTTAGCTCGTCTTTCAGATAGGCATAATAGATCGGGGCGGCAACAAGTCCTGCAATGCCATACCAGGCTTCAAAAACAACCATTGCAAGCAATAATTCCCAGGCAGCGGCCTTGATGCGCGATCCGATAATTTTCGCATTCATGAAATACTCAAGCTTATGAATAATAACCAGAAATGCGAGCGAACCTACGGCTGCGGCGAAGGAAACACTCAAGGCAACAATCACGATTATTGTGTTGGAAATCAAATTTCCTATAACAGGAAGCAAACCGACCAGAAATGTAACTGCAATCATCGTTTTGACCAGAGGAAGATGAATTCCAAAGGCTGGCAATACTATTGCCAGAAAAATTCCGGTAAAAAATGTATTGAGAGCCGATATCCGCAATTGAGAAAAGACGATATTGCGAAATGCATTACTTAATAATGCTGCGCGCTCCGTCAGGGCAACAGCCAGAGGGCCCGGCTTTTTGATGGTCGGAACAGAGGTAAGCGCGATCAATCCGCCAATGACCATGCCAAGAATGATCCGTATCAGCAGGACGCCAATATCGCGGCCAACAAGCTGCAATTGCCCGGCATGATTGCGCAACCAGGCGGCGGCAAAGGTTTCAAGCTCTTCCAGATTAGATGGAAAATAGTCGCGCGCCCAAGTTGGAAGGTGAAGCTGCGCCGTATCGATAATCTCAGCCATTTTTTGAAACAGCGATACAATGCTCTCAGACCCGTCGGTCAGAAGCACCATGCCACGCATCACGACAATAACTACGAGAAGTATAAAAATCAGACCAAGTAATGCAAGCGCGACAGTTCTTGTTAAACCATTGGAAACACCCAATCTTCCAAGAAGAGGCGCAGCCATATGCACCAGGTTATAGACCAGAAGACCAGCCAGCAGCGCTGAAAGCAATCCGAGCTGGAGCGCACCAATAAGTGCGATAAATGATAATATATATGAAGCAATTTGGGGCTTTGAAGCAGTCTGCAAGAGAACACCAAAAACAGAGAAAAATGATAGAACGTTCCTAGACGTGAAACCTCTTGCGACGCAAGGCAAATCATAAAAAGCGATGACCGAATAAACATTCAAACGCCACAGGGAGCCATTTCTTTCAAAGAAAAATGACCTCCCTATGGCGCTAAAAATATTGCCTGCCTGTGCTCTGTATTATGCTTCGACAGTTTCCGGATTGCGGCGGCGATAAATGATCGACGAAACAAGCGAAAATACAATCAGCGCTGCACCAATCAGGCCGGTAATTACTTCCGGAATGTGGAACAATGTCTGGCAATACATGATGACCGCAAGAACAAGGATCGCATAGAATGCACCATGTTCCAGATATCGATACTGCCCAAGCGTTTCTCGTTCAACAAGCATGATTGTCAGCGCGCGCACATAAAATGCGCCGATGCCAAGGCCGATCGCAATGACAAAAAGGTTGGTTGAAAGGGCAAAGGCGCCAATAACACCATCGAACGAGAAACTTGCGTCCAGTACTTCAAGGTAAAGAAACGCACCCAGCCCACCTTTATGGACAGTATCCATCTGTTCCTGCGTAGCATCGAGCAATGCACCAATGCCTTCGACAACAAGAAATGTCAGCAATCCGTAAATAGCGGATGTAAGGAATGTTACGGATTCTTCTCCGACGAGCTGGCGGGAAAAGAATATTATGAGAATAAGAACAACGCCGACCTCAATTCCCTGAATTGAAGCAAAGCGCGATGCACGGCTTTCAATAACTTTGATCCAATGAATGTCTTTCTCATAGTCGAAGAAGAATTTCAGGCCAACCATCAGGAGGAATGTACCGCCAAAGGCAGCAATTCCCACATGTGCATCTTTCATGATGCGGGCATATTCTTCAGGATTGGAGATGGCAAGCTTCATCGCAGAAATCGGATCAATCCACGCGGCAATTGCCACAATAGCCAGCGGAAAAATAATCCGCATGCCGAAAACAGCGATGATAATACCCCATGTAAGGAAGCGATGCTGCCAGACCGGGCTCATATCTTTCAGTATTTTGGCATTCACGATCGCATTGTCAAACGAGAGCGAGATTTCCAGAACGCCAAGCACAGCGCAGATAAACAGAACAGAAAGTGCGCCCTGTACATTTCCAGAATAGATGAAACCTATCCAGGCTCCGGCGACCAGACCGAACACTGTAAAAAGAATTGGCCAGATGAAGTATTTATAAGTTGCCATGCGTGTTTCCTGCTCCTGACTCCCTGATTACACTCAGGACGGGATGTCAACGTCTTTTGATCTGTTAAGAATATGAATTTCCGCCCAAATGCAATCTCCCACTCCCCTTAGAAAGCATAATCCTGTCTTGATCCTGTCGTGAACTCGCGTCGAAAATCATTACGCCTGCTTGCGAACATTATAAATAGTGACGGGTAGCGCTGATCGCCAGCTATCGAAACTTCCAAGCGGCTGTGCATGCGAAACAATGAGCTTGATGAGATCGCCGCCATGCACCTGCCGCCAATTGACCAGTGCCATTTCGCTCTGAATGGTCACGGCATTTGCGACCAGCTTGCCCCCTGGCTTTAAAGCGAGCCAGCACGCTTCCAGAACTCCGGCATCCGTTACGCCACCACCTATGAAAATGGCATCTGGAGAATTGAGCCTTGCAAGGACGGCAGGCGCAGCCCCGCGCACAAGTTCAAGGTCAGGCACCCCAAGCGTCTTACTATTGTGAATAATCAGGGACTGCCGCTTCTCATCAGCCTCAATTGCAATTGCCTTGCAGGTTGGGTGCGAACGCATCCATTCTATGCCAACAGATCCGCATCCCGCACCAACATCCCAAAGCAGCTCTCCCGGCAAAGGCGCCAAATGCGCCAGCGTTACTGCGCGCACGTCCCGCTTGGTCAATTGCCCGTCATGTTGATAAGCCTCGTCCGGAAGTCCGGTCAGAAGGGGATAGGAGAGAGCGAATTGATCCGGCTCCCCGCAATCCACGGCAAGAATATTGAGGTCTGCACAACGCAATTTGTCCCAGCTTTGTGCAACCCCATCGATACGCTGCTGGTTTTTACCGCCCAAGTGCTCAAGCACTGTCAAACGTGCCGAGGTAAAGCCAGCTTCGATCAATAATCTTGCGACATGAGCAGGCGTTTCCCCGTCATTGCTGAGAATGAGCAGCTTTGCATGTGGTACAAAGGACTTCAAAAGCGTTTCAAGCGGCCGCCCGTGAACGCTGAGTAATTGCGTGTCCTGTATAGGCCATCCCATGGCAGCAGCGGCAAGCGAGAATGAGGAGGGCGAAGGCAGGACCAGCATTTCCTCCGGGCTGACATATCGCGTCAATGTTGCTCCCATGCCAAAATGCATTGGATCGCCACTGGCAAGCACCACGACCGCATTGCCCCGCAAGGCAAGCAACATCGTATAGGCTTCAGAAAATGGAGTAGGCCATGCAACACGCTTCGCGCCAAATTCCACGGGCAGAAAATCAAGATGGCGCTTCCCGCCGAAGATTGTTCCGGCAGCACGCAACGCATCGCGGGCATTTTGACCAAGCCCCTCATATCCGTCTTCGCCAATTCCGATTATTGTGAGCCACTGCGCCATCATGCATCCCATTATCTATAGAACGCCATGCATGCCCGAAAGCTTGGGATGGGTCAACGAAGCGCACGGCGATGAGAATGGTTGGCACGCCCTGAACCATCCTGTAAAACCACAAACCATGAGCCTGATAATGAATTCCGCAGACAAATCCTTAGTCCATGACCGGCGCTCTGCCTGTCCGGGATTGTTCCGCATGGCGCAGGCACGCGATGGAGGCATTTGCCGGGTAAAGCTGACTTTTGGCAATCTTACTTCAGATCAGGCAAGAGGCATTGCCAAGGCATCTGAACAGTTCGGTAATGGGGTTATCGACATCACCAACCGGGCGAATGTGCAAATTCGCGGCGTTCGTCCAGGTAATGAAGACGGGCTTATTGATGCTTTGCTTGGTCTTGGACTAGGGCCTTTGACTGACAAGGGCGATGATGTTCGCAATGTCATGATCAGCCCATTTGCAAGTCTGGATATAAGGTTATTTGCGATGCGTGTTCTGACCTCGTTGCAGACGAGCCCTCTCTATCAGACACTCTCGCCGAAATTCTGTTTGTTCATTGATGGCGGCGAGAATGTTGCAATGGTCAGCCATCCGCATGATCTTTGGCTCAGTCCAATCACCCCCGAATCCCATGGATCGGACTACGCTTTTGGCGTCGCCGGAACTCCTCCTGTTCTGACGGAGGATCAACCAGCGCTGGGAATAATCAGTTCTGAGCGCGCCTTCGAACTGATTACTGCAATCCTTGATCTTTTCATTGAATGGAATGAGCGCAATCCCGATGCATCGCGCCTGCGCCATATGATTGCCGATATTGGAAAAGAGGAACTCGTTCATCTTTTGGAACAGCGTCTCGATACGTTCCTTCAAGCGGCAGATCTTCCTCAATGGCGCCGAACGCCACCGCAACCGAATGGCCATCTGGGCATTGTTAAAACCACCGGTAACAGTCCACAAACGGTGGGAGCGATGCCACCTCTTGGCCGCTTAAATCCTCACATGCTGCGCATATTGGCTGCAATCACCGACCAATATTGCACCGGAATATTGCAGCTGACACCATGGCAGAGCGTTCTCCTGCCTTGTGTCGCAATTGAACATGCACAAGAAACCCTCGATGCGCTCCATTCGCTTGGACTTACCAGTGACCTTACGCAACCCATGGCTACAATGATCAGTTGCTCCGGTTCTGCTGGCTGCAAATCAGCGCTGGCCGCGACCCAATCAGATGGGGCGCGGCTCGCCGCCTTGCTTGCAGGCATATCACATATCCCTCAAATACACCTTACCGGCTGTGGCAAGTCCTGTGCTTCGCCCATGGCAAAACCCGTAACACTGGTCGCAACTTCCGATGGCCACTATGATATCTTTCTACACGCGACCAATGGACCGTCGCGTTTTGGCAAGCTATTGGCTAGCAATCGCACTATCGAGGAATCGGCCGAACTGATCGGTATCAAATTCGGCTCCGGGGGGCCATCACATGCTTGACTACATCCGCGACGGCCAAGCGATCTATGATCGCTCCTTCGCCATTATCCGCTCTGAAGCAGACCTTAGCCGCATTCCTGCCGATCTGGAAAAACTGGCCGTACGCGTCGCCCATGCCTGTGGGATGGTGGACGTGATTCAGGATCTTGCATTTTCCGAAGGGGCAGCAAAGGCGGGACGAAATGCTTTGCTGAATGGCGCGCCTATTCTATGCGATGCACGCATGGTCGCAGAAGGTGTCACCCGTGCCCGCCTGCCCCGTGACAATCAAGTCATCTGTACCTTGAACGATCCCTCGGTCGCCGCATTGGCAAGCAAGATGGGCAATACACGCTCTGCTGCGGCTCTTGAACTCTGGCGTCCTCATCTGGAGGGGGCTGTCGTTGCCTTTGGCAATGCTCCAACCGCGCTTTTTCGGCTTCTCGAAATGATCGAGGAAGGTGCTCCGCGCCCCGCATTGGTGCTTGGCTTTCCCGTCGGATTTGTCGGTGCGATGGAATCAAAAGTTGCGCTTGCTGAAAATACTCATGGCATCCCCTTCATCGTCGTTCATGGACGGCGTGGCGGCAGCGCAATGGCGGCAGCAGCTCTTAATGCGCTTGCGTCGGAGAAAGAATAATGCCGGCACGGGGAAGACTTTTCGGGCTGGGTGTAGGGCCCGGCGACCCGGAACTCATCACACTGAAAGCCTTGCGGCTGCTTCAGTCTGCGCCGGTGGTTGCCTATCACGCCGCCAAGGGCAAAAAGGGCAATGCACTGACCATCGTTGAAAAATACCTCAATGACAGTCAGCTGCTCGTGCCTCTGGTTTATCCTGTCACGACTGAAATTTTGCCCGCTCATATGAATTACGAGGCTATCGTCAGTGATTTCTACAGTGAAATTACCGGCATTTTGCGCGCGCATCTTGATGCAGGCTCTGATGTTGCTGTGATCGCTGAAGGCGACCCATTTTTCTACGGCTCGTTCATGTATATTCATGATCGCTTGGCCGGGGATTATGAAACGGAAGTCGTGCCCGGTGTTTGTTCGATTCTGGGTGGCGCAGCGGTACTTGGCGCTCCGCTGGTTTATCGCAACCAGACGCTGACAGTTTTGTCGGGCGTTCTATCGGCTGAAGAATTAAAAACACGACTGGCCAGCACCGAAGCAGCGGCAATCATGAAGCTCGGCAAAAATCTTTCGAAAGTGCGCGGCGTCATTGCTGATCTCGGCTTGATGGAGCGTGCGCTCTATGTTGAGCGCGCGACTATGGACGCACAAAAGATTATTCCGCTTACTGAGGTTGATCCCACATCTTCACCCTATTTTTCGCTGATTTTGGTCCCGGGAGAGAAGTGGCAGGGTAACGGAGAATGACGACCTCTCCCGCCATTCTGGTCCTGTCGGCCTTGGGCCTGCAAACGGCATTTCAGGTCAAATCCGGCCTCAATGGAAGTATTATCTACGGTCTGGACAAGCGCGTCGAAGGCGCCGATGCAAGCTTTGAGAATTTCGGCGATACTATCCGCGATCTTTATCAAGCCGGCCACCCCATCATAGCGCTTTGTTCCGCAGGCATTACCATCCGTTCACTTGCGTCTATCCTGGAAAACAAGGGAGCCGAGCCGCCCGTTCTCGCCGTCGCGGACGATGGCAGCACGGTCGTTCCATTGCTTGGCGGAACAAATGGCGTCAATGTTCTCGCGCGTCAGATTGCGGCCATTCTAAACGTTCCAGCCGCCATTACCACCTCCGGCGAACTTCGTTTCGGAACGTGCCTGCTCAATCCTCCAGCGGAATTCCGATTAACGAATCCTGAAAGTGCCAAGACGTTCATTGCCGATATGCTTGCCGGAAAGACCGTGCGCATTGAGGGTAATGCACCTTGGCTTGCCGATGCGCGCCTGCCCTTGGATGACAATGGTGAACTGCTTATTCGGGTGACATCCGATAACGTCATAGCTGGCGAGAACGAACTGGTCTTTCAATCGAGCGCGAAGACCGATGAGACCTCGCCGCGTGGAAAACTCAGTGTTATAGGGCTAGGACCCGGTAATCCCGATTTTATGGTTCCCGCTGTAAAGCGCACCTTGCAACAGGCGCAAGATATCCTCGGATACGAAACCTATATTCGCATGGCCGGCACCTTTCGCCCGGATCAAACCATCCATGCGACTGACAATCGTGAGGAAATGCAGCGTGCCCGCCATGCCTTTGAACTTGCGGCGACAGGCCGGTCAGTCGTGATGATTTCATCGGGTGATCCCGGCGTTTTTGCCATGGCTACCGCTGTGATTGAAGCCCTGCACCACGCGGATAATCCCGCATGGCATGAGGTCGAACTGGAAATATTGCCGGGTGTCTCTGCTGCTCTTGCCGCGGCAAGCAAAAGCGGCGCACCGCTTGGCCACGATTTCTGTATCATTTCCTTGTCGGATAATTTGAAGCCGTGGGAGATCATAGAAAAGCGCATCTCTCTGGCCGCCGAGGCGGATTTCGCCTTCGCGTTTTATAATCCGATCTCCAAACCACGTCCCTGGCAATTACCTCGCGCAATTGAATTGCTGCGCAAGCACCGAAAGCCGGATACGCCGGTTGTTCTGGGGCGCGATATTGGACGTCCGGCAGAAACCTTGCGGACAATCCGGCTGGAAGATTTGACGCCTGAACAGGTCGATATGCGCACGGTCATCATTGTCGGCTCATCCTTGACCCGCACCTTTCCCAAAACGGGCGGCGGGAACTGGACTTATACGCCGCGATGGTATGGCACCAAACCCTGATCTTGACGGATACACATGGCACGCACAACAAAGCATGCCGGAAAAAGGACTGAGCACTTCGTTTTTGTGTCGACGGATTTCAGTACCGCCCCCTATGATCCCGCATCATTGAATGACGACAGACGGAGTTCCCATGCCTGACCAGAATTATGTGTTGACGCTTACCTGTGAAGACCGGCCAGGAATCGTTGCCTCGGTAACGACTGAGCTGGCAGGCATGGATGCAAATATTGCCGAAAGCAATCAGTTCTGGGATCGCCAGACCAACCGGTTTTTCATGCGGATTGCATTTACCGCTGCCGAGGGTACATCAAAGGATGATGTAGAGCGCGCATTGAAACCAGCCGTTTCTCGCTTTGACATGAAGACAAGCCTTATCGACCAGTCGAAGAAGCCAAAAATCATCATCATGGTCTCGCGTTTTGACCATGCTTTGCTGCATCTGATTTACCAGATCAAGGTGGGCTGGCTTGATGCGGAGGTTGCCGCTATCGTATCCAACCATGAGGATAGCCGACGCTTTGCCGAACATGAAGGTATCCCTTATCACGTGCTTCCCGTCTCAAAAGACAATAAGAAGGAGCAGGAAGATGCCCTGCTCAAAATCGTCAAGGATACGGGCGCCGATCTTGTGATCCTTGCCCGTTATATGCAGGTTCTTTCTGACAATTTGTCAAAGCGACTGTTTGGCAAAGTGATCAATATTCACCATTCCTTCCTGCCAAGCTTCAAGGGTGCAAAGCCTTATCATCAGGCCTTTGAGCGAGGCGTCAAACTCATTGGTGCAACAGCCCATTACGTCACTCCAGACCTTGATGAAGGCCCAATCATCGAGCAGGAAACCGAGCGCGTAACCCACGCCATGAGTGCGGAAGATTTTGTGGCTACAGGCCGTGACATTGAAAGCCGTGTTTTGGCACGCGCGGTCAAGAAACATCTTGAATCGCGCGTTATGCTCAATGGTCATAAGACCGTAGTCTTCGGATAGACATTCGCGGCCTACTTGGCCGCGAAATAATTATCCAGATTGGAGACGACACGATCAGCCATTGCTTTGCGTGTTTCGACAGTCGCGCTGCCCATATGCGGCTGTAGCACCACATTATCCAAAGCGAACAAGGCCGTTGGAACATTTGGCTCGTCGGCAAATACGTCAAGTCCGGCACGTCCGAGCTTTTTCGACTGCAACAATTCCACCAGCGCGGCTTCATCAACGACTGTTCCACGCGCAACGTTGATGAATGTTCCCTGCGGTCCCAATGCTGTAAGCACCTCACGCGAAATGACGCCCTGCGTTGCATCTCCGCCCGGTAAAATAGCGATCAAAGCGGAACAGTCACGAGCCATCTCGACAAGATCGGCATAGTGTTTGAATGTAACATCGGGCTTCTTGTTGCGCGTGTGGTAAACGACATCGCAACCAAAGGCCAAAAGCTTGTCTGCAATCACGCTACCGATCCGCCCAAGCCCGACAAGTCCGACCCTCTTGCCTTCAATACCAAGAGCCAGAGGAGCAGATTCTCCATTCGCCCATCGGCCTTCCCGCACAAAGCGGTCATTGGCAACAATATCCCTTGTCGAGGCCAAGAGCAGCGTAATTGCCATATTCGCCGTGTCTTCATTGAGGACATCGGGCGTATTAGCGATGGTGATGCCCTTCTTGTTGGCATAGGCAACATCAAGCGAGTCTGTGCCGACACCAAATGACGAAACAATTTTCACTGCGGTCAGAAGATCAATCATGTCTGCCTTAAGACCTGTGAATGTGCTCGTCACGGCCGCTTCAAAACGCTCCGCATTGGCCTGTAGAAAGCCAAGCGCATCCTTCTCCTCATACAGCTTCTCTATCGCATACTTCTTGCCCAATTCTTCAATGAGATAGGGCATGAGCGGTCCGAGAATGAGAAGTGGCTGTTTTGTCATGGAAGGTTCCTGTGGGTCATGTTGGAGAATGCAAGCAAACCATAACGATGTTTCCGAGGCAATGACAAACCATTTACTCATGAAGCGCTCACCCGTATATGATTATCGTTGATAAGGGCCTTGCCACGACAGGCCATTCGTATGAAAACAACCACAACAACTATAGCGGGAAGAGCATGGCAAAGAATCTTGAAATAGCTGATCTGAAAAAAGTCGCGCAGCGCCGCGTTCCAAAGATGTTTTTTGATTATGCCGACTCCGGTGCCTGGACCGAAAGCACCTACCGCGCCAATGAGCACGATTTCAGCAAGATTCAATTGCGTCAGCGCGTTGCCGTGGACATGACCGACCGGACTTTAGAATCAACAATGATTGGCCAGACGGTTTCCATGCCCGTTGCTTTGGCGCCGACAGGCCTGACTGGCATGCAACACGCGGATGGCGAGATGCTTGCAGCTCAAGCGGCAGAAGAATTTGGTATCCCGTTTACTCTTTCAACGATGAGCATCTGCTCTATTGAGGATGTTGCCTCAGTCACCAAAAAACCTTTCTGGTTTCAGCTCTACGTCATGCGGGACCGTGAGTTCATCTACAATTTGATCGAGCGAGCCAAGGCCGCCAAATGCTCGGCTTTGGTTCTAACGCTTGATTTGCAGATTCTTGGTCAGCGCCACAAAGATATTCGCAATGGCCTGTCCGCGCCGCCCAAAATGACGCCTTCATTCCTTTGGCAGATGATGACACGCCCGCAATGGTGTATGGGCATGTTGAAAACCAAACGCCGTGGTTTCGGTAACATTATCGGTCACGTTAAGGGCGTGGAAAATATGGCATCGCTTGGTGTCTGGACCGCTGAACAGTTCGACCCGCGCCTGTCCTGGAATGATGTGGCCTGGATCAAGGAACGCTGGGGCGGCAAGCTCATAATCAAGGGCATTCTCGACGTTGAAGATGCGAAAATTGCCGCAGCGACGGGTGCCGACGCGATCATCGTATCCAATCACGGCGGACGGCAGCTGGATGGCGCGCCCTCTTCCATTTCCGTACTCGCCGAAATCGTCGATGCAGTTGGCGACAAGATTGAAGTTCTGTTTGATGGCGGCATTCGCTCGGGTCAGGACGTGCTGAAGGCACTTGCTATTGGTGCTAAAGGCACCTTCATTGGTCGTGCTTTTCTCTATGGTCTTGGCGCAGGCGGCAAAGCTGGCGTCACGCAAGCTCTCGAGATTATCCGTAAGGAACTCGATATTACCATGGCTCTGTGTGGCGAAAGGGACGTTAAAGTTCTTGATCGCAACAATCTCTACAAGAGCGGCCTTGAAACCAAGCCGCGTATGGCCGAGGTCAAGAAAAAGAATCCCGGCTGATAAATGATGGATTCATTTTCAGATCAAGCAAAGCGGATTGTCATTGTCGGCAACGGACCCGTAGCAACGGGGGTAGCGCACCTCATAGATAGTGCCGACCTCGTTGTTCGGTTCAATGAAGCTGTCATCGACCCTTCGCTGACAGGCAATAAGACCGATATCCTGTTCCTGATGAACTCCGGGAAATCAATGCAGGCGCGGCTGCAAACGCCTTCCTATTGGCGTGAGCCCTTTGTGCAGGATGCGAAAGAGGTCATCCTTCCGTATCACCCGTCCATCGTTAAGCAATACCATCCGAGGCCAAATCTCCTGTCACGCATGAAGGGTCGCAAGGCAGACTGGACGGCAGAGACATTGAAAAAGCTTGAAGCGATGGGGAAAAAGGCAACCATCCTTTCCCCCGAATTCTATTATGAGACCTGCCGTATCCTCGATATTGATACGGACGACCTCAACAAGGTTTTCCCGAGTTCAGGATTTCTGGCCATACGCTACGCGATCGAAACTCTTAGAACGGATTCAACGCAAATTGAGTTTTGCGGCTTCAGTTGGCAGGGATGGAAAAGACACTCCTGGGGAAATGAAGAGCACTGGGTCGATGAGCAAGTCCAGCAGGGTCGCATTTCACCGCTGGTTTAAAGACCTGACAAAAGGATTTTTGGTACGCTCAAGGGGAATCGAACCTTTGGGCGTATTTCACAGGGGCAACTGGTCGGTATCTGATAGTAATTTTACGGGAGAGGCTAAGCCCGAAGAGTCATGCTCAATTCGGGCTTAGAGTAGTTTTAAGTAGCTTCCAATTCCATAACTTGCTTTGCAGCTTTTGCTAGAAAACCGGATCGCGTAAAACCGTGGGACTCCGCAAAACTGTCAATCTGCCGCAAGATATCTTCAGGCAGCGTAACATTTACACGCAGGGCCTTTTTGGTTTCGGTTTTTACGGAAACCAAAATAGCTACGCCGTCACGGTTATCAGCGTCCGCCATTACTTCTTCTAGCGATGCCGGTTCCGGGATAGCTTCGCCATCCTCAACCAACCCGTCTACATGAAATGAAAGCGCTTCTTCAGCCATAATACGAGCGTCGTCCAAGGAAGTTCCCGCTGTCACAACGCCGGGAAAATCCGGAAACGAAACGCCGTAATCGCTCTCCGCTTCTTTGTGAATGAGTCCAATATATTGACGCATCGCGCTACCTCAAATCCAACCCTGATTGTTTTTCTATGCTACGAAGAGTGCCTATAGGAATGTCACGTTTAGGGTGAGGTACGGTGACACGTCCCGGTTTTGTAGGGTGCTTAAATTGAATGTAGCTTCCTCTGGTCGCAACCTTGTACCAACCATCTTTTTCAAGCCTACTGATTACATCACCACTCTTCATGTATGTATTACACACATCGATGTGTATAATTTTAACTTAAAAGTGACGCGTCAACCAATTGTGGTCTTCGGTCTTGGGAAGTAATCTTCACAGGAGTGATATTGGAAGCTTCGTTGACGAAGTTTTGTCAGATACTTCTAAGCTATTGATTCAATTGGTACGCCCAAGGGGAATCGAACCCCTGTTTGCGCCGTGAGAGGGCGCCGTCCTAACCGCTAGACGATGGGCGCATCGCTGTCGATGTGGCGGGTATAATCAAGGCTGGTAAAAAGTGCAATGGTCATTTGCAGCCATCGCACTCGATTGCCTAATTACCGCTTGCTTCGGCAATACGGGCAATGACGCGCTTGGTGGCGACATCATAAACAAGGATTTGCCGTGTGCCGTTGGCCAATCTGGTTTCCAGAGAAAGCGTATTGTCCGAAAGATTGTGGGATAATATTCGTGCGCCAGGTTCAAGTGTAATTGACTCCCCTGCCAGTGCCTCACCAAGAGGCTGACCGGGCGAAGCAATAGCAGGAGCAGCGGCAACATCTGCCACCGGCTGGTTAATCTTGTAGACAATGGCTGCAAGCACCGCCATAAGACCAATGACCATAATGCCGATGGACACAGCCAACAGCCGGATCATCTTGCGGCGAACCCGCTCCATTGCCGGGTCGAGTGGCTGTTCGTCGCCATCCAGGTCTGGATTTATATTTGCCATGCAAGGCATCTCCGAGGTTAAAACGCGCTGCCGCATCCAGCTATAGCGGACGCGGCGCGGTAGGCCTCTGTAACGAAGGGACCAGATTTTTGAAAGCGCTAATTACCGATAATGACGCTGTAGGCAAGCGTCTCGACGCTTGGTTGTCCGCTCAGCTGACACCAGACCTGTCACGAAATCGCATTCAGGCGCTGATCGGCAGTGGCCAGGTGACTGTTGATGGTAAAGTTGTCATTGAAGCAAAGCATAAGCTGCGCGAAGGCATGAACATTGAGATCATCCTTCCTGAGGCGGAAGATGCAACGCCCCTCGGTGAGGATATTCCGCTGGATATTCTCTATGAAGATACTGACCTCATTGTCATCAACAAGCCAGCGGGCCTTGTCGTCCATCCCGGCAATGGCAACTGGACCGGCACGCTCGTCAACGCGCTGATCCATCATTGCGGCGATACGCTTTCCGGCATTGGCGGCGTGAAACGGCCGGGCATTGTTCACCGCCTCGATAAGGAAACCAGCGGCGTTATCGTTGTTGCAAAGAACGATCTTGCTCATCGGCATTTGAGTGCGCAATTCGCTGACCATGGCCGCACAGGCGATCTTGAGCGGGCTTATCTGGCAATTGTCTGGGGCACACCCGACAGGACGACCGGCACAATTAATGCACATCTTGGCCGCTCCCACCGTGACCGGACCAAGCAGGCTATCGTTCATGAGGAACGCGAAGATGCTCGCCATGCCGTAACGCATTTTGAAGTGCTGGAACGTTTCGGCGCGCGCGAAGATTCAACAGCTCTTGCATCCCTTATCGAGTGTCAGCTTGAAACGGGCAGAACCCACCAGATTCGTGTGCATATGACTCATATCGGCCATCCACTGGTCGGCGATATGGAATATGGCGGCGCTTATAAAACCAAGGCAAACAAATTTGACGAGCCTTTGCAGTCCATTGTCAAAGGTTTCGATCGGCAGGCTTTGCATGCGCGGCTTCTGGTATTCGAACATCCTGCAACCGGCGAACTCATGCGCTTTGAGGCCCCGCTTCCCACCGATATGGCTGAACTGCTTGAGGCATTTCGCGGATATCAATAATAAGGGAACCTCTCGGCTACTGGCGCGTCGGATTGGTGAACATATCTGCAAGATTGTTCACATTTATGTGACGCTTTATTTCATGACGAAATGCACCGTGTTTTTGACAAAATGATACCTATATATGCATAGCATTAATCTGCCCGTGCCAAGGTTTTGGGCGGGTAGTTGTTGCGAACCTGCCGCTAATGGAGGTTCATTTCAAATGAGGAGGGGTGCTCTGTGGCCCAAAATCTTCCAAGTATTCTAGGTGGTGACGGTGGACTAACCCGCTATCTGGAAGAAATCCGTAAATTTCCCATGCTTGAACCGCAGGAAGAGTACATGCTCGCCAAGCGGTATCTTGAGCATACTGACGCTAAAGCTGCCCACAAGCTGGTAACAAGCCACCTGCGTCTTGTTGCAAAAATTGCAATGGGTTATCGCGGTTATGGCCTGCCGATTGGTGAAGTCATCTCCGAAGGCAATGTTGGTCTGATGCAGGCCGTCAAACGCTTCGAACCGGAACGGGGCTTCCGTTTGGCAACCTATGCCATGTGGTGGATTAAAGCTTCCATTCAGGAATATGTCCTGCGCTCCTGGAGCTTGGTCAAAATGGGAACGACCGCCAATCAAAAGCGTCTGTTCTTCAACCTTCGCAAGGTCAAGAGCAAGATTCAGGCGCTGGATGATGGTGATCTCAACCCTGAACAGGTCAAAGAAATTGCAACCCGTCTGAGCGTTTCCGAAGATGAGGTGATTTCGATGAACCGTCGCCTTTCCGGCGATGCGTCACTCAATGCGCCGATCCGCTCTTCGGATGGCGAGGCTGGGGGCGATTGGCAGGATTGGCTGGTCGATGATCATGACAGTGCTGAAACAATGCTTATCGAACAGGACGAGCTGGAAAATCGCCGTGAGATGCTTACGGGGGCTATGTCATCTCTGAATGACCGTGAACGCCGCATCTTCGAAGCCCGTCGATTGTCAGATGATCCTATTACACTCGAAGACCTATCTACCGAGTTCGGTATCAGCCGCGAGCGTGTGCGGCAGATCGAAGTTCGCGCTTTCGAGAAAGTTCAGGACGCAGTGAAAGCCGCGGCAATCCGCCAACAAAAGGCGCTGATTCCCGGCGGCTCCGACGCCCGCTGACAGACAGAGTTTCCCGCTAAATGAAAAAGGCCGCTTCAAAGAGCGGCCTTTTTGTGCCTATCAGCCGCCCGCTTTGGCCGCCCAGGATTTGAGAACCTCATCAAAGGCACGCTCGCCGGGTAACCCTTTTTCAAGTGTAATAAGCGCACGACGGCCAGTCTTGTAAGCGATGGGAATATCGATCCAGGACATACGACGCATGAGCGAAGTATTTGTATCGACAGCCGTTTTTGCATCGTTCATCGCTATAATGAAGAAATTATCGGCGATCTTGGCCGGTATGGCGACAAGCGGACTACCTGGTGCCTCTTCCCTATCCTTGAAGGTCATGCGTGAAACATTATCGATAGAACCACCGGCAAAGCCCTCAGGCACCGTGAAAATCATCTCGATCAAATGACTTGCCGGCAAGGTCTTATCACCATTGCGGCGGATAATCATACGCAGCTTGATTGCAAGTTCCGGAATATTAACTTCCGCGCGAATCGCAGGTTCCGGAGGCAGATCATTCCCTGGAGATTCCTGCACAACGGACCAAACAACACCGCCCTCTTCACGTCTCTGTGCATCTTGACCCGATCGCTCCTCATAGAAGAACGCCTTCTGGCCAATAGGCAAGGCTGCAGGGGCTTGCGTTTGTTGTGCAGGCTGTTGGCCCGGTGTTTGAGCCTGCGCCACCGGATCGGCAGTAGACGCAGCTACGGACGTTCCCTCACCGACCGATGGCGTATCATTGGCACGACCAGGATCAATTTCCTGCCCATCAGGCAGCAACCTTTGGGTGAGTTTTGGTTCGCCCTTCGGCTCGGTGGAATTGGGTGTAGCTGTGGGTGCGGCCGATGGCACGGATTTCGCAGGCTGCTGAGGCGCAGGCTGATTGGTCGCTGTCTCAACTGGCTTCGTGGCTGGCTCAGACCCATTGCCGCCTATAAGGCTGGCAATATAGTCTTTAGCGGCACCCGCCTGCTTCGCTATATCTTCCCGCCAAGTATAGCCCGCATAGGCAATGCCTCCGACGACAACAAGTAAAACCACAATGCTCAAGAGAGGAGCGAGGGACCGCTTCGGTTGAGGCTGTTTCAGCGGCCCGCGAGTATAGACCCCGTAATCATTACGCGAATCATCGCCAGCGTTGAGGCCAAGCTCCCTATTGCTAACCTCGTCGTGCGACGCGCGGACAGGCTCACTTGCCGCAAAATCATCTTCCCCGGGGCCAGCATCAGGTTTGTTTTGATGCTGGTTGATAAGAAAATCTTCCAAAGCGTCCGGTTGAGCTTCGATTGGCGTAAATGCTGGCGGGGCTACCGGCTCGCTTCTCGTCCATGAAGGCGCCGGTGCTGGCTCTGCCTTCACGACAGGTGGCGGCGGCGTAACAACAGCCGGTATCGGCGGCGGTGACGCAATCGGCAGCGGAGCTGGGACCGGTTCAATCTCCTCGGCGACCGGTGTGAAACTGGCCTCTACCTCGGCAATAGCGTCATCAATCGCAGCAATCTGCCGCTTCGATACGGCTTCGGGCGCATTCAACGTGACAAGTTTTTGCTCAATCGTTGCGCGAGCTTTTGCATACACTCGTTGGCGCAGCTCCGGAGTGGGGTCCGCAAGCCCGTCAATTGTCTTTCTCAATACTGCAACGAAATCTGCCATTCACCCAAACCTATGGTTTTGTTGTGAGATTAACCTCAAGCCACTTGCGCGACTCTAATCATGAAACGGATCGGTAACAAGTATGGTATCGTCCCGTTCCGGGCTGGTCGACAAAAGTGCAATCGGTGCGCCGATCAATTCTTCGACGTAGCGAACATATTTTATCGCCTGCGCAGGCAGCTCACTCCAGCTGCGTGCTCCCGCCGTCGTTTCCTTCCAGCCTTCTAATGTCACATAGATCGGCTTGACCCGCGCTTGCTGGCCCTGGCCCGCAGGAAGATAGTCAATGATCTCCCCATCAAGTTCATAACCGGTGCAAACCTTGATTTCGTCAAGGCCATCAAGGACGTCGAGCTTGGTAAGAGCGATACCGCTGATGCCGTTATTTGCCACAGCCTGACGAACCAAAACCGCATCGAACCAACCACAACGCCGCTTGCGACCTGTGACCACGCCAAATTCGTGGCCGCGCTGGCCGAGAAATTCGCCAACCTCATTTTGCTGTTCCGTCGGGAACGGCCCCTCGCCTACACGTGTGGTGTAAGCTTTCGTAATGCCAAGCACGTAATGCAGCGAGCCCGGCCCGATGCCCGAGCCAGCCGATGCCTGACCCGCCACAGTATTGGACGAGGTAACAAACGGATAAGTACCATGGTCGATATCGAGCAATGTTCCCTGCGCGCCTTCGAAGAGAATTCGCTCGCCCGCGCGCTTCTTCTGGTCAAGGACGTACCATACGCGGTCCATGAATGGCAGAATATGCGGGGCTGCATCTTTCAGTTCGGCCAGAAGCTTCGCTCCGTCAACTTCTTCAATACCAAGACCACGGCGCAGCGGATTGTGATGCGCAAGCAAACGCTCAATCTTTGCAGGCAGTGTATCAAGGTCAGCAAGATCAAGGACATGGATAGCCCGGCGCCCAACCTTGTCTTCATAAGCAGGCCCAATGCCGCGACCGGTCGTGCCAATTTTTGTGCCGGAATTGGATGCCTCGCGGCGACGGTCCAGCTCACCATGGATTGAAAGAATCAGTGTTGTATTTTCGGCGATCTTCAGCGTCTCTGGCGTAATTTTAACGCCCTGCGCTTCCAGTTTTGCCTTTTCCGCAATGAATGCGTGCGGATCAAAGACCACACCATTTCCGATAATCGAAAGCTTGCCGGGGCGAACAACGCCGGACGGTAAAAGGGAAAGCTTGTAGGTAACACCATCAACGACAAGAGTATGACCGGCATTATGGCCGCCCTGAAAGCGAACGATGACATCAGCCCGCTCTGAAAGCCAATCGACAATCTTGCCTTTGCCTTCGTCACCCCATTGCGAACCGATCACGACAACGTTTGCCATTCAAAACTCCTTGAGTCGAATCCTACCAACGCATTTTGCTTAAATGCGGTGCTTCTATACAGGCTGGTTTGAAAAAGCGCGACTATTCTTTACGCTTTGCGAGCGACTATTTGGCTTTCTGTGACGAATAAACCTAATGTTGCTCCAAATGGTTGTAGCAATCGTGCAAACAGAAAAGCTGATCCCATGCATCGTACCGCCTATATCTATCTTCTGATCACTGCTTTCCTCTGGGGCGGCAATGCAGTTGCTGGGAAATTTGCCGTTGGACATATTTCTCCAATGCTTTTGACCGTGCTGCGCTGGCTTTTTGCTTTTCTGATCGTCGCTATTATAAGCAACCGCCAATTGCGGCAGGACTGGCCTGTTCTGCGCAAATACATGCCTTTGCTTGCTGCACTTGGTGCTTTCGGATTCACTTTCTTCAACATGGCTCTCTACAGCGCATTGAATTACACATCGGCGATCAATGTCACCATTGAGCAGGCAGGTATTCCGATGGTGATCTTCATTGCCAATCTTATCCTGTTTGGGACACGTGTTCGACTGGGGCAAGTGCTCGGCTTTAGCCTGTCGCTCGTCGGCGTCGCATTGACGGCTGGCCATGGCGACCTTGCCAGCCTATCGGGCTTGAAGGTCAATCTTGGCGACGCCCTGATGCTGATCGCCATTCTTGTTTATAGCGGATATACGGTGGCGCTACGTTTTCGCCCGGAACTAAACTGGCAAAGCCTGATGGCGGCGATGACCTTTTTCGCCTTCCTGACCGCAGTTCCTTTTGCATTTTGGGAATGGCAAGTCGGGGCGGCAATGCTGCCGGACACAATGGGCTGGACCGTAGTGATCTATACAGCCGTGTTGCCTTCAATTGTAGCACAGGTGCTTTTCATCAAAGGTGTTGAGTATATTGGCGCCAATCGCGCCGGGCTTTTCATCAATGCCGTGCCAATATTTGGCACTTTTCTCGCAGTCTTTCTGCTCGGTGAAGCGTTCCAGCCTTACCATGCTGTGGCTCTCATACTCGTTCTTGGCGGCATATGGATTGCGGAGCTTAGTGGCCGCAAACATGCAGCAGTCAGCGCAGATATCGCACCATGAAACGGGCATCGTCCGAATAGGTCCGAAGCTTCGCCTCTAGTTCTGGCCGATCATCTGGCTCAAAACCCTGCTTCTTCCAGAAGCCAGTGGAGCCATTCACCGCAACAAGTGACATTGTTGTAAAGCATGACCTTTGCGCGTGATCCGCGAGAATTGAGACGATTTCCCGCGCAGCGCCGGTGCCTCGGGATTGAGGCAGCAAGGCTATATCGTGCAGATAATAGGTCGTCGCATCGTTTGGTATCTGTCCGAGCAAGCTGTTCAAGCTTGGCAGTGTATAAAGCTGCCATGGATGCGTAATCGCATATCCGATCAACTTCCCATCGCCATCCTGCAGGACATGACATCCATCCGGGTAAAGCTGGAGCCGTTCCTGATAAACAGCATCCGCCTCGAAGAAATCCGTATGGATGATATTTGCCATGGCGCTGACAGAGACGAGATCACTCGTCTCCATCGGACGCCACCGCAATATATGAGAACCAGATACCATAAATGGCTTTTATATTCAGGAAACGTCGAATTCCAGCGGCTTGGCCGAAACAATCGCTTTATTATCGATCAATTCCTGCAGAACCGCATCTGGAATCCGTTCATCGAGATAAAGCAAAGCGATAGCATTGCCACCGGGATGGTCACGACCGAGCGAGAAGTTCGCAATATTGACCCCATTTCTTCCGCAAATGGTGCCAAGCGTTCCAATCATTCCCGGCGTATCATTATTGGTCGTATAGAGCATGTGCTGACCAACTTCCGCATCCAGATTGATACCCTTGATCTGAATAAACCTTGGCTTGCCATCTGAGAAACAGGTGCCCGCAATCGAGCGCGTGAGGGAGGCGGTTTTGACCGTGAGCTTTATGTAGCCATCGAAGACACCAGACTTGTCGCGGCGCACTTCAGATAACACGATACCGCGCTCTTTCACCATGATTGGCGCCGAAACCATATTCACATCAGCGACCTGCGGGCGGATCAAGCCAGCCAAGGCGGCACTGATCAGGGCGCGGGTGTTCATCGCAGCTGTTGAGCCATCAAAAAGAACTTCCACTTCCTCAATAGGCTCTTCGGTAACCTGGCCGACAAATGCGCCCAATACTTCCGCCAATTTGACGAATGGCTTGAGACGAGGTGCTTCTTCAGCGGTAATCGAAGGCATATTTATCGCATTCGATACTGCGCCCTTGACCAGATAGTCCGCCATCTGTTCGGCAACCTGCAAAGCGACATTCTCCTGCGCCTCACTGGTGGATGCGCCAAGGTGCGGCGTGCAAACAACATTGGGAAGGTGGAATAGTTCATTTTCCGTCGCGGGCTCAACCTCAAAGACGTCGATCCCGGCGCCGGCAACCTTGCCGGATTTCAATGCTGCCACCAGATCCTTTTCAACGATCAGTCCGCCACGGGCGCAATTGATAATGCGAACACCGTCTTTCATCTTTGCGATAGCATCGGCATTGATAATGCCACGGGTCTTGTCCGTCATAGGCGTGTGCAGGCTGATGAAATCAGCGCGGGCGAAAAGCTCGTCCAGCTCAACTTTCTCGACGCCGAGTTCCTCAGCGCGGCCTTCCGAAAGAAACGGATCAAATGCCACCACATGCATTTTGAGACCAACGCCACGTGTCGCAACAATCGAGCCAATATTGCCGCAACCGATAACACCAAGCGTCTTTCCGGTGATCTCGACACCCATGAAGCGGTTCTTTTCCCACTTGCCTGCGCGTGTGGACGAATCTGCCTCCGGCAATTCGCGGGCAATGGCAAACATCAAAGCAATCGCATGTTCCGCTGTTGTGATCGAATTACCGAATGGCGTATTCATCACAATAATACCGCGGCGGGATGCGGCGGGAATATCAACATTATCCACGCCGATACCAGCGCGTCCAATAACCTTGAGGTTTGTTGCGGCAGCGATCAGCTTTTCTGTCACCTTCGTCGCGGAGCGGATGGCAAGTCCATCATACTGCCCAATGACCTCAAGCAATTTGTCTTTGTCCTTGCCAAGATCAGGAAGATAATCGACTTCTACGCCGCGATCCTTGAATATTTGCACGGCAGTTGGGGAAAGCTTGTCAGATACGAGTACGCGTGGTGCCATGATGGCCTCCATCTTAAAATCAAATGATTGAATGGGAGAATGGCCGCTTGGATGCGGCCACCACTGAATGAAATCAGGCTGCCTGCTTCAATGCGGCTTTCTGTGACTGGAATGCCCAGTCGAGCCACAAGGTCAAAGTCTCAAGATCGGAAGCTTCGACCGTCGCACCGGCCCATATGCGAAGACCGGAAGGCGCGTCTCGATAAGCGCCGATATCGAAGGCAACACCCTCTTTTTCCAGCACCGCGACGAGATTTTTAGCGAAGGTCGCTTGGGCCTCAGTATCAAGAGCCGTGATTTCGGGATCAACAATCCTTAGGCAAACCGACGTATTGGAGCGTGTGGACGGAACAACGGCAAGATTGCCAAGCCAAGGCGACTTTTCAACAAAGGCGTCGAGCACGGCAAAATTTGCATCGGCGCGGCCAACCAAACCATCAAGTCCGCCTACGGACTTCGCCCAGTTCAGCGCGTCCAGATAGTCCTCAACACAGAGCATTGAGGGCGTGTTGATCGTTTCCCCAACAAAGATTCCCTCAATGAGCTTGCCGCCGGATGTGAGGCGGAAAATCTTCGGTAGTGGCCATGCGGGCTTATATGTCTGAAGCCGTTCTACTGCACGCGGGCTCAAAATGAGCATGCCGTGCGCGCCCTCACCGCCAAGAACCTTCTGCCATGAGAATGTTACGACATCGAGCTTGTCAAAGTCGAGACGCTGGGCAAAGGCAGCCGAGGTTGCGTCGCAGATGGTAAGCCCTTTGCGATCCGCGGGAATGAAATCACCATCAGGTACGCGAACCCCTGAGGTCGTACCGTTCCATGTAAAGACCACGTCGCGGTCAAAATCGACCTTGGAAAGGTCCGGCAATTCGCCATAACCTGCCTCGATAAGACGGGTATCGGCAAGCTTGAGCTGCTTCACAACATCCGTGACCCAGCCAGCGCCAAAGCTCTCCCACGCAACCATGTCGACACCGCGCTCGCCAAGGAGCGACCAGAGTGCCATCTCGACAGCGCCGGTATCTGATGCAGGAACAATACCGATACGATAACCGGCAGGGACCTGAAGAATTTCACGGGTAAGGTCGATCGCCTGTTTCAGCTTCGTTTTGCCAATTTTGGCACGATGCGAACGGCCAAGCGGTGCATCGACGAGCGCTTGAAGCGACCAGCCGGGACGTTTGGCACAGGGACCTGATGAAAAATTGGGGTTTACCGGGCGCTGTGCCGGCTTGGAAAGCGTCGTCATGTTTTCTCCTATCCTCTCAGATAGCTCGCCTCTCGTTGGGGAGAGGTGGCCCGCTGCGGGAATTAAGAGAAATGTCGCTTGCAGTCAAGAAATATGTTCGTACGCGACACAAATAAAATGGCGGACCATACGATCCGCCATTTATCGATCCGATTTGATTTATCAGAATGCGTAGCGCACACCGAGTTTGAAATCGTGAGAGGTAATATCCTTGAACTTGACCGACTGATTACCGGTCGCTCCGCTATCATTATAGAACGTGCCAGTCCTGGCATCGCCAAGATCGACATAGCTATAACCAAGATCGATTGTCATGCGATCCGTAGCCTTGATGCCAACACCGGCATGCAGTGCCCAGGCCAGATTCCACTCCGATTCAGTACCGGCATAGCCGCCGCCATTCCTCACAACATTGACGTCCCTGAAACCGGAGATCGTATTACGTGATGCACCAATACCGGCACCCACATAGGGCGTTATACCCGCATAGGTTCCAAGGTCGGCATAGGCGTTGGCAAGAAACAGCCATTCGGATTTTTTGGCGCGGTAGTCATTTGTGCCATTATCATCGCCACCGGGAATGCCATCGCTGTCATAATAATCCTGGGCGTCAAATTTTGTTTTGCCGCGATATTGCGCGGTCACGTCGGCGCGAAGCCAATCGTTGAACTGGTAACCAACACCGATCTGGCCGGTAATGCCAGCGTCAAACTCGCCATCATTTCTAAAACCAAACACTTCAGGTTCAGAGAACCGGAAATAATCCAGTTTATCCAGTTGCTGATTGCTCATGCCTATATCGCCGCGCAAATACCAGCCACCAAATTGCTGGATTTCGACGATCGGTGATTCCTGAATATCTGCAGCTTGGGCCGGGGCAGCACCCAGGCAAAGAAGCGCTGCACTCAATGCAGCATATTTGTTAAAAGTGCTCATACCCGTTTTCCTCATAGCCCAATAATCATCGCAGCAGATGCCACCAATGGTTGTGATTCTCAGTATGAGCGGAAAAAGTTAAGTCACGATTAACCGTGTTTATTTACCATATCTATTAAGGTTAATGAACGCTCAATTCGACAATAAAAAGGGCCCAAGCGGGCCCTCTTCAACTTTATGAATTCGACCTTCAGGCAGCCGACGAAATAACAGAGATAATGTCGTTGACGATGGATTCCACAAGCTTGCGGTCGTCGCCTTCAGCCATAACGCGGATCAATGGTTCTGTGCCTGATGGGCGGATAACCAGACGCCCCGATTTGCCCAGGCGCCCACGTGCATCGTCAATCGCGTTTTTCACCTGCTTGTTTTCAAGTGGCTTTGTGCCTGTTGTGCGAACATTCTTGAGAAGTTGCGGAACCGGCTCAAACTTACGGCAAACTTCGCTAACCGGTTTTTGCAATTGTTGAACAACGGCAAGAATTTGCAAGGCCGATACAAGGCCGTCACCTGTCGTGGAGAAGTCAGACAGCACGATATGTCCCGACTGCTCGCCACCAATATTGAAGCCATGATTTCGCATATGCTCGACAACATAGCGATCTCCCACTTGCGTGCGCGCCAGCGTCAGACCACGGTCGCCAAGGAACCGTTCAAAACCGAGATTAGACATGATGGTTGCGACAACGCCGCCGCCGACGAGGCGTTCAGATTCTTGCCATGACTGGGCAATAACCGCCATCAATTGATCGCCATCAATGATCGCGCCGTTTTCATCCACGATCAGCACGCGGTCGGCATCTCCATCCAGCGCTATACCAATATCAGCGCGGACCTCATGCACCTTCTTGATAAGACCTAGAGGATGGGTGGAGCCGCAATCTTCGTTAATATTCGTGCCGTTTGGTTCATTGTTGATGGTGACGACTTCCGCGCCAAGCTCCCACAATGCGGCAGGCGCCACCTTATAGGCTGCACCATTGGCGCAATCGACAACAATGCGCAGGCCTGACAGAGAGATATTCTTCGGCATGGTGCGCTTGGCAAATTCTATGTAGCGATAGATATCGCCATCCACACGCTTGGCGCGGCCGAGGCCTTCCGAGGAAGAAAGGCGATCGGCGAGATTCTCATCCATCAATCGCTCAATTTCAAGCTCGATCGCGTCGGAGAGCTTGAACCCATCCGGTCCAAATAGCTTGATGCCATTGTCCTGAAATGGATTATGAGATGCCGATATCATGACGCCAATGTCAGCACGCAGCGACCTGCACAGCATCGCCACGGCAGGCGTCGGAATTGGTCCGAGAAGGAACACATCCATTCCCGTCGATGTAAAACCCGCCACCAAGGCATTCTCGATCATGTAACCGGATAATCTGGTATCCTTGCCAATGACCACGCGATTGCGATGTTCGCCGCGCTTGAAGGCAAGTCCGACAGCCATGCCAACTTTCATGGCGATGTCGGGGGTCATAGGGTAGGCGTTTGCCTGTCCGCGAATGCCATCGGTGCCAAAATATTTGCGAGCCATATAGTTTTATCCAGTTGTTACGGTATGTAGACGCGGAACGGCTACGATATTATGCCTGAGTGGCCTTGCTTATTGCAGAAGAGCATCTCTTATGCAGTTCACAAATTATGTGAGGATTATACTAGACTCTCTCTCGTTCACAAATTCCCTCCGGCAGAACAATTCTACTTAAGCAATAAGGACTCTAAATGCCGAGGCATGAACAATTCGTGCAAAAGCGGCCGGTTTTCACCAGCCGCTTTCATTTGATCCTACACAATTATGATTGTGGTTGAGGCTCAAGGCCTTTGTCAGGCTCATCGCCCTTGCGAGGCTTCTTGGCTCCGGCCTTTGGCACAGCCGATCCACGCGAAGGCGGCGTATCGTCGCCAAGGTCACGGGCAGGCTTATTGCCAAGCATCAATGCCTTGATCTCTTCACCAGTCAGCGTTTCATATTCCAGAAGGCCTTCGGCAATTGCTATCCATTCCTTTTTCTTTTTCGTCAGGATGGCGCGAGCGGCGCTATAGGCATCATCAATCAGCTTACGCACTTCCGCATCAATCAACTGCGCCGTTTCTTCAGAAACATTCTGTGTGCGAGCGACTGAATGGCCGAGGAACACTTCTTCCTGGTTCTCGCCATAAGCAACCTGTCCAAGCTTGTCGGAGAAACCCCAACGCGTAACCATGGCACGGGCAAGCTTCGTTGCCTGTTCAATATCAGACGAGGCACCGGAGGTGATATTTTCCTTGCCGAATTTGAGCTCCTCGGCGATACGTCCCCCCATCATGATTGCAAGACGCGAAATCATCCACTTATAGCTCATGGAATAACGATCCGCTTCCGGTAACTGCATGACCATTCCAAGTGCGCGACCGCGCGGAATAATTGTCGCCTTATGCAAAGGATCCGCCAGCGCTACGTTCAATGCAACGATAGCATGGCCCGCTTCGTGATAGGCCGTCAGTTCTTTTTCCGCCTGCGTCATCGCCGTCGAGCGGCGTTCGGCACCCATCATGATCTTGTCTTTGGCGTCTTCGAATTCCTGCATGGTCACAAGACGCTTGTTGCGTCGTGCAGCCATGAGAGCGCCCTCATTGACAAGGTTCATCAGGTCGGCACCAGAAAAGCCCGGTGTACCGCGTGCCAATACTTTCAGATCAACATTTGGTGCTAGAGGCACGTTGCGAACGTGGACTTTGAGAATCTTCTCACGGCCGGCAACATCTGGATTTGGAACGACAACCTGACGGTCGAAACGACCTGGACGCAACAATGCTGGATCAAGAACATCCGGACGGTTGGTAGCGGCAATCAGGATCACACCCTCATTGGCTTCGAAACCATCCATCTCAACCAGCAACTGGTTCAATGTCTGTTCGCGTTCATCATTGCCGCCGCCAAGACCGGCACCGCGATGACGGCCAACCGCATCAATTTCATCGATAAAGATAATGCAGGGGGCATTCTTCTTGGCTTGCTCGAACATGTCCCGCACACGGGAAGCGCCGACGCCAACAAACATTTCAACGAAGTCTGAACCGGAAATGGTGAAGAAAGGCACATTGGCTTCACCAGCAATAGCGCGGGCCAGCAAGGTTTTACCAGTACCGGGAGGTCCTACAAGCAGAACACCGCGCGGAATACGTCCACCCAAACGCTGGAATTTTTGAGCATCGCGCAAAAATTCGACGATCTCCTCAAGGTCTTCCTTGGCTTCATCGACACCGGCAACGTCCTGGAACGTCACTCTTCCATGCGCTTCGGTCAGCAGCTTTGCCTTGGATTTTCCAAAACCCATGGCACCGCGCGAACCACCCTGCATTTGGCGCATGAAGAAAATCCAGACGCCGAGAATGAGGATCATCGGCAACCAGGAAATCAGCATACCAACCAGAGAGGTCGAACCGTCAGTTTCAGGACGGGCAGCGATCTGGACATTCTTGCTTTCCAAACGTCCAACCAGACCCGGATCACCGGGTGAGTAGGTCTGAAAGTTGGAATTATTATCGGCATAGGTGCCAGTAATACGATCACCGGTGATGGTCACCGACTTCACGCGTCCGCTGTTAACATCCGTGATAAATTGCGAATACGGCACATCACTTGATGCAGAACGCGACGCAGGGCTTTGGAAGAGATTGAACAACGCAATGAGGAGCAGGGCTATTATCGCCCACAGCGCGAAGTTCCGGTAGTTAGGATTCATGTCAGGTCCCATCAATTTCACCCGCAACTGCGGAATTTGAATATAACATAGGTTCGAAGCGTGCCCTTGCCAAGGCTAGTGAAGTGAATTTGATATTTGCGCCCCCTCCAGTCGCAGGCTTATGCAAATATTAAACTCGTAATCAGATCACTAACAATCAATATCCGCTCAATTCTTCTAAATCTGGTTTACAGGAGAATGCTTGTAACCCGGTATTTTGAGGATCATAGCGACGGATTGTGCCAGCAATTCGTCATAGCCGACGAGAATATTATCAAATAATCCAATATGGCGCTCGATTATCAAGCCTTCAGGCAATTTACCGTGATCAATAAATACAAGACAGTTAACCTGTCCATCGGCATGAATAGCAGGACTTGAGCAGGTAGAGGGCTTGTGAACCGCGTCAGAGCGCTCTTTTAATCTTTCAACGCCGTCCTTACCGCAAGCATCGATGATCAGAGAGCTGTTCCCATTATTGATCACCCGATAGCGCCCATCCCAAACAACGGACATGCCCGGTTCAACGTGTGTAGCGGGGATTGATCGCATTTCCCGATACAGTAAAATTTTCTCAGGCTTTGCTTCAATGATGCAGCGCGACAGTGCGAGCTTACCTTGCCTTCCGGTCTCTTCGATGAATCTCAGTGCTCTTTTACAAGATGAAGCAGGAGGCAGAAAGGACAGTCCGCCCATGCTTGCGAGCAGGACGCCAATCGCCAATTGCTGCACATCTGGCTTGAATTGACCCCATTCTTTGCGGTTGATTTCCAGCAGGATACCTCTGACGACGCTTGCACAATCGGGCAATGCTGCCGCTACTTCACTATTAAGCTGCTGCCGCTTTAATGCTTTCTCGTTAATCTCATGGCGGAGTTGCGTCAGATCGTTTCCCTCAATGCTCTTTCGAATTCGAACCCGCTCATATTTTGAGCTTTCATTTGAAGGATCGTCCCGCCAGGTGATTTCATGCAAACGCAAATAGTCTCGCAGCTTTTCGCGGCGTACATTCAACAATGGACGCAGCAGCCACACTTGCCGCTCCAGCAATGTCGCAGGTGCCATTCCAGCCTGTCCGCGGTCACTGCCATCCACGACGCTGCGTGCAGAACGCATCAGAAAGGTCTCGGCCTGATCATCAAACGTATGGCCCGTCAGAATAATTCCCGCCCCGCAATCACGCGCGGTATCGCATAGAAGCCTGTAGCGCACTTCCCGCGCCTTCGCAGACAGGCCCGTCGCAGGTTTTTGCCCATGCCAATGCAATATGTGGTGGGCGATACCCGCCCTTTTGCAAAGCTCACCGACAAAATTGGCTTCATCCCGGGATTCCGGCCGAAGCGCATGGTCAATGGTCACAGCCACTATTTCCGGAAATAATGGCTTGGAGTTCCGATATTCCAAAAGCAGATAGAGCAACGCCAGAGAGTCACTGCCGCCGGAAACCGCAACGACAATCGATTGCGAGCCTTCAAAATCAATTGCGGAAAAAACGCCGTTCAGGTCGATCGTTTTTTCAGCACTTGTTGGCGGCACGCTCATTCTTCACGCGCTCTTTGATCGCCGCCGAGATGTTCGGATATCTGGATGTAACCGATGCGAATGTCGCGCAGGCTACGTCATGATCTTTCATTTTTGCCAGCGTCATGCCCAGTTTGAGCAAATTTTCGGGACTTTTCTTTGAATCTGGAAACTGCTTGTGATTGTCCAGAAAAACCGATGCGGCCTGCTGATAACGACCCTGTCCGAAAAGTGATTCTCCCAGCCAATAGCGGGCATCAGGATCAGCCGGATCATTGGGAAAGCGCTCGACATGACTGCGGAATGCAGCCTCTGCACTGCGATAATCGCCAGACAGGAAGAGTTGATAGGCCTGACTGTAAAGAGCCTTTGGATCATCGGTCTGCGGCAGAGCCGCGACAGTCGTATTGTCCTGCTCGGGAACTTCGTTACGCGTTCCACCGATTACGTTGCCATTGGCATCAAATTGAATCTGTCCGAGTGTTTGCGGCGGTTCGCCGAAAACCGCGTTGGCGGAAGGATCAAGCTGTGGAGCAATAGCAGCGGAATCGGTGGAGGCATCTGTCGATGCCCCCGTATTATGCGGTGCGCGGGGAGCTTCGGCGACCGTCCGGTCGCCCTTGCCGCCTGCGTCAGAATGCTTGCCTTTTTCCAGCTCCTGGAAGCGGAATTCATTGTCGTCCTGAACTTTCCGCATCTGCTCCTGCATCTGCAAAAGCTGGAAGTTCAGTTCTTCAATTTTGCCGGTAAGCTGCCTGATCTGCTCTTCCAGCTGGCTCACACGCGGATCACCCGCCTGTGCCATAAGAACAGGTGCATCCATGGCACCAATCGCCGCTTTGGGAGCCGGAGGGAAGAACCCACCTCCTCCGCTGGCTGCATGGCCTACGCCGATGGCCAGAAAAGGCACCAGCGTCATTGCCATTACGAAACTCTTCAATTTTTTGTTCATTCCTTAACCGCCCCTGATCTGGGAATTTAACACTGCAACCTTTTTGCAGCAGCCCTATCTATCATGAGCAAGGCGACTTCGGCCAAATTTTGTTTCAACATGTTATAAAACAAAAAAAGCGGCCCGAAAGCCGCTTTTTCGAAGTTTGGATATTGTTTTAGCTGCCTGCGCCGCCAAGAACGGTAATGGCGCGACGGTTCTGCGACCAGCAGGATTCCGAATCGCAAACTGCGACAGGGCGTTCATTGCCGTATGAAAGCGTCTTGATCCGTTGTGCCGGTACACCGCGAGCCGCAAGGAAGTTGCGGGTAGCAGCGGCACGGCGCTGACCAAGGGCCAGATTGTATTCGCGCGTACCGCGTTCGTCAGCATGGCCTTCAACAGTGATTGCGTAGTTAGGATAACGCTGCAACCATTGTGCCTGCTTTGACAGGGTCTGCTGCGCATCAGCGCGGATAACCGATGAATCAACATCAAAGAAAATACGGTCACCAACATTAACGGTGAAGTCCTGCGTCGACCCTGGCGTTGCAGCGCCAGCGCCGAGGCCAAGATCACCGGCACTGTTGACTGGTTTCTTTGCGCAACCCGCAATGGCGAGCGACAGGAAAAGGGCGACAAAAACTGGACTGCGAGCGATCATTTCGAAGCGGCGCATGGGCCTGAACTCCTTGAGAATTGGATTTGTTTCGGTGAACAAGCAGTAACCATATTTAGGTTAAGACCAGTTCAAGAAACAGGGTTAACCCACTCTTAACATCAGGATTAACGGCGAAACTTAATGGACTGTCGCATCCTTAATGTAAGGAATGCGGCAGAAAAACGACATTCCCGGCGATGTTGGGAAACAACGCCGGGAATCGACTTAATTCATGAGAAGAATGCCTTTTATTCCAACAGAGGCGACCAAGCCGGATCAGAAGCCAGATTCGGCGTCTGGATTTTCCGCAAGTTGCGCCCTGTCAGATCGACAGTCATCAGGCTGGGACTGTTTGAGCCGGGAGGCATACGGAAGAACATCAACACGCGGCCATTGGGTGCCCATGTCGGGCCCTCATCATGGTAGCCACTTGTCAAAATGCGCTCACCCGAACCATCCGTCTTCATCACACCAATGGAGAACTGTCCACCAGACTGTTTGGTGAAGGAAATAAGATCACCGCGAGGAGACCAGACCGGGGTGGAATAAGAACCGTCACCAAATGAGATACGCTGCGGATTGGAGCCGTCAGCACCCATCTTGTATATCTGCGGACGACCGCCACGATCAGACTCGAACACGACCTGGGTTCCATCTGGCGAGTAGGATGCGCCAGTATCGATTGCAGATGTGCTCGTCAGGCGTGTTGTCGTGCGACTGCGCAAATCCATGGCATAGACATTGGCACTACCATCTTCCTGCAAAAGGCTCATGATGACCTTTTGCCCATCGGGCGAAAAGCGTGGCGCAATAGTCATGCCGGGGAAATTTCCGACAAGCTCGCGCTGGCCGGTTTCAAGCTGCAACAGATAAATCTGCGGCTTGCCGCCTTCATAAGACATATAGGTGATTTCCTGACGGCTTGGTGAGAAGCGCGGTGTCAGAACCAGATCCTTGCCTTTGGTCAGATAGCGCACATTCGCACCATCCTGATCCATAATGCCAAGGCGCTTGATACGCTTTTCCTTGGTGCCGGATTCATCAACGAAGACGACACGCGTGTCAAAGTAGCCCTTTTCACCAGTCAGCCGTTCATAAATAGCATCGGCTATAATGTGGGCCACACGACGCCAGCTGTCAGGAGCCGTAAAGAACTGCTGTCCTTCGAGCTGTTGGCCAGCAAATGTATCCCAAAGCCGGAATTCGGCTTTCAACCTGCCGTCCCCCTGCTTGGTCACACGACCAGTCACCAGGGCCTGAGCATTGATCACCTTCCAGTCGTCAAAACGGGGCGCGGCGTCAGGATTAGAAATCTTCTCGATGAAGGCGCCCTTATCGATCGGAGCAAACAAACCGGATCGTTCAAGATCAGCTGCGATAACGCCGGAAATTTGAACACCCAACTGATCGCCCGACAAAAAGTCGGTGATAGCAATAGGCATTGGTTGGAAGTTGCCTTTGGTAAAATCAAGCTTAAGATCAGCGCTAGCAGGCCAAGTGGCTGAAGCAACCATCGCTAGTACAAGCACAAAGCCTGAAAAAATTTTGCGGACTGTGTTTCGCATAAGTTCGGAGCTCTCTATTTTTGCCAATGACGTTATTCATTTACACCGGGATGAAATGTAAAATCATTTTGTGCCCAGTCGTCATATTTGTCTTGCGGTAGGTTGAAGGGGAGAGACTTCAAGACAGCGCGGCGGGCACCCTCAATTGCAGTTCTTAGAATTGCTGGATCACCACCACTGCCAGACGCATCAATAGAACCGTCCAGCTCACCACTCCTAGTAAGACGATACTTTATTCTCACAACCATATCTGGATAATCTTGAACGCCGACTGGCTTGTTCCAGTTATCATTAACCAGTGCGTAAATAGCGTCTTTTTCACTTTGACTAAGTTTAGCGCCGCCCGTCGTCTTGTTCGCACCCAGCGAAGCTTGCTCGCTTGAGCGCTGTGCACCACCGGCTGAGGCTTTCTGCCTGTTCAGCAAATCCGCAACCTGATCGGCAATGCCATCTTTTTCCTTGGAGGGTGTCGCCGCAGTCTGCGTCTTCGGCTTCTCAGGCGCTTCTTTCCGGTCCGGTGTCTTGGCCGTCTGGGCAGGCGGGGTTGGCTTGGCTTGCGGCATTGCAACCTTTTCGGGAAGCTTGAACTGTTCCTCTGCCGGTTTTTCAGCTTGCGGTGATGGTTCTGCCTTTGGCGTTTCTGCTGGTGCCGGTACAGGCTTCACATCGTTGATTGCTTCCGCAACAGGGTCAGGCTTGACCTCCTGCTTGGGCTCTGGCTCGGCTTTCACTTCCGTAGCAGGAACCGGCGTTGGTTTCGGTTCAGGCTTCACTTCAGGCTTCGGCTCGGGCAAGGGATCTGGTTTTGCAACCGGTGTTTCGGAGGGCTTGGGTGCTTCTGCAGCCTCGACAGGCTTTGGCTTCGTCTCGGTCGTGGGCTTGGTCTCCACATCCGTTTCGCTGTCGCCGATATTTTGAGCATCGGGAATCGTCTGCGGCTTTTGTGTAGGCTTTGGCGCAGGCTTTTCCTTCTTTTCGGCTTTCTTGTCGCCTTTTTGCAGCTGACTCACATCGGAAACAATGTCGATCGGCATAGATTCCGAGTTGGCCATATCCATCGGGGTTGGCGCAGAAAACGACAACAGACCCCAGCCGAGCAAGGCGGCATGGATTATTGCTGAAGATGTGATGCTGCCCCGCATAATGGATCAGTTACCTTCCGGCAGACTTACGAGACCGATATTTTTAAAGCCAGAACCCGATATTTGAGCCATGACCTTCATGATCGTGCCGTAGTCAGCAGCCTTGTCGCCCTTGACGAAAATGCGTTCCTTATAACCAGTCTTGGCAATTGCCTGTAGCTTTGGCACGACTTCTTCAAGCGGAATCTCGGTTTCCTGAAGATAGATCTGACCTTGCTGGTTTATGGTTACATAGATCGGGTCGGCTTCGCTGTTCAGCGTCTGCGCTGATGTTTCCGGCATATCAATCGGCACACCAACAGTCATCATCGGCGCAGTCACCATAAAGATGATGAGCAGCACAAGCATGACGTCAACCAATGGCGTAACGTTGATTTCGCTCATCACGCCCTTGCTGTGGCGCCCGCGACGGCGGCGGCTGCCACCAGAACCATTATTTCCTATAGACATGCCCATGGCATCAATTCTCGCAATTGCTGTATCTGTTGCGCAGGCTTAAGTCCGCGGCAGTTTCTCATCGATTTGCCGCGATAGTATGGCGGAGAACTCGTCGGCAAAGCCTTCCATGCGAGCGGTCAATTTACCTGCATCACTTGACAGCTTGTTATAGGCGATAACTGCTGGAATGGCCGCCACCAGACCGATTGCCGTTGCCAGAAGCGCTTCAGCAATACCGGGGGCGACAACCGCCAGACTGGTCGATTTCGATCCGGCGATGCCCATAAATGATGTCATGATACCGATAACCGTACCGAACAGACCGATGAAGGGTCCGGCTGAACCGATTGTGGCGAGTGATGTCAGGCGGGCGGCCAGATAATCGCTTTCACGGGCAAGCGCTACATCCATTGCCTTATCGATACGCATCTGCAAGGCAATTGGCGAGCGTGCGCCTTTTTCAAAAGACTTCTTCCACTCGCGCATTGCGGCAATAAAGATAGCACCCATGCCGGTTGTCCGCTTGTCGCCAAGATTGCGATAGAGTTCTTCCAGTGATTGGCCGGACCAAAAAACCTGCTCAAAGCGATCAAAGGCGCGTTTTGCCCGACCATAGCCCAGGCTTTTGTCGAGAATGATGGCCCAGGTCCAGATCGATGCACCCAGCAATCCCACCATGACGAGCTTGACGATAAAACCTGCCTGCCAGAACAATCCCCAAAGAGAGACATCTGTATGAACGGCAACGGCTGTTAGATCTTCCATATTTATCCTCGAATCCGAAAACCCGGCTTGTTGACCGGGGCACAATCGTTTCAATCCAGATGAGCCACGTTTAAAAACCGGATTTATTTCCAGTAACCTTAACGCGGCTTCTTTACGTTAATTTTGGTAAAACGAAGGCGTTAACGCCAAACGCCCCGTTTCATGGCTCTATTCATGATTTGTTATGGTTAAGGATCAGTTATGATTCATCTGCCTGATCGATATAAATGGCGTTTTCTTAAGCCCGTGGATTAAAAAGCTTAACCCACTCCGCCGGAAACCTTCTCGGACGCCCTGCATTATTGACCATTGCCGCTTCAACAACAGCCGATATGAGCAAATCACCGCTCCGCATGATGGTCTGATGCATTTTCACCCGCGCGCCGGATATGGCGGCGGTGTGCGTTTCGACTGTCAATATATCGTCAATTCGTGCAGGCGATCTGAAGTCGATTTCCATCCGGCGAACGATCCAGACGAGATTTTCACCGAGTTTTCCTGCGGCAAGTTCCGTATGGTGAACCCCAAGCAAGCGCAGATAATCCGTGCGACCGCGTTCCAGAAACTCCAGATAACGTGCGTGATAGACAACACCTGAGAAGTCCGTATCGGCATAATAGACCCGGGCCTCAAGCCTGTGCCCCTCATCGGTCAGCGCGCCAGCCAACCCGCTCATCACTCATCATCCTGGAAAAGGGCGATCTGTTGCTGAACGATATCCGCAGGCGCGGTCAATCCCAGATGTTTCCAGGCATTAACGGTCAATACCCGTCCGCGAGGGGTGCGTTGAAGAAATCCCTGCTGAATCATATAGGGCTCGATAATATCTTCGATTGCATCGCGCGGTTCTGAAAGCCCTGCGGCTATTGTTTCAATTCCAACCGGACCACCACCAAAATTATGGGCGATCATCGCCAGATACCGCCGGTCCAGTTGATCAAGGCCAAGTCGGTCAACTTCCAGCCTTAGTAGAGCCGAATCTGCCGTTTCGCGGTCGATTTTATCCTTGCCGTCTACAATAGCAAAGTCGCGTACGCGCCGCAGCAAACGCCCGGCAATGCGAGGTGTCCCGCGAGAACGCCGGGCAACTTCCAGCGCGCCATCATCGGTCATGCCAATGCCCATGATCCGCGCACCGCGACGGACAATGTGCTCAAGCTCTTCAACCGTGTAGAAATTCAACCTAACCGGAATCCCAAAACGATCACGCAAAGGTGTTGTCAGCAAGCCAAGACGTGTGGTCGCCGCAACAAGTGTAAATTTGGCAAGATCAATCTTCACTGAACGTGCCGCAGGGCCTTCCCCGATGATCAGATCAAGCTGATAATCTTCCATGGCCGGATAAAGAATTTCCTCGACGGCAGGATTCAGGCGATGAATTTCATCGATGAAAAGGACGTCATTTTCTTCCAGATTGGTGAGAAGTGCTGCCAGATCGCCTGCTTTGGCAATAACGGGGCCAGAGGTTGAGCGAAAATTGACGCCAAGCTCCTTGGCCATGATCTGCGCCAAAGTGGTCTTGCCGAGGCCGGGGGGCCCAACGAACAACACATGGTCGAGAGCTTCTCCGCGCGATTTGGCAGCTTCGATAAATACTTTCAGATTAGCACGCGCCGCTGCCTGCCCCACGAAGTCGGCAAGGGTTTGCGGCCGCAGGGACGTATCGAGATCTTCCCCGCGTTTTTCAGGTGTTATCAGACGGCTTGCATCACTCATGCGCCTGTCCTCGCACAGACTGCCTTCCCAGACAATGCATCACCGCGACAGCTCTTTTAGCCCAAGCCGGATCAGCTTGGCAGAATCCGCGTCATCGCCAGCGTTTTTCAAAGCGGCTGCAATAGCATTCGCCGCCTGGTCGCGCGAATAACCAAGATTGGTCAGCGCTGAAACGGCATCGGTAACGGGCGCCGGAGCAACGCCCTCCCCCAATTCCTGTTTAAGCCCGATTGTTCCCATGGCTTCGCCAGCAAATGCCGGGGCTTTATTTTTCAATTCTGTCACAATGCGCTCAGCAACGCGCTTGCCAACACCTGGCGCTCTTGAAACCATCGGAATATCGCGCAGCGCGATAGCATTGGCCAGATCAGATGGCGTCAGGGTGCCGAGCACGCTCAAAGCTACCTTGGCACCAATTCCCTGAACGCTCTGCAAGAGCCTAAACCACTCGCGCTCAAGAGCAGTTCCAAAACCGAACAAGCGAATAAGGTCTTCGCGCACATAGGTTTCAATCAGCAGGATAATCGCCTCACCGGCGGCTGGAAGATTGGATAGGGTGCGCATCGAACAATAGACAACATAACCAACACCATGGACGTCGACGATCACATGATCTTCGCCAATTTCGTCAACGATTCCCTTGAGCTTGCCTATCATGCGATTGCTACCAGTTTCTGTTCAATCAAAAGACGTCCGATTGCGCTTTGCCTGTGATGCGCATGACAAATGGCAACGGCGATCGCGTCGGCCGCATCATCCGTATCAAACACTGCTTTAGGCATCAAAACCTTGACCATCATATGAATTTGCTTCTTCTCGCCATGCCCGACACCAATAACCGCTTTTTTGACGGCATTGGGAGCGTATTCCGCAACTTTCAGCCCGGCAAGAGCCGGAACGAGAAGTGCGATCCCACGCGCCTGGCCAAGTTTCAGCGTCGCAGTCGCATCCTTGTTGACGAATGTATGCTCGACAGCCGACTCGTGCGGCATCTGGTCGTGAATGACGCCCGCAAGCCCATCATGCAACTGGCAAAGCCGCGAGGCCAAATCAAGTTTGGCATCTGAAAGGATCGTTCCGGAAGCGACGAAACGCAATGAATTGCCAAGTGTTTCGATAATTCCCCAGCCTGTGCGGCGGAGGCCGGGATCAATACCGATGATGCGAATCGCTTCTTTCATTACCGAACCTTATCTGCGTGTCCTTTAACTTGACAGCAGAAAGGTGAACAAAAGAGAAACAAGCGTTGGAAAAATTATCGGTGACCGAAAGCTGTTGCCAAAAGACTGATCTGGTCTGACACAGGATTCGTTGACATGAAGCGATCATGCTCAATGCCCGCGCCATCATTATAGATTTCATTGTCCATCTGTCGAACCCGAGCCTGCAATCTCAAGGAACGATGAACAATATCGCAATAGGAAAGTGGAATCTCGTCCCAACCTTCAACAGTCTCAGGTGCAGAATCCGTATCAAGACGTACTTTGGCTTTTTCCGACATGACCTGTTCCAGAGTCATCTCACCGCTGCGCGATGCCCTTTGCAGTAAAAGCCACGATGCAACCTGCATCAAGCGTGTTGTCAGGCGCATTGACTCGGCAGCATAAAGCGTCGCTGCCATTCTCGAAAGTTGACGCGCCGCTTCACGACCTTGACCATCAAGGTAAGCTGCCGCCTCCTCCACAAGGTTCATTCCTTCATCATATATGTGATTGAAACTTTCGGAGCGGACCATACGATCTGCAAGCCGGATCGTGTTGTCTGCCTTGAATTCCTGTTCACCCATCATATGCCCTGTCATCTAAAATATGCGCTGCCGCAATCCGCAATTTTCGTCAAAGCAGTGGCCCCTTACTGAAGGAGGAGCCGGAGCAGTACAACGGTCGGCGGGCAGTATTCCCCCGCAACCTGCCCGTATGTGCACAGTGACGCAAGTTTATCCTTAATAAAGGGTTAACGGCATAGGGATCGGAGGATATGAACATAAAAAAAGAGCCGCAAAACGAGGCGGCTCTCAGGAGTCTAACAGGGAGGCGTCAAACAAAGTGGCCAAACCACTTGGTAAGAATCCAGAAAACTGGATGATTAATTTATAGATTGTAATGCTTAACGAATGGTTAATTTGAACAAGTGGAGTCAATTTTGCCTAAAAAGCAGCCCATTACTTGGGCGCTCTCGGTTATAACCCATCAATTTCGCGCGCTCTCTTTCGCAATTCAAATTTCTGAATTTTGCCGGTCGAGGTCTTGGGTATGTCCTGGAACACTACGTGCCTCGGACATTTAAAAGCTGCCAGCAATTCCCTGCAATGGGCAATCAATTCCTCGACCGTAGCTGTATGGCCCTGTTTCATCTCCACAAATGCCAAGGGTGTCTCGCCCCATTTCTCGTCAAGCCGCGCCACCACGGCGCAGGCGCTCACGCCCGGAAACTTATAAAGCGCGTCTTCGACTTCTATGGACGAGATATTCTCTCCGCCAGAAATGATAATGTCCTTGGAGCGATCTTTTAGTTGAATATAGCCGTCCGGATATGTCACGCCCAAATCGCCTGAGTGGAACCACCCGCCCGCAAAAGCTTCATCGCTTGCCTGGCGATTTTTAAGATAGCCTTTCATGACGATATTTCCGCGAAACATGACCTCGCCAATTGTTTCGCCATCCGCTGGCACCGGTGTCATGGTTTCCGGATCAAGCACAGCAAGATCCTCCAGCGCCGTATAGCGCACCCCCTGCCGCGATTTCTTGACAGCCTGCGAAGACGGATCGAGCGCGCTCCATTCATCCTGCCATTCATTCACCACCGCAGGACCATAGGTCTCTGTCAGCCCATAAAGATGTGTGACTTCGAAACCAGCTTCAGCCATTCCTGCCAATATGGACTCAGGTGGCGATGCGGCAGCGGTATTGAATGATACTCTTTGAGGGAATATCCGCTTTTCGCTTTCAGCGGCATTGATCAAGGTCGACATGACAATTGGCGCGCCGCAAAGATGCGTGACGCCATGATCGGCAATGGCATCAAAGATTGGCTTTGCTCTCACCCAGCGCAGACAGACATGCGTCCCGAATTGCAGTGCCAAGGTCCACGGAAAGCACCAGCCATTGCAATGAAACATTGGCAAAGTCCACAAATAGACGGGATAACGTCCGAGCCCTGATGCAACGATATTGCCATACCCCATCAGCGCCGCGCCGCGATGGTGATAAACAACGCCCTTGGGATTGCCCGTGGTGCCGGATGTATAATTGAGCGTTATTGCGTCCCACTCATCATCCGGCATTGACCAGGAGTAATCGGGATCACCGCTTTGAATGAAGCTTTCATAGTCCAGATCGCCAATCCTTGGACCTTGCGCATGCGGTGCGTCCTGCGGGTATTCTGTATCCACGAAATCGATGACAAGAGGCTTTACCTTTGCCAGCTTGAGCGCCTCATTAAACACCTTTGAAAACTCGGTATCGACTATCGCAATCTTCGTTTCGGCATGATCCAGTTGAAAAGCAATTATTGCCGCATCTAGCCGTGTGTTCAAAGAGTGCAGCACGGCCTTGGCCATAGGCACGCCAAAATGCGCCTCAAGCATAGGCGGTGTATTGGAAAGCATCACGGTGACAGTATCGCCTTTGCCAATACCTCTCGCGGCCAACGCGGATGCCAGCTGAAGCGTCCTTCGATAGAAGGTTTCATAATCTGTTCTTTGCGAACCATGAATGATCGCGGTTCGGCTTGGATAGACCCTGGCCGCACGCTCCAGATAAGAAAGCGGCGTTAGCGGCTGATGGTTCGCCGGATTACGGTCCAGATCCTGCTCAAAAATACTACCCATGCACATCGCCTCCCTGCCAACGAAGCCAGCTTAACTTAGCTTCGTTGGCAGGGGCTAGTGATTCTTTCAGGTAAACACGATCCATCGAGTCGGACAGAGGACCTTTAAGATATTGCCGCTCTTGTGGAAGGCTTAAGAACCGGCGACGTCATTGTTTTGCTGACCAGCACAGGTTTGGCCGGTGCAGGTTTTTGAACCGGACGCCCACCCCAACCAATACGCGGCAGCCACTCAAGATAATAGGCAAGTGCAAACTGCGCCATAACACCGCTTGCGACGAGCAGCGTGTCGTCCAGCAGACCGCCGGGATTCATGACCTTCAACACCTGTGCAATCATTGCAAGAACTGTTCCCGCAACGAAAACCGGCAAAGAATGTTTGCCAAGGATCGCCAGCGGATGATCTTGCGATGTGCGAGCCAGATTGGAAATGGCTGGCACTGATACGATCACATAGGCAAGGGCAAGAACATGGGCCAGACGCGTCAGCGACAGGAATGTCTTGTCAAAGCCCGTCACCACCATTGGCAGGCCAAGTGACGTATCAACGCCCCAAAGCGGCCAACGCACCCAAACCAGTGCGACCAGAATATACCCTGCCGACAGGCCAAACAGATATTTGTTAAAGGCAATCGTTCCGCCGCGACGCACATGCATGACACCTGCGATGCCGATAACAAACAGGAACTGCCATGAGAGTGGATTGAGGAACCAAACCCCATCCGTCGGGTAATTTGGCGGCGCAATTTGATAGACGCCTGAAACCAGCCACAACACCCCCGAAACGCCAATCATGGCGCTAAGGCTGATGCTCCCGATTACCAGAAACAGCGGCAGCATCAAGAGCAGTACGCCATACATGGAAAGAATATTGTTGTAACCAAGCTGATGCCCCATCGTCGCAAGCCCGATCAATGCCTTTGCGGGCTGATCCATGAGAGGACCAATATTGATGAAAGACATGAATTCAGGACGCTTAAGATAGAGCCCTGCCACGCAGAAGATCGTCAACGTTGCGACCGTCGTCAGAATATGCGTGCTGTAAAGCGTGGCTGCGCGTCGCCATGCTTTCAATGTCATCAGCATGCGATTGCCCGGCTCGAATTTAGAACCGTAAGCCAAGCCAACCGCAATGCCTGAAATCAGCACAAATGCCTCTGCGGAATCAGAGAAACCCAGATTCTTATGGGTTAAATGTTCGAAAATCGTGCCCGGAATGTGGTTGACGAAGATGGTCAGTAGCGCCAAAGCCCGAAAAACGTCAATGCGGGTATCCCGCTGTTTTATCTGGGTCTGTGTCATGATGTTCACCATTTCCTGTCAATACTATGCAAGCATTGCGCTCCCGGCCTCGTTGGGAACGACTCATTGGGGCAGTTGTGATTTGATAATGCTTGCTTAAGGCAAAAGTTGCGGCAGCGCCGATCAACTTTGGTTCAAGAATATAACAAGGCGACGATTCCGTCATAGGTCAGCTTAAGCCCCATCAACAGAATCATCCCGTACATAAAGGGGTAGAACACTTCCGGCCGCATACGTTTGACGATCCACGCCCCTGCAAAAGTTGCCAGCGGCGCAAGCGGCATAAGCACCGCTGATGCCTCAAGATTTGTGGCATCGAATTGTCCAAGCGCGAAATAGGGAATGACTTTTACCGCATTCACCACAGCAAAAAATATGACGCTGGTTCCATTATAGACTTTAGGGTCCTGACGAAGCGGTAAAGCGTAGACCTGATAGGGCGGTCCCCCAGCATGGGCGACAAAACTTGTGAACCCGGCAATGGATGACCAGAAGGTAGCAGACACTACATTGTGCGGCTGCGCCTTGGCTCGCCGCTCGGCGCTCGCTAGCACGTAGCGCGCAAAAAAGATGATTGCGACCAGCCCGACAATAAGTTTGACCATATCATCCGTTACGACAGCGGCGGTCAGCCAGCCGATACCGATACCGAGCAAACCGCCCGGCAGCATAAGCTTTAGTGTCTTTGCATCGCGGTGCCCCCGCCATGACCAGAGACTGGCTACATCCATGATAATGAGTATGGGAAGCATGATAGCCGCAGCCTGAACCGGCGGCATCACCAGAGCCATGAGTGGCACACCAACCTGCCCCATCGCACCGCCAAGGCCACCTTTTGACAGACCTATAAGAATGGTCGCAGGCACGGCGGCGGCATAGAACCAAGGGTTCATTAAAAGATCGGACATGGCAGGAAGACCTGTAAAGAGGAATTTTTGTCTTAATCCTGATCCCGGGAATTGAGAAATGCTTTCTCGGGAAACTCACCGGAAAAAACGAAAGTGCCATTTTCAGAAAGCAATGGGGGTCTGTTCAAACCGTGCACCATCCTTTATGCCCGAATTCGATCATGATTTAACAGTTAAAGAGAATGATAGTCAGGGTAACAAATGAACAGCGAATCTACTCCTAAGCGTTGCCGTATCGTTCTGGTTGCACCCAGTGCAGCGAACGCCGATGAGCTTTTGGCAAAACTTGGCGCGGCGCTGAGTGGCGGTGACGTGGCCTCAGTGCTGTTGCCTCCCTATGAAATGGACGAAACCTCATTTCAGAATTTGGCCGAAGCTGCTGTTCCACTTGTTCAGAATGCTGGCGTTGCCGCCATCATTGTTGGCAACACCCAGATTGCAGGGCGGGTTAAAGCCGATGGGCTGCATTTCGAAGGACCGGTTGCCGAACTCACTGACACTATTACGCGGCTTTCGCCAAAGATGATCGTGGGAACCGGCAATATAAAAAACCGGCACAGCGCGCTTGAGATTGGTGAAGCTGCCCCTGATTACGTCCTTTTTGGCAAGATTGGTGCTGACAATAAACCTGAGGCCCATCCGCGAAATATCGATCTGGCCGATTGGTGGGCTTCAATGGTGGAAATTCCCTGCATCATTCAGGCGGGAAACACGCTGGAAAGTATTCCGGGCGCAGTTGCCACGGGCGCTGAATTTGTTGCCTTGGGCGCTGCAATCTTTGACAGCGCCGATCCCGCTGCTGCGATCAAGGAAGCCAACCGGTTGCTTGATGAGCACGCGCCGGCGCTTCAAGACGGAAACTAGAGCAATTCCAGGAAAAGTGTGTAGCAGTTTTCCGTCCGGAATTGCGTAAAAACAAAGACTTAAGAAGCGTCGTTTTGACCCCATCAAAACGCAAAACGCTCTAAGGAAAGCGAAGCAGGATTGATGGAATTGAAGCATATTGCTTTTCTAGGTTTTTCAGCAGCTTTAATGGCATCGCTGACAGCGCCTTCGTTTGCCCAGCAAACGGTCGACACACCGCCAGCCATGACCAACCCAGCTCGCAATACAACTGATCCTGCACCGACACCGCTTGAAACGCCTGATACAACGCCGAAAAAGGACAAGCCCAAACCTTTGGGTGCCCCTGTCTCCGAACCGATCAATCCAACCCGTTTTGGCAAAGGCGCTGAGGACGAGGCTTTTGGCGCCTATCAGCGCGGTCTTTATAAAACAGCCTATAATCTTGCACTGCCTCGCGCGGAAGCCGGCGATCCAGCGGCGCAAGTGCTTATTGCAGATATTCTGGCAAGAGGCTTGGGTGTCCCGGCCAGTCTCGCGGAATCGTCAAAATGGTACGCAAAGGCAGCCGATCAAGGCCAGCCGGAAGCGCAGTTCCGCTATGCTGGTATTCTCCTTGAAGGCAAATATGCCACCAAGGACCCAGCCAAAGCCAAGGAACTGATGAAAGCGGCAGCCAATGCGGGCAATGCTGCGGCGCAATTCAACCTTGGGCAGATTCTGATGCAGGAACATCCCGGTGAAATCGGGGTGGATAATGCCTATCCTTGGTTCCTGCAGGCGGCTGAAAAGGGTCTGCCTGATGGCGAATATGCCATTAGCCAAATCCTGGCCAATGGCACACCAAAAGTTCCACGCGATGAGCCTAAGGCGCTGCAATATCTCATAAAGGCCGCCATTAAAGGCTATGACACTGCCCAGATGGATCTTGGAACATGGCTGGTTGAAGGACGAGGCGGCAAGCGTGACTATAAGTCTGGTTTTGGCTGGATGCTTCGCGCTGCGGTCGGCGGCAATGTGGCTGCACAGGCGCGGCTTGCAAAACTCTATCGTGATGGTCTGGGCGTGGAAGGCGATACTGTCAAAGCCGCCGCGTGGTACATCGTGGCCAGACGCGCTGGCCTTTACGATCCGGACCTGAATTCGATGATGGACGGACTGGATGACGATCAGATGAAAGCCGCAATTAGCGAGGCAAACAAGCTGCGTTAGAGCCTGTTTTTGCGCTTTCACTTGCCTATTGCGTGAATTTGTGGTCTTGGAGCGCCATTATTGGACGCCACTTTTCATGTTGGTGCCAACTCTTAACTTCAATCCGGATAGACAAATGAAAATCAACGGTAATGAAATCCGTCCTGGCAATGTGATTGAACATGATGGCGGTCTTTGGGTCGCGGTCAGAACAAACCATGTCAAACCCGGCAAAGGCGGCGCCTATAATCAAGTAGAGCTGAAGAACCTCATCAACGGAACAAAGTTGAATGAACGTTTCCGCTCCGCTGAAACAGTCGAGAAAGTTCGCCTTGAGCAGAAGGATTTCTCGTTCCTTTACGAGCAGGGCGATGCACTGGTTTTCATGGATACTGCCAGTTACGAACAGTTGGAACTGCAAAAAGATTTCGTAGGCGATCGCGCCGCTTTCTTGCAGGACGGCATGATGGTTACGGTCGAACTTTATGACGAGCGCCCGATTGGTATTTCCCTGCCAGATTATGTCACACTTGAAATCACCGAGGCTGATCCTGTCGTTAAGGGTCAGACAGCTGCATCGTCTTACAAGCCCGCTGTTCTCGAAAATGGTATTCGCGTTCTGGTGCCGCCGTTCATTTCCGCTGGCGAACGTATCATCGTCGATACCAACGAACTCACCTATGTTCGCCGGGCTGACTAAGGCCGGACAAAAGCGGCACCACATCGAAAATGTGTTGCCGCATTAATTTTATACTACGGAGAAATAAGTCGAATGGCGCGTTCAGCGATACTCAATGTGATGGTTCAGGCTGCTATGAAGGCAGGCCGGTCGCTCGCTCGTGATTTTGGCGAAGTTCAGAATTTGCAGGTATCGCTGAAAGGCCCCGGCGATTATGTCAGTCAGGCCGACAAGAAGGCCGAAGAGATCATCTATTCCGAGCTGAAGCGTGCCCGTCCCGATTATAGTTTCCTGATGGAAGAATCAGGTGCGGTGGACGGCACTGACGGACAGCATCGCTGGCTGGTTGATCCTCTGGACGGAACTACCAATTTCCTGCACGGAATCCCGATGTTCGCGGTCTCAATCGCGCTTGAGCGTCAGGGCCAGATCGTTGCCGGAGTCATCTTCAATCCAGCCATGGACGAACTTTATACCGCCGAACGTGGCGGTGGCGCATTTCTCAATGATCGCCGCCTGCGGGTTTCCGGGCGCACAAAACTGGTCGACTCCATTATTGGCACAGGTGTTCCGCATCTCGGCCGGGGCGACCATGGCAACTACCTCCTCCAATTGCGCAACATTATGGGCGAAGTTTCCGGTGTCCGCCGCATGGGCGCTGCTGCCCTTGATCTTGCCTATGTTGCCGCCGGACGTTTTGACGGCTTCTGGGAAGATGGCTTGAACCCTTGGGATATTGGCGCAGGCATCATCATGGTCCGTGAAGCTGGTGGCTATGTCACCGATCTTAATGGCGGTCAGGATGTAGTAGAGAGCAAAGCCATCGTTGCCGGCAATGAAGCCGTCCAGAAGGCGCTGATAAAGGCCCTCAAGAAGCCCGTCTGATCCAGACTGTACATTGTGTCACCCGATTGGAATTTATTGTTCCATCGTTGCCTTATTGCGTCTTTCATTTGCAGCGCATTTTCGGTTAGGGTTCGCAGAAATCGATTTGGCCCGTGTTTACACCGTAGGGCCAACCGAACCGCGGAGACGATACGATGGCTGATTTCAGTTCGACCCGCCAAGGTCTGGACGATGATGATTACGATCCATACCGGCTTTCAAGCCCGAGGTTCGTTCTTTTGTCGATGGCGATATTTCTGGTCATTGTAGCATTTCTTGGAGCCATCCTCTTTCGTCAGATATCCGGGTTCTTCACCACAAATCCCGGCTTGAACGGCCTTATCATCGGCGTTTTATTTGTGGGCATTCTCCTTGGCTTCGGTCAGGTTATTCGTTTGTTCCCCGAGGTCCGTTGGGTCAATTCATTCCGTCGCGGCAATGTCGATCCGGATGCCCGACCTGTCATGCTTGCGCCCATGCGCGCCCTGATTGGCAGGCGTCAGTCCATGGCTCTTTCAACAAGCGCCATGAGTTCAATGCTTGATTCCATCGCAGCCCGTCTCGATGAGACCCGGGACATTTCGCGCTATCTTATCGGCCTTCTCGTCTTTCTTGGCTTGCTTGGAACATTCTGGGGTTTGCTTGAAACCATCGGCTCCATTGGACAAACCATTCAGTCTCTCGACCCGCGCGCGGGCGACGCCAATAGTGTTCTGGATTCCTTGAAGGCTGGTCTTGAGTCGCCGCTGCGCGGCATGGGAACAGCATTCTCCTCATCCCTCTTTGGTCTTTCCGGTTCATTGATCCTTGGTTTTCTTGACCTTCAGGCCGGACGCGCCCAGAACCGTTTCTATACCGAGCTGGAGAACTGGCTTTCCAGCGTCACTGATCTGGGTTCCGACCTGCACGCAATTGATGCGGTGAACAGTGGGACATCCGACGAGCTGCGCGTCCTTTCCGAGCGCTTGCAAAACATTCAGGAGACGGGTGGATCAAGTCAACGCACGACAGCGGCTCTGGCCAGCTTGGCAGAAGGGATTCAAGGCCTCGTCAAGAATATGCGTGCAGAGCAGCAGATCATGCGTGATTGGGTTGAGAAACAGGCAGACGAGCAAAAAGCCATCCGCAAGACACTCGACAAACTTGGCGACTCTCTCGAACGCAATAAGGCAAATTGACGATGGGCCTTGGTCGCAAACGCCGCCCCATTCGTCATGTGGACTATTGGCCGGGCTTTGTCGACGCTTTGTCGACGCTGCTGCTCTCCATCATGTTTCTGCTGTCTGTGTTTGTTCTTGCCCAGTTTCTCCTGAGCCAGGAAATCACCGGCAAGGATGCCGTTCTCAACCGGCTCAACTCACAGATCAATGAGTTGACTCAGCTCCTCTCGCTAGAGCAGGGCAATAAACAGGACTTGGAAGATACTATCGCCAATCTGCAAGCATCGCTGACCAACGCGCAAAGCGAACAATCACGTCTGCAGTCATTATTGTCCCAAGGCGCTGGTGCAGGCGCAGCGGCGGAAGGCAAGATCAACGAACTATCCACCGGGCTTGAGAACGAAAAACAAATCAGCGCACGCGCACTGTCACAGGTAGAATTGCTCAACCAGCAGATTTCGGCACTTCGCAGACAAATCGGGGCGCTTGAAGAAGCGCTGAATGCCTCTGAGTCCCGCGACAAAGAGTCCAATGCGAAGATCGCTGATCTCGGCAAAAGGCTCAATGTCGCTCTTGCACAGCGGGTACAGGAGTTGAATCGCTATCGTTCTGATTTCTTCGGACGCCTGCGTGAAATTCTGTCAGACCGTGAAAATATCCGTATTGTCGGCGACCGGTTTGTTTTCCAGTCGGAAGTTTTGTTCCCGTCAGGTGCCGCAGTATTAAATCCCGCCGGTTCTGAAGAAATGAAGAAGCTGGCACTGGCGCTAATCGATCTGCAAAAGGAAATCCCCGACGATATCAATTGGGTTTTGCGCGTCGATGGTCACACGGATGATATTGCCTTGTCGGGTACAGGCCAATTCAAGGACAATTGGGAGCTTTCTTCGGCTCGTGCCATCTCAGTGGTAAAATTCCTCATTGCTAATGGTGTTCCGGCAAACAGGCTGGTTGCCGCCGGCTTTGGCGAATTCCAACCGCTTGAACCCGGTGACACTCCAGAAGTGCGTGCAAAAAACCGCCGTATCGAGCTGAAGCTAACCGAGCGCTAAATTGCGTAAATTGTTGCCAATATTGCGATCAGGGCGGGAAGTGCCTGCCTCGAACACAAAGCCGAGAAAGAATATCTTGATCGCAAAACCGCTTTCGCAGAGCCACCAGCGCAATCAGAATATTGGCGACTATCACTCATCCCCTTGATCCTGACGCCTATTCAGCTGCGCCTTTAAATGCATCCGCGCCCGCTTCGAATTGTAATTTCGCAAGATTGGCATAGATGCCGTTCTTTTTCACCAGTGCCTGATGCGTGCCCTCTTCAACAATGCGGCCATTTTCCATCACCAGAATACGATCAGCCTTCAGGACTGTTGCAAGCCTGTGAGCGATAACCAGCGTTGTCCGCCCTTCCATCAAATGATCAAGCGCTTTCTGCACCAGCATTTCGCTTTCCGCATCAAGCGCAGAGGTTGCTTCATCAAGCAGCAATATCGGTGCATTGCGCAAAATTGCCCGCGCAATTGCAACGCGTTGCCGCTGACCACCGGAAAGCGTTACACCGCGCTCCCCGACTTGCGTGTTATACCCATGATCAAGTCCGCTAATGAAATCATGCGCCAGTGCTGCCTTGGCTGCAGACTCAATGTCAGCTTCGCTTGCACCGGGGCGACCGAAACCGATATTCTCGCCAACAGTGGCAGCAAAAATAGTCGTGTCTTGCGGGACAATAGCGATACGAGCACGTAACTCCGCTGGATCAACGTCACGAATATCAACACCATCCAGCTTGATACGCCCTGATAGCGGGTCATAATAGCGTAGCAACAGTGAAAAGACGGTGCTTTTACCCGCACCAGATGGTCCAACGATGGCAACAGTCTCACCGGGCTGGATCACAAAATCGAGCCCTTTTAATGCCGGCGCGTCAGGCCGTGCCGGATAATTGAATTGCACCTGAGCAAAAACAACGGAGCCCACTGGTGGCTCAGGCAAGGCGACTGGATTTGCCGGAGCTGCAATAGCGGGCTGCTCATTGAGAATTTCTGTCAATCGCTCCGCAGCGCCGGACGCCTGTGAAAGCTCGCCCCAAACCTCGGAAAGTGCGCCCAGGGCACCTGCCGCAAAAACGGAATAGAGTAGAAACTGCCCCAATGTTCCGGGCGTCATCATCCCGGAGAGGACATCGCGTGATCCAAACCAGAGAACTGCAACAACGCTGGAGAAAATCATGAAAATAGCGAATGCCGTCAGCACCGCGCGCGCCTTCACCGACGCCCGCGCCGCCAGAAACGCATCCTCAACCGCAGCGCTATAGCGTGAAGTTGCCAGCGTTTCATTGGTGAAAGCCTGTAATGTGCGCACGGAAACAATGGATTCGCTGGCATAGGCTGTGGCACCGGCTAGCGTATCCTGTGCCCGGCGCGAGCGCCTGCGCACGGACCGGCCAAATGCGACGAGCGGAATGATAATGACGGGAATCGCCGCGATAACGAGACTGGAAAGTTTCAGACTTGTAATCACCATCATGAAAATAGCGCCAAGGGCCAGAATCAGATTGCGCAAAGCGATGGATGCCGTTGCACCCACAGCAGATTTGATTTGCGTCGTGTCGGCAGTCAAACGGGAGACGATCTCGCCGGACTGGGTGCCATCAAAAAATGCCGGCGACAGCTTGGTCAAATGTGAAAAGACATCGCGGCGCAAATCGGAAATAATCCGCTCGCCCAATGTGATGACGAAATAATAGCGGCCAGCAGAGGCGACTGCCAGCAGAGCGGCGAGCAAAACGAGCATACCGAAATAATTATCGATAAATGCACCATTGGCACCGCTGAAACCATGATCAATCATGCGCCGCACTGCAAGCGGCAAGGTTAAAGTCGTCACGGCGGCCAGTGTCAGGGAAGCCAGAGCACCCGCCAGCATGCCCTTATAGCGGGACATATAGGGGAAGATGCGGCTCAGCGGCCTTAGCGAGCGGCGCTTTCTCTCTGTCTCGTCGAGGCGAGATTGAGCCGAATCTGCCATTAATCAATATCCTAACATCGCTTTCACGACTTTGCAGCCAGACGGCCTTGTTATTGCTTGAAGGCTGATGTATAGGCTCGCCAACAGTTTTGGAAGCCCCAACCGTCTGCAGTCCCTGTGGCGTTTGGCTTCATCTTTAACAATCGGCTCCTGACCGGCACTACCACAACCAAAGTGGTTCCGGTTTTGCGCCCTCCAGTTTAGGACACTACCGATGAAAGCCAACATTCATCCTGACTACCATAACATCAAAGTCGTCATGACCGATGGTACAGAATATATGACCCGTTCCACATGGGGCAAAGAAGGCGATACGATGAACCTCGATATCGATCCTTCCACACATCCAGCCTGGACAGGCGGCAACGCACAGCTTTCCGATCGTGGCGGCCGCGTTTCCAAGTTCAAGACACGCTTCGGCAATCTCGGCATATAATTCTATTTGCCTTTATGGCATTGCGAAACGGCTCTGCTCTGCAGGGCCGTTTTTTTGTCGATCTACTGCCTATCGACGAGCACCTTAATCCTGGTCACAACGGCCCGAACTACCCGCCCCGGATATTCCTGATTGGCCGCGCTATTGCTACCCTCAATGTGCGATGTTTGACAAGCTACTGTTTCGCCAATAGCTTTTTCACTTCATATCTGCATGCATAGGAAGGGACCATGCAATGACTGACGTGACTTCCGGAGCCGACAAAGTGGTTACTGCCACGATTGAACCAAGTCTGCATAGGGTTATGGGGCCCTGGCTTCTCCTGCTTTTCATTGTTGGCGATATTCTCGGCACAGGCATTTATGCATTGACCGGGCAGGTCGCAAAACAAGTCGGAGGTGTTGTGTGGCTTCCGTTTCTGGTTGCGTTTATTGTCGCTGTTGTCACGGCATTCAGCTATCTGGAACTGGTAACAAAATATCCTAAGGCTGCAGGCGCTGCGCTCTACACGCATAAGGCTTTCGGCATTCACTTCATTACCTTCATCGTTGCCTTTACCGTCATGTGTTCCGGCATCACCTCGGCGTCGACAGCCTCTCGTGCATTTGCTGCCAATCTCTCCGGAGCATTTCAACTCAATCTTGAGGCTGGAATTGGCATTTCTCTTGTTGGCCTTGCCTTCATGGCGCTGGTAGCGATTGTCAATTTTCGCGGCGTTGGGGAAAGCGTGAAAGCCAACGTCGTCCTCACATTGGTCGAACTCACCGGCCTTTTGATCATCATTTTCATAGGGTTATGGGCAATCGGCGCCGGTCAGGGGGATGTGTCTCGCATCACCCAATTTGCCACAACACCTGATTCCAGCATCTTCTGGTCGGTCATGGCGGCAACGACACTGGCCTTCTTCGCAATGGTCGGCTTTGAAGATTCAGTGAATATGGCCGAAGAATGCAAGAACCCTTCCGGTATTTTCCCGAAAGTGCTGCTCGCTGGCCTGTTCATCACCGGCATCATTTATGTTCTGGTTTCGATTTCTGCCATCACACTTGTTTCACCTGCTGATCTTGGCGAAGGTGAAACGCCCTTGCTTAAGGTGGTACAGGCTGGCGCTCCAAATTTCCCGCTTTGGATCTTTGGTTTTATAACAATGTTCGCAGTGGCCAACAGCGCTTTGATCAATATGCTCATGGCAAGCCGGCTGGTTTACGGTATGAGCCGCGAACATGTCCTGCCGCCCATATTCGGTAAGGTGCATCCAACGCGCCGCACGCCCTATCTGGCCATTGCCTTCACGACCCTGCTGGCCTTCGGGCTCATCCTGTTTGTCGGCGAGGTTCCTGCATTGGGTGGGACAACCGCACTGTTGCTGCTGTTCGTATTCACAATCGTCAATATCGCCGTTCTGATCTTGCGCCGCGAGAAAGTGGAGCATGACCATTTCCGCACACCGACCTTCCTTCCGGTTGTCGGTGCCATTTGCTGCGCTTTCTTTGCCGGTCCATGGACGGGCCGTGATCCGGTTCAATACAAAATCGCAGGGGTTTTGATCGCTGTAGGCGTCGTCCTGTGGGTCATCACCGTTCTGGTCAACCGTGCAACCGGTGTTACCGAACAGTCTGACCTCAGTGCATTGGGCGGCGACGGACCAGTGAATTAAGTTAAATGCAAAAAACCCTGCCGGATTTTCATCTGGCAGGGTTTTTAGTTTGTACAGAACCTCAAATCAGGCGGCGCTTAACTTGGCGAGAATCTCGTCGCTAACCTCGAAATTTGCATAAACATTCTGCACGTCATCATCATCGTCCAAGGTCGCAAGCAGACGCAGAACGGACTGCGCCTTTTCCTCATCGACAGGAGCCGTTGTTGCTGGCTTCCAGATTGCCTTGATCGATTCAGCTTCGCCTAAAGCTGCTTCCAGAGCCTTGGATACATCGCCAATGTCTTCGAAGGCACAGGTGATAACATGGCCTTCTTCGTCGCTGGCAACATCTTCAGCGCCAGCTTCAATAGCCGCTTCCATGACCTTGTCGGCATCGCCCGCGTCGACTTTATATGTGATTTCTCCAACGCGATTGAACATGAAGCCAACCGATCCCGTTTCACCCAAAGCACCGCCAGCCTTGGTGAAGGCAGCGCGGACATTAGAGGCTGTACGATTTCGATTATCTGTCAGCGCTTCAACAATGACAGCAACGCCGCCCGGGCCGTAACCCTCATAGCGGACTTCATCATAGTTCTCAGCGTCTCCACCGGAGGCCTTCTTAATAGCGCGCTCAATATTGTCCTTTGGCATCGACTGCGCGCGGGCATTTTGCACGGCCAGCCGCAAGCGCGGATTCATCAGCGGGTCAGGCAGACCCTGCTTGGCAGCGACGGTTATTTCGCGCCCCAGCTTGGAAAAGATTTTCGACCGCACAGCGTCTTGGCGCCCTTTGCGGTGCATGATGTTCTTGAATTGTGAATGGCCTGCCATGGCACCCCTGCATGCTTGTCTGCGGTTTTGGAATGGGGGCCCTTATAAGTAAAAACAGCCGCGCCGTCCAGCACCGCCAAAATTCATTCAACAATGTACAGTTTTGCGCCATTATAACCGCCTGTCGATACGGCCGTGCACAGATCAAACCATTCGCATCCGGCGCAAGCCGAACGCGTCATCCCGCCAACAAAGGCATGGCGCAAATGTTCAAGTGTCGGGAGACTAATCTTGATCCGGTCACCAAACTGCAATGATTGACCGAGCAGTTTACCCACATCGTGCAGTGCCTGCGCATCACGCTCCACCACACTATCATTGTGGCAATGCGGGTCTGCCGTTTCGAGTAGGGGCTGGCAAATCTCATCCGGCCCCTGCCCGATTATAATCTCCTCACCCGCTGCCAGCCTTGCAATCACCCGGTCATAATTGTCGATGAAGGCCTGACTATAACCCTTGCCGACATAGGTCAGCATGCAAAGCAGATGGTGGGGACGAAGCTTTATCGTCAAGACAAGCGGATACCCGACCGGCGCAAGGCTTCAAGCATTGCAGCGGCCAATGCGGATTTGAGAACACCACCAAGAATGAATGGCGCAACGCCCGAAGTCCAGGCGACATCAAATCCAAAAAGACCTGCCAGCCACAATCCGCCGATAGCAAGACATAGCGCATTGCCCAAAAGCATGACCAGCGCTGAGCTGAACGGGTTACGGGTGAGGCCACGTTCGGCCAGAAAACCGACAAATGCCGCAACGATAGGGAAAGCAAAAAGGTAACCGGCAGTTGGTCCGGCAAAGGCCAGCTGGCCGGGCATTCCTCCAGCAAGAACCGGCAGTCCGATGAAGGATTGCAGAAGCCATGCGACCACGGTAATCCCGCCCAAACGCCAACCATAGAGCGCACCGACCATTGTAACGGCGAAGGTTTGCATCGTGATCGGCACAGGAATCATGGGTACGGATATCCATGAACTTACGGCCAGAAACATCGTACCTATAACAACCGCCAAAGCTTGAAAACCGAGTGAACGATTGGCAAGCTTCAAAGGCACGAAAGCTTGAGCGGGATTAATCTTTGTCATTTCGCATTTCCCCGTAGGTTAAGTCATTAATGCTTCTTGCGGCGACGTGTCAGCATGTTGAGCGCCTCTACAAGGGCAGAGAAGCCCATGGCCGCATAGATATAGCCCTTTGGCACATGGAAGCCGAAACCGTCAGCAATCAACGTCATACCAATCATCAGCAGGAATCCAAGTGCCAGCATGACAATTGTCGGATTATTGGCGATAAATTTCGACAGTGGTTCCGCGGCAAAAAGCATGACAGTAACAGCGGCCAGAACCGCAATGACCATAATGGCAATCTCGTCCGTCATGCCCACTGCGGTAATGATCGAGTCGACAGAAAACACCAGGTCAAGCATCAGGATCTGACCGATGGCAGCACCCATCGTCAATGTTACCTTTCTGCCGATGACATCATCCTTGGCGTCCTCGTGATCGACCGTATGATGAATTTCCTTTGTGGCCTTCCACACAAGAAAGAGACCACCGGCGATCAGGATAATATCCCGCCACGAGAAACCATGCCCGAAAGCTTCGAAGACCGGTTCTGTGAGCTGTACGATGATCGATATGGTGAACAGCAGCGCAAGACGCAGAACCAGCGCGGCGCCAATACCAAGGCGGCGGGCGCGCGCCTGTTGCTCTTTCGGCAATTTATTCGTGAGAATCGAGATAAAAATCAGATTGTCGATGCCCAGCACAATTTCCATGACAACCAGCGTCACCAGTGCAATAAGACCTGCTGGTTGATAGATGAAATCAAAGTGAGAAAGAAAGGTTTCCATGGGGTCGTAATTCCTTGTTTAGTGACCGGATGGGCAAACTGTGCGCATGCACCTAGGAGTGTACGGAACCAAACGTCAACTTATTTCCAGAAGGCAGGAATTGTTTCTTCAAGTCGCGGACCGATACGCAATGGAGCGATCTTTTCGGCAAGCCCCGTTCTATCAGAAATTTCAACACCAACACCACATATTGTAGCCTTGCCGCTCGCCGCTTCAAACCGACCCTTTGGCACTTTGGAAAGAAACCGGTTCAGCGGCTCTTCCTTGTCCATGCCGAGCGACGAATCATAGTCGCCGCACATGCCTGCATCAGACATATAGGCCGTGCCGCCATTCAATATTTGGGCGTCAGCAGTCGGCACATGCGTATGCGTTCCAACAACAAAGCTGGCGCGGCCATCGACAAAATGACCAAAACACTGCTTCTCACTGGTAGCCTCCGCATGAAAATCGAAAACAACCGCATCTGCCTGCTCGCCCAAGGGGCAAGCTTTGAGAATTTCTTCGGCGATTGTGAACGGGTCATGCAAATCGGGATGCATGAAAACTCGCCCCATAATATTGGAAACCAGGACGCGTGCGCCATTTTTGGCAAGAAATACACCGGAACCTTTACCCGCTGTGCCAAGCGGAAAATTAGCCGGGCGCAAAAAGCGCTGCTCCCTGTCAGCGAAGATCAAAGCCTCGCGTTGGTCCCACACATGATTTCCAGTCGTGACGACATCCGCGCCGGCATTGATCGTATCGTGGAATATTTCCTCGGTAATTCCGAAGCCGCCAGCCGCGTTCTCACCATTAACGATGGTAAAGTCGAGTTTCAAATCGGAAATCAAGCCGGGCAATTGTTCATAAACTGCTGTCCGCCCGGACCGGCCCACCATGTCACCAAGAAAAAGTAATCTCACGCACACATCCTGAATTTCGTTAATTGGCTTTATCGATACTACCGAAGCTGCGCAACCCGCTTTCCGTCAAGATCGCTTCAAGCGGCACATCATGCGGCTCGTCCGGCACAGTTTCGACCTGCTGGCAGTCAAAAGCGACGCCAATCAATCTGGGGTTTGCGCCAAGCTCGATCAATCTGGTAATTGCCCGGTCGTAATAACCCGCGCCATAACCGATACGGTGGCCGCGCTCATCAAAAGCTGCCAAAGGCACCAGCATGAAACCAGGGGCAACAACAGGTGCATCTTCAGGCGGACCTGACGTACCAAAACCTGTCTCAATCATAGGTCCATCTTTATCCAGCTCACGGAAAATGATCGTCTGCTTATCAATGATAACCGGAAGGCATAATCTTGCGCCTCTTTCATGCAGGCCAAAAAGCAGCGGACGCAGATCAACCTCCGAGCGAATGGGCCAGAAACCCGACACAATGTCTCCCGGAAGAGGCCTGATCTCCGACAGACCATGAGTGGCAATTTTCAGCGATGCATCATGCCGATAATCGGACGGCAAAGCATCGCGGCGCGCCAACGCCGCAAGGCGCAGAGCTTTTTTCAATTCTTTGATTGGGGAATGGGTTTGCAAGGCAATAATTTCATGAGGCGCCGGAAAATCGGCTCGGGATGAAACAGTGGCGTCCACACAACCGATGGAGAAGTCGATCCCGGGAACCTACAAAGTAGGTGGGTGCCGTGTGAAGAAGCCCACGGGCCTCTCCAGGGACAGCTCCCTAAGGGATCATTAAGGCCCCGGGGAATATGTCTCTCCTGTCGTGAGGCGCAGAGCGCCGATCCGAATATAGGACGCCTGCAACCATAGCGCCAGTAGAGGCGATACGATTTTCTATTCCTGACACAACATTGTCGGCGATCATATTGTTGACTGTGCCGGAACTGGATAGTTTCGTTCATAACACCAGCCAATCAGGGATAGATATATCATGACCATTCGCATACGCCCGCTGCAAAAATCGGATGAAGCCGAATGGCGCCGTCTATGGACCGGCTATCTCGATTTCTACGAAACGAAAGTATCCGAGGACGTTTACCAGACCACCTTCGCCCGTCTGAACTCCGGTGATGATCACGAGTATCGTGGTTTGATTGCTGAACTTGACGGCAAAGCGGTCGGGCTGACCCACTATCTGTTTCACCGGCACAATTGGAGCATCGCCAATGTCTGCTATTTGCAGGATCTTTATGCGGACCCTGAAGTGCGCGGAAAGGGTATCGGTCGCGCATTGATCGAAGCCGTCCACACACAGGCGCAAAAGGCTGGAGCCCATTCCGTCTATTGGATGACCAATCAAAACAACGACACCGCGCGCAAGCTTTATGATCGCATCGCCAAGGTGACGCCTTTTGTCAAATATGTGAAATCAATCTGACCCCTTCCTGCTGAACAAATCTCACTGCTTGCGCTTAGATGAAGCAATAATGCTCACCTTGCAGCTTGACGCGAGGGAAAGCGCATATTAGTCAAGTCATCTGATGACTTGAGGATTTCTTATGCAACCAGCCGCGCGAACAAATCTGGCGGACAATGCTGTCAGCAATATCCGTGCTGAAATCACCGCTGAACGCTGGCAGATAGGCGAGCGCATTCCTAACGAAGCGACACTGGCGGGCATGCTTGGCGTCAGTCGCGGCACCGTGCGCGAAGCCGTGCGTGTTCTCGTTGCCCAAGGCTTTCTTGATACGCGGCAGGGTTCCGGCACTTATGTGCAGTCAATCACCGGCTCGCAGGATAGTCTTCTGCGTATTCGCCGCACTGGTTTGCGTGATCAGGTTGAAACCCGCTGCGCCCTCGAAGTTGAGGCAGCCCGGTTGGCTGCCATGCGCTTCACACCGGAGATAATCTTGGAGCTGCGCAAACTTCTTGCAGATCGCGGCGAATATAATCCCGCGACCCATGATCTCTATATCGACCGGGACCTGAAGTTCCACAAGGCAATCGTGGCGGCATCGGGCAATCGGGCGCTCATGGAGGTCTATGATTTCTTTTCGATTTCTATCGGGGAGATCATCAAAGCGACCGTCACAGGCGAACTGCCGGAACCCGACATGGCGGCACATGCCGCCATCATTGACGCCATCGAAACGGGAAATCCTGAAATTGCAGCGGCAACCACACGCGCCTTCATGGCCCCCATTCTTATGGAAATTGACCGGCTTCTTACATCATGAATCAACATATCCCCACCAATGAAGGCACCACCCCCATCGATCATTTGATCGATGCCGAAATTGATTCCAAGCCGACGCCGCGCGCGCCGGTTTTTGCAAGTCGCACTGTCGAAATCATAACCGGTCTGAGCCTCGTACTGATCGCATTCAATCTTCGTCCGGTCTTTTCAAGTGCGTCTGCACTCCTGCCGGAAATTATCACCCAAACGGGATTGTCATCATTTGGCGCCGGTGTTCTGACAACACTTCCTGTTCTTTGTCTTGGCATGTTTGCGCCAATAGCGCCAAGACTTGCACAGCGCATCGGCGCTGAGCGCACATTGCTCGGCGTTCTCCTATTGCTTGCCTTGGGCACAGCCTTGCGCGGCTTCTCTTCCCTGCCTCTGCTGTTCATTGGAACGGCCCTCGCCGGTGCATGCATTGCTGTTGGCAATGTATTGCTTCCAGGTCTGGTTAAGCGCGATTTCGCCAGTCGCACCGGCATGATGACAGGGCTTTATACAATGGCGCTTTGCGCTGGCGCTGCAAGCGCTGCAGGTTTCACAACGCCTTTGCAGCATGCTTTTGGTGGCTCATGGTCGTTGGCGCTGGGCGCATGGGCGATACCGGCAATCATCGTCGCGCTGATCTGGTTTCCGCATGCATTTTTCCGCAAGGTCCGCACCAAACATGCCGGATTTCGTGTTGAAGGCCTTTGGCGTGATCGCCTTGCCTGGCAAGTAACATTCTTCATGGGTCTGCAATCATCCCTTGCCTATTGTATCTTTGGCTGGCTTTCACCAATCCTGCGCGACCGCGGCCTTGACGGGGTCACTGCCGGACTGGTCGTTTCCGCTTCAATCATGGCACAGGTGGTAACATGCCTTGGCGTCCCATCCATTGCTGTTCGCTGCAAGGATCAGCGGCTTGTCAGCGTCAGCCTCGTCGCCTTTGCATTGGTCGGACTATTGGGAATGCTCTTTGCACCATTGGCAGGCGTTTGGCTCTGGGCGATTATTCAGGGAATCGGCCAAGGCGGATTGATCGCACTTGCAATGACCATCATCGTTCTGCGCTCGCCGGATTCGCATATTGCTTCTCATCTATCCGGCATGGCGCAATGTATTGGCTACACGCTTGCGGCCATAGGTCCACTGCTCGTCGGCCTTATTCACAAGGTGACAGAAAGCTATAGCGCGACATCAGTCCTTTTTGTGGTGTTGGGTCTGGCAACCGCCTTCTTTGGCTGGGGCGCAGGCCGCGCACTTCATGTGGGTGCTCGGACGGTCGAAATATAAAAAATCCCGAAGAACTGTTCATCGGGAACAAAACCGCTTCACCGGCATTCTTCCAAATTGCGTGTAAGGAGTTGCGTTTTGGCACCGAAAGCAAATTGGAAGGGCTATCTGAAAGTTGGTGAGCTGACTTGTCCTGTGGCGCTCTATACGGCCGCTTCGACATCTGATCGCATAGCCTTTCACACTTTGAACCGCGCCACCGGCCATCGCGTTCACCGCCAATTTATTGACAGCGATACCGGCAAACCTGTTGAAAAAGAAGATCAGGTCAAGGGTTATGAGGTCGGCGATCATGACTATATTGTCCTTGAGCCGGAAGAAGTTGCCGCCGCAGTGCCCGAAAGCGACAAGACATTGTCCGTCGAAGCTTTTATTGCCATTGACGATCTTGATGACGTTTATTTCGACAAACCCTATTATCTGGCCCCAAGCGATAAAAATGGTGAAGAAGCCTTTGCTTTGATCCGCGAAGGCTTGAAAGCCAGAAAAGTTGCAGCTCTTGCCAAAACAGTGATTTTCCGCCGTGTGCGCACACTTCTCATCCGTGCCGAAAACCGCGGCTTGCTCGCAACAACATTGAATTTCGATTACGAGGTCCGCTCCGCCAAGGATGCTTTCAGTGATATTCCCGAAATGAAGATCAAGGGCGAAATGCTTGATCTTGCCAAACATATTATTGAAACCAAGAAGGGTTCTTTCGACCCCTCAAAATATGATGACCGATATGAGGCGGCTTTGGCCGAACTGGTCAAGGCAAAGCTGGAAGGCAAGACTATTCCAGCCAGAAAACCGGTCAAGTCCGACAAGGTGGTGGATCTCATGGAAGCCTTGCGGGAGAGTGCAAAAGTGCTGGGCGGTAAAAAGGCAGAACCGCCCAAGAAAGCAAAGACCAAGACAGAACCAGCGCGACGGAAAGCGAGCTGATCCATGGTTGCGCTTGAAACCTACCGCAAGAAACGCGACTTCAAGACGACATCCGAACCGAAAGGTCGCAAAGCCAGAAAAGCTGGAAACAGCTATGTCATACAAAAACATGATGCCACGCGGCTCCATTATGATCTGCGTCTGGAGATGGATGGTGTTTTGAAAAGCTGGGCTGTGACGCGCGGTCCCAGCCTTGTTCCAACGGAGAAACGTCTTGCGGTCCATGTCGAGGACCATCCACTTGAATATGGCGACTTCGAAGGCACCATTCCCAAAGGCGAATATGGCGGCGGCACTGTTATCGTTTGGGATCGCGGCACATGGGACCCGGTGCAGGATCCGGAACGCGGCTATGCCAAAGGTCATATGGAATTCGAGTTGCATGGCGAAAAACTGAAGGGACGCTGGCATCTAGTCCGCATGCATGGCAAGCCGCGCGAGAAGCGGGAGAACTGGCTGCTTATCAAGGGTGATGATGAGGTTGCCCGCACATTAAAAGACCCCGACATTTTGAAAGAACAACCGGATTCCGTGAAGACCGGTCGCAACCTTGCTGCCGTTGCCGGGGAGGAACCCGGCTGGTCGTCAAAGACCGGCAAGATTGACAAGAATAAATCTGCAAAATCCAAGGCGGCAAAACCCGCCACAAAAGAGCTTGCTGAAACCATTGTTCCAGACCCTTCAACTGTCAAAGGCGCAAAAAAGGCTCCACTTCCTGCCTTTGTCGAACCGACTCTTGCAACGCTAATCGCAAAACCACCGGAGGGAGACCGCTGGATACATGAGATAAAATATGATGGCTATCGCCTTCAGGCACGCATTGAAGCTGGCCGTGTGAAACTCCTCACCCGTACTGGCCTCGACTGGACCAAGAAGTTTGGCAAAGAAATCGTCAGCGCCTTCCAGAATTTGCCTGTCGGCACGGCACTGATTGATGGTGAACTTGTTGTCGAAACCTCCGCTGGAGCATCAGATTTTTCCTCCTTGCAAAATGACTTGAGTGAGGATCGGACTGACCGCTTCCTATTCTACGTCTTTGATCTGCTCTATCTCGATGGTTATGATCTGCGCGCCCTCCCCCTTCTTGAGCGCAAAGCAATGCTGGAGCAACTCGCAAGCGATGCGGGTGATCCGATACGCTATAGCGGTCATTTCAGCGAAAGCGGCGCCACCGTGCTAAGCCATGCTTGCAGACTAAGTCTTGAAGGCATCGTCTCCAAATTGAGCGATGGTCCCTACCGTTCCGGCCGTGGCAAAAGCTGGATGAAAGCAAAATGCTCGTTGCGGCAGGAGTTTGTTATTGCCGGTTATGTGCCGTCCTCGACTTCCCGCAGGGCCATCGGTTCATTGGTTATGGGCGTCTATAATGGCAAGAAGCTTGAGCATGTCGGGCGCGTTGGCACAGGATATAGCGCTGCCATGGCAGAGGATCTGTTCAAGCGGCTTGAACGCATTCGCATCACTGACAGTCCCTTTGCCGAACGCTTGAGCGCGGATGCCGCAAGGCAGGTGCGCTATACCAAGCCGCAGCTTGTCGCCGAGGTGGAGTTCCGCGCCTGGACGGGCGATGGAAATCTGCGCCATGCCGCCTTTCGCGGTTTGCGCGAAGATAAAAACCCAATGGATGTCTTGCGGGAAATACCGAAATCTGCGGCTTTATCGAAACCCCAGCCTGAGAGGCGCGCCGTGAAACTGACCCATCCAGATCGCATATATTGGCCAGATGAAGGCGTGACAAAGGAAGGGCTCGCTGATTATTACACCGATGTTTGGAAATATATTGAGCCATTCATTGTTAAGAGACCATTGGCGCTGCTCCGCAGCCCCGAAGGTATTAACGGCCAGGCTTTCTTCCAGAAACATGCATGGAAAGGGTTGAACCCCAATATTACGCTGGTCAAAGACCCGACAGACGAGGGCGGCGAACCGCTGATCAGCATTAATGATCTCGATGGGCTCATCGGCCTCGTCCAGTCCGCAGTTCTTGAAATTCACCCCTGGGGCTCGACGCTGGCCGATTGGGAGCACCCGGATATGATCATCATGGATCTTGATCCGGGAGACGGTGTCGATTGGGAGACGGTAATTGAGGGAGCTTATGAAACACGCGACCGGTTACAGCAGGCGGGACTGGCTGCTTTCGTAAAAACATCAGGCGGAAAGGGTCTTCATGTCGTCTCTCCCATAAAACCCAAAGCCGCTTGGCCAGAAGTGAAAGCCTTCACCAAAGCCATTGCCGATAGTATGGCCGCGGACAGCCCAGACAAATATGTTTCAACCATCACAAAGTCGAAACGCAAAGGCAGAATTCTGATTGATTATCTGCGCAACCAGCGCGGCATGACTGCGGTAGCGCCCTATTCCACACGCGCCAGACCGGGAGCGGCAGTATCAATGCCGCTGGAATGGGATGAACTGACCCCCGGTATTGGCCCTGCCTATTTCACTGTGCTTAACGCGCCAACTCGAATGTCTTCCCTCAAACGTGACCCATGGGCAGATTTTCGAGCCAAGGCAGCACCGATTGAAAGCACGAAAGCCACCCGGGCGAAGGAGGTCTAACCTTTCTTCTTGCCCTCGCTGGCAATGCTCTTGCGCAGGGCATCCATGATATTGATGACATTGCTCGGGCTTTCAGCCTCAACTTTGGGTTTTGCCGGACGCTTCCTGCCCTTCTTCTTGGCTGCAATGATCTCCAGCAGCCTGTCCTGTACGGGATCATCGACCATTTTCGCGTCCCAGGGCTTGGTCCGCTCTTCAATCAGGGTTTTGACCAGCGCCATCATCTTGGTATCGGGCTTGCCGTTCTTGATATCGCCAAAATATTCGTCGCGGCTGCGCACCTCATCGCCATATCGCAGCGTCCATAAAATAATGCCTTTACCACGTGGTTCCAGCATAACGGCCCGTTCGCGCCGATACATGACAAGCCGTGAAATACCAACGCGTCCCGTTTCTTCCATTGCGTCGCGGATGACTGAAAATGCCTCTTCGCCGACCGGATCATCGGGCGTCAAATAATGCGGCTTGTCATACCATATCCAGTCAATACTATCGCGTGAGACGAACATTTCTATATCGATAGTTCGGGTGCTTTCCAGACCGACAGCATCAATCTCGTCCTCTTCAAGCATGACATATTCATCTTCGCCGCGTTCATAGCCTTTGACCTCATCATCCTCATCAACGGCTTTGCCGGTGACACTATCCACATATTGGCTGACGACACGGTTTCCAGTTTTGCGGTTCAACGTGTGAAATTTGACCTTTTCATTATCGGTTGTCGCTGGAGCCATGGTAACGGGACACGTCACCAGGGAGAGCTTCAGATAACCTTTCCAGAATGAACGCGGGGCCATTTACGCAAACCTTTCCCATAGGATTCACGCAACGGTTTCTCTCGGCATTTGGTTCCAACCAAGGCTTCGATTTGCTCCACGAGAAAGTCGCAATTGAAGTGGATAAATAACGGACGCCAGATTTCTGTTCGCCAAAGGACATTTTGCAACGCGGTAAGTGCCGCAAGCGCAAAGCAAATTAAATGCAAATTGTGCCACGAATGGAAATGCGCTTAGCTTTGACCAGATTACCGAGCATCTGGACACGGCCCGTCCGCTTCAAAATTTGCTCGCGCCAACAATGGAGGCGTGTGATGGCATTATTAGATAAACACAGACGTATCTTTGCAACCAGCGACTGGGAGATTATGCAGCGCGCGCACGATAAAGCTTCTCAAATGCTGGATCGTTGCCCGAAAACGCATCCGCGATGCAATGAATTGGCCAGAACCGTTATGGCTCTCTATGAGAGCGGCGTTCACGACGCAGATGAACTTGCACCAATGGCCGCCAATCGTGAACTTGGCCATATGGCCATTGGTGGGCATTTTCAAAAGCCGTTCGTCTTTACACCGCAAAAGATGGTGAGCGAGTACAGCCACCGGCGTTAAACAAGGATACGTTGGTCATTGACCAGAAGTTCCTGCAGATCAGAGGCAGAGACAGGATAGGCAATCGTGTGGCCTTGCAGCATGTCACACCCTAAACGCCGCAAAAGCTTCGCATGTTCCGATGTTTCAACACCCTCCGCAATGACACGAATACCGAGCGCTTTTCCAATCTCCACGATCGACCTGATCAGCACCCGCTGCTTGCGTGATTTTGTAATTGGCATCACAAGGCGACTATCGATTTTCAGTCGTTTTGGCCTGATTTTCAACAATCCTATGATCGAAGCATGGCCCGATCCGAAATCATCGACTTCGACATCAATTCCCATTTTTTCCAATGCAACAATATTCTCAAGAATGCCGTCTTCAATATCGTCGAGAAATACGGTTTCAAGCAGTTCAAATGAAAGAGTGTTTGGAACTAAATCCAACGCTCGCAATTGTTCCAACAGCAGAGGGTCAGATAGACGCGATGCTGAAGTATTAATCGAGATACGAGGAATTTTTAACCCCAGCTTCTCCCAATCCTTTCTGTCGCGCAGGACAGAACGTAGAATGACTGCATCAAGGTCTGCCATCAACCCTTGAGACGCCAAAGTGCCCATGAAACTGGCCGGTTGCAATAGACCACGCTCAGGGTGTTTCCAACGAGCCAGCGCCTCCATTCCAACAATATGACAGCTACGGGCATCGACCTGAATTTGATAGAATGCAATAAACTCGCCCTGTTCCAGACCAACCTTTACCCGCTCGATAGATTGTCTCTTTTGAGAAAACTCTGCCTTCAAGCGTGAGGCAAAAAACTCGATACGATTCCGCCCCTGCATTTTGGCGCGATAAAGGGCCAATTCGGATTCTGCCAGCAGGTTTGCGGTATCGCCATTATCCACCCAGGCAACGCCGACAGAGGCGCCGATCTGCAACAGCGTTCCGCCATGTGTCACCCCTTGCTTCATGAGCCGTACAATGTGTTGTGCCGCCATTTGCAATTCTGCAAGCGATCCAAAATCTGGAAGAAGAACGACAAACTCATCGGCACCCATGCGGGCAACAAAGCCATTATCAGGAACCACAGATGCAATCATATGGGCCGCGGATTTCAATACGGCATCCCCTGCGGCGTGACCCGCAGTATCATTGACCTGTTTGAAATAATCGAGATCAATGTGAAGGATCGCCAATCGTTGAGTAGCGCTGGTTGAAAACTCGCTGAATTTTTTTTCAAAGAAATGCCTGTTCGGCAATCCGGTGAGATAATCATGCTCAGCCGCATGTGCGATTTGGGCAGTACTCGATTCGAGCGCAATCGCTCGGGCTTCCGCAATCGTTTTCTGCTCTGATAATTCCTGGCTCAACAGGACATCGGCAGTAATATCCCATTCCGCGCCAATATAAGCTATGCCCGTTGCATCCTCATAGCAGTGGGCTCTCGACCTGACGTGACGTATCTCGCCGTTGGGCCAAACAATACGATATTCGGAGGCATAGTTTTCTTTGAGCGCAACAGATTGCTTGAATTCACGTACCGCCCGTTCCCTATCACAAGGGTGTATGGCCTTGACCCAATGAGAGGCCATTACTATTCCGGCAGAATCTCCCGTCGCATATAGCCTATGCATCTGGCTGTCCCAGAATACTTCCTGGCTATTAATGTTATGCTCCCATATGCCGATTTGTGATGCGTCAAGCGCAAGCTCAAGTCTTCGCACAATGCTTTGATAATCCCGCTCTGATCTTGCTGAAGCCATTGTTATGTCTGCTTGTTTCCTCTAGTGCGGCCGGCACCTCACCCTAGTTTAACTCCCTTAAGAAATATTCTTGCAAGTCCTCAAAAGAGTTTATTTCTTCTTTGATACAAATATCTTCTGCCTGGAACTGGTGCGAAGCGGATTCTCTGCTACATGCAATTGAATAGTGTAATGAATACAATCATTGGGGGTGATTATATGCCGACACTCTACTCGATCAAACCAGCTTTCCAGAATCTGCTGCGCCCTTTGGTTGGACGGCTCGTCGCTATTGGTGCCACAGCAAATCAGGTTACTGTTGCAGCAACTATAATCTCGGTAGCAACAGGTGGTTTGATTGCACTCTTTCCGGCCACCACACCACTGTTCTGGCTATTGCCTTTGGTGCTTTTCATTCGCATGGCGCTGAATGCCATCGACGGAATGATGGCGCGAGAATTTGGTCAGGCATCCAAACTTGGCGCCTATCTGAATGAGGTTGGCGATGTGATTTCAGATGTCGCGCTCATATTGCCCTTTTCCCTTGTTTCGCCGTTCACAGCTCCCGGTGTGGTGGCATTCGCTATTACCGCAATTATCACGGAATATGTTGGCGTGCTCGGCGTGATGACGGGCGGTGGCCGCGGCTATGACGGGCCCTTTGGGAAAAGTGACCGTGCGCTAGCCTTGGGCATTCTCGCCGCCTTGATTGGCAGCGGCATTACATTACCGCCATCCTTCGGCTGGATGTTCCCAGCCATGGCGCTTTTGTCTGCCTTTACCGCGCTCAATCGAGTTCGTGCCGGTCTGCGCCGAGCAAATTCATGAAATCATTTGTGTTGGAGCAAACTCATGTCCGCTGACTCATCTCCTACTCTCGCAAGAGACGCAGTAGACGAAACCACCTTTCGCACCCATGACGGAACTGAATTATTCTATCGCAAATGGTCAGCAAAATCCGGAAAGCCAAAAGGCGCAATTATCCTTTTGCATCGGGGGCATGAGCATGGTGGGCGGGTTTCCCATCTGGTGGATGAACTTGGCCTTGGCGACTTCACATTCTACGCATGGGATGCGCGTGGTCACGGTCACTCGCCGGGTGAGCGCGGTTATTCCCCCTCCTTCGCCGCCTCCGTGCGCGATCTCGACAGTTTTGTAAAACATATCAGCGAAACTGACGGTTTTGACATTGCGGATATGGCTGTCATCGCTCAATCAGTGGGTGCGGTGCTCGCAGCAACCTGGGTGCACGATTACGCTCCCCCCATCCGTGCACTTGTGCTTGCTTCCCCTGCATTCAGCGTCAAACTCTATGTGCCACTTGCTCGTGAAGGCATCTGGCTCTTGCAGAAATTAAAGGGACAGTTCTTTGTAAATTCCTACGTGAAGGCAAAGTTCCTCACCCACGATCCGGCCCGTATTGCGTCATTCGACAGCGATCCGCTCGTCACACGGGCCATCGCTTCCAACATCCTGCTGGACCTTTATAGCAATGCCGAGCGCGTGGTTGACGATGCACGGGCAATCCTTGTGCCAACGCAACTGCTTATCTCCGGGAGTGACTGGGTGGTCCGGCATGCTCCTCAACACCGGTTCTATGAAAACCTTGCCCATCCCCTAAAGGAACGTCACATTCTTAAGGGTTTTTATCACGACACGCTTGGCGAGAAGGATCGCGCAATTGCGGTCGCACATGCGCGCCGGTTCATTCTTGAACGCTTTGACGCAAAGCCGGATCCGTTGGACGTCACCAAAGCTCATCAGACCGGCTTCACCCGCGATGAGCAGGACAGACTTTCAACGCCGCATGATCTGCTCTCCCTGAAAGGGCTTTATTGGGCGATCTACCGCGCTTCGATCCGCTTTAGCGCACTGTTTTCAAAGGGCTTGAAAACAGGGGTCGAAACCGGTTTCGATTCCGGCTCAACGCTCGACTATGTTTATGAAAATAAACCCCGCGGCATGGGTCCGGGCGGCAAGCTCATCGACAAACAATTTCTGCAGGCCATTGGCTGGCGCGGTATCCGCCAACGTAAAGTACATCTGGAAGAGCTTATCAATATTGCTCTGGCAAAGTTGCAGAATGCGGGCCGGAGCACAAATATTCTCGATATTGCCGCTGGCCATGGCCGCTACGTGCTTGATGCGATTGCAAAATCTACCATCAAACCTGCAAGCGTGCGGCTTCAGGATTATTCGCCGATCAATGTCGATGCGGGTCGTAAATCCATCGTCGAACGTAAGCTTGAAGAAACCGCGAGTTTTCATCAGGCCGATGCTTTCGATGGTGACAAGCTTGCGGCAATCCAGCCCGCGCCCGATCTTGCGATTGTCTCCGGCCTCTATGAGCTTTTTCCAGACAATGCCCTCATCGAAGCCTCGCTCGGTGGCCTTGCCCAATCCATGCAGCGCGGAAGTCTTCTGATCTACACCAACCAGCCATGGCACCCTCAGCTTGAGATGATCGCGCGGGCTCTGACTTCGCATCGTGGCGGTGAAGCATGGGTTATGCGGCGACGCACCCAGGCAGAAATGGATCAACTGGTTGCGGCGGCTGGTTTCAAGAAAATCGACCAGCGTATTGATGAATGGGGTATCTTCACTGTTTCCATCGCCGAGCGCCTATGATCGAAAAGGCGGCTTCCCCCATTGGAGAATGGCGCTTCGACCCGCATGCTTGACGCACGAATGGCGGGAACAAATCGCCTCTTGTTGAAGCTGCATCTTGCTTTTGCAGTTTTTCTTGTTCTATTCGCTGGCATTACAACCTATGGGTTGTGGGGGCACATATGACTTTCAAAGCAATGATGAGACGAACCTGCGCAATGCTGCTGGCTGGATTGGCACGCGGCGTCACGGGCGTGCGTCCAATCTGGCAGGGCTGCTCACCCTCAGACCGCCAGCGCATATATTTCGCCAATCATTGCAGCCATGGCGATTTTATCCTGCTTTCATCCAGCCTGCCGCCACGCGAGCGCGAACGGACTCGTGCCGTGGCTGGAGCCGATTATTGGAAGCGCAATAGATTACGCCACATTCTGGCAAAAGACCTGCTGAATACAGTGCTGGTCGACCGCAATTGGATCGAACGTTCGGATGATCCAATGGTCATCATGCTTGCTGCTCTTGAGCAAGGAAGCTCGCTGATCGTCTTTCCCGAAGGCACACGCAACATGACTGATGAGCCGCTGCTTCGTTTCCGCTCGGGGCTTTATAATCTGGCTTTGGCGCGTCCCGATGTGGAACTCGTGCCCTGCTGGATTGAAAACATGTCACGCGTCTTGCCCAAGGGCGCCTTTCTTCCCGTGCCTCTCCTATGCCGGGTGGTTTTCGGCACGCCTGTCGCTCTTGAGCCAAATGAAGACCGCAAGGACTTCCTCAACAGGGCACGCCAATCATTGCTCGATCTTTCGCCGGAACAGCAGAAGGTGCTTAATCATGGCTGAAACGGTCTGGCTCTTTATCGGCCTCCTCGGCGTTCTCACGCTTGCGAGCGCCATTGCGACAATGCTGACCTGGAAAAGCCGCCGCACGGCGGATGTCCTGCCTTCGACATTGGTGAACCTCAACTCACGCATCAAGGCGTGGTGGATCATGATCGGGGGGATTTCCGTCGCTTTCCTCTTTGGCAAGCACGGCGTTATCTTCCTGTTCGCCTTCGTCTCGTTCGCTTCCTTACGCGAATATGTGACCCTCACCCACACCAGGCGCGGCGATCATCGCATTCTTATCGGCATGTTTCTGGTCATCATTCCTATCCAGTATTATCTGCTCTGGATTGAATGGTACGGGCTCTATTCCATTTTCGTACCGGTTTATTGCTTCCTTGCCATGCCTGCGCTCACAGCAATCTCCGGCGATACGGAGCGCTTTCTTGAGCGTGTCAGCGAGCAGCAATGGGGCATCATGCTGTCGGTTTATTGCATCAGCCATGTGCCTGCATTGCTGACGCTGCACATCCCCGGCTTTGAAGGTAAAGGATTGCTTCTCATCGCTTTCCTGATTGTGACTGTCCAGGGAAGCGACGTGCTGCAATATGTTTTCGGCAAACTGTTTGGAAAGCACAAGGTCGCCCCGAAAATCTCTCCATCCAAAACTTGGGAAGGCTTGATCGGCGGCATCATCAGCGCCTCGTTGCTAGGCGCATCATTGGCATGGCTGACACCCTTCACCGTTGCACAGGCGGGGCTGATGGCAGGGCTTGCCTGTATTATGGGATTCTTTGGCGGCCTCGTCGCTTCGGCAATCAAACGCGATCGCGGCGTCAAGGATTGGGGTCATATGATCGAAGGTCATGGCGGCATGCTCGACCGGGCGGACAGCCTGATTTTCGCCGCCCCGGTCTTCTTTCATATCGTCCGCTACTTCTGGATTCCTTAAAGCAATTCTGCCTTGGCGAGATCGCGCAGTAAATGGCTGGTTCCATAGGTCCAGGCAGCACACTCGGTCGAAAGCCTGACACGGTTGGACAATGTACCCAGCGTTGGCGTGGAAATTGAAACGACGTCATTCATCTTATGGGTAAAGCCCTTGCCCGGACCATCGCGGTCTTTGACCGGTGCAAACATGGTGCCGAGATAAAGCACGAGCCCATCCGGATACTGGTGATGACGACCGATAGTAGCTTCTACCAGCGATTCCGGCGTGCGCGAAATCTTTGCCATGTTTGAAGCGCCATCAAGGATAAAGCCATCCATTCCTGTAACGCGCATGCTAAGCTCGGCATTCTTCACCGTCTCAATGGTAAAATCCCCATCAAACAGGCGAATAAACGGTCCCACTGAACCCGATGCATTATTGTCCTTGGCCTTGCCAAGAAGCAGAGCTGAACGTCCTTCCACGTCGCGCAAATTGACATCATTGCCCAGCGTTGCCCCAACGATACGCCCCGCACTTGAAACCACCAGCACGATCTCAGGCTCAGGATTGTTCCAGCTTGAAATCGGGTGCAGTCCGACATCAGCCCCATAGCCGACAGTCGACATTGGCTGACCCTTTGTAAAGATTTCCGCGTCCGGTCCAATTCCCACTTCCAGATATTGGCTCCACACGCCGCGAGCGATCAAGGCTTCCTTCACCTGCATTGCTGCTGGCGAACCCGGCACAATCTGCGACAGGTCAGCACCAATCAGGTTCAGCACATCCGCACGCAGCGAATCCGCCTTGGCCTTATCACCCTTGGCCTGTTCCTCGATGACGCGCTCAAGCAACGAGACGACAAAGGTAACGCCGGACGCTTTTACTGCTTGCAGGTCTATGGGTGACACCAAAGACGGCACGGCGGAATTGCTCTTTTCCGACCAGCTATTGTCCGCAATCATATTGATTTCGCCGATCTCCACACCCTCAGCTTGCGCCACGTAAGCTGCAGGATTTTCCAGTTCCGCAATATCGCGGACGGTTGGTGCCGATTTGCTTGTAATATCGACTACCACACCTGAGCGCACAGTAATGACCCGTGGATAGTTGCAACCCGGCAATTTGGCTCTACCGAGTAAAACACCGTTTTCAGGGATGATTGCATGGGGCATGGTTCGGCTTCCTTCAGACTTGCAATAAAAATTCATTGGCGGGGATGGTTGTGTGCATTTATGCGGTACAAGGCTGCGCCAATCAAGACCACGGCACAAATTGGCATGGCGCGGCGTATTCGGCGCGCTTGGGCTGGGCGTGCTGATCATTATTACCAAACGAGGCAAGTCCTGGGCGCAGATTTTCCGCTTCAGCAAGCCCGGCTGGGTTTTTGTGGTGGTATCTGCCGTCTGTATGGTCTTCTTTATCACGGCTCTTAAAGAGACGACCGTCGCGCATGTCGCTGTCATCTACGCGACAATACCTTTTTGCGCCGCAACGTTGGGATGGCTTGTCCTCGGAGAACAGCCGGAAATCCGCGCAATATTTGCCAGCCTTGCCGCGTTCGCCGGTGTTGTCATTATGGTCGGGCTGGGCACGGAAGGTACGCTTTTTGGTGATTTCCTCGCCTTTGCGATGACCTTGGGCATGGCAGTTCTCATGATTATCGTTCGCCGTCATCCTGAGATTGCCGTCATGCCTGCCGCCTGCCTTTCTGCTCTTTTCAGCTCGATAATATGTTGGCCGTTCGGCGCTCCTCTTGAGGTATCCAGCCAAGATCTTCTGCTAATCGCCCTTTTAGGAATAATGGTATCTGCGGTTGGAATTGCACTCTTCGCGCTCGGCGCAAAGTTTCTTCCTCCGGTGGAAACCGCGCTAATTGGCTCGCTCGATGCGCCTCTGGCACCATTCTGGATATGGATTGTATTCGGAGAGATACCCAGCAACAGCACCCTGATCGGTGGCAGCATTGTCTTTGGCGCTGTCGTACTTCATGTCCTCTCCAGCGCATCAAAGGTGACTCTGCAATCGGCCTAAGGCCTTTATTTGCGCGGTTGTTGCTTGCAGGAAATATCCACCACCGGTTGACGATCGGCTGGTCTCCGGTCATTCCTGAGGGCACATGATTTTCCGCGCCTCTTAAAGGCGCCCTAGCACACTGGCAGACACAGATGGCCGTAACCAATATTTCCTTCGCCCGCTCCACTTTGATCATGCTGACCATAGGTGTATTAATCCTGCTTGGTATTGTTGCCTCGACCATATGGCTTGTGGCCGAAAGCCGTGCACGATTTGATAATGTAGTGGTTGCGCGCAACATTCGCAGCAATTCTGCCGATCTCCTTTCGACAATGCAGGATGCCGAAACAGGTCAACGAGGCTATCTCCTCTCTCAGGAAGACAGTTTTCTTGAGCCATATAAGACTGCATTGGCAACTCTTGCCGCAAGAAAAGAGGCGCTGGCGCGTAGTGTCGAGAACAGTCCGAAATTCGCCGCTCGTCTTCCCGAATTGAGAAGGCTGATCACCCTGAAGACGGGAGAACTGAACCACACATTGGAACTTGCCAGTACGGGCAAGGTAGCAGAAGCGATTGAAATTCTTCGCGCAGGCGCCGGACAAAGATCAATGGACTCTATCCGCGAGCTTTTGAGCAGTTTCATGGTCGAGTCGGAGCTTGACCTCCAGCGGGGAATTGAAGAACAGTCCAATGCCACCGCAGCGCTCCAACGGGCAACAATCGTGGGTGCCATAGCTATTGTCGCCGTGCTCGGCGGTGCGATCTTCATCATATTCCAGCATGTCCGCGACCTTTCAACTGCGCGAAGCGAAGTTGAGCTTCTCAATACCAACCTTGAGGAACGCGTCACCGAGCGCACCGAAGACCTCATTCGCGCCAATCAGGAAATACAGCGCTTTGCCTATATCGTCACCCATGATTTGCGCGCGCCACTCGTCAACATTATGGGCTTTACCAGTGAATTGGAGGCATCTTTGAAAGCCATACAGACTTATATTCTGACAGACGGCGAGCCATTGACGGAGGAAGATGCAAAACTTGCGCGGATTGCAGCCAGCGAGGATTTACCGGAAGCTATTTCCTTCATCCGGTCATCGACAAAGAAAATGGATGGGCTGATCAACGCCATTCTTAAAATTTCCCGCGATGGTCGCCGAGAACTGAAACCGGAACCAATCGATCTTAAAGCCCTGCTCGAGGTAAGCGCCGCCAGCATAAATCATCAGATTATCGAATTGGAAGGCAAGGTCGAGATCTCTGAAAGAATGCCGAAAATCACGACTGACCGTTTGTCCCTCGAGCAGATTTTTGGAAACCTGTTCGACAATGCTGTAAAATATGCCAGCCCTGACAGACCTTTGGAACTATCTATTCGCGGTTATAGCGATGGGCGTAAATTTATAGGTGTCGAAGTATCCGATAATGGGCGAGGTATTTCCGCAGACGATCTTGAGCGCGTCTTTGAGCTTTTCCGGCGTTCGGGTCAGCAGGACAAACCGGGAGAAGGAATCGGGCTCGCCCATGTGCGCTCTCTTGTGCGCAATCTTGGCGGCGATATCTCCGTTAAATCAACGATTGGAAAAGGCAGTACCTTTGTGCTACGGCTTCCCTCAGATTTGACTAAAGTATTAGGAGTTTAGTAGCGTGCAGGGTACCGGCAAAGAAGTTACCATCGTGATGATCGAGGATGATGAAGGTCACGCACGCCTCATCGAGAAGAATGTTCGACGCGCCGGCGTCAACAATCCCATCATCCCTTTTGCCGACGGTAATTCCGCGCTCGATTTCATTTTGGGCAAGGACCGTACCGGCGAGGGCAACAAGAGCAACTATCTTCTTATTCTGCTCGACCTCAATTTGCCTGATATGTCCGGCATTGATATTCTTGAGAAAATCAAGACTAATCCGCACACAAAGCGCCTGCCCGTCGTTATTTTGACAACGACCGATGATGAGGGCGAAATTCAGCGCTGCTACGATCTCGGCGCGAATGTCTACATAACAAAACCAGTTGAATATGACAGCTTTGCCAATGCCATCCGGCAGTTGGGCCTGTTCTTCTCCGTCATGCAAATTCCGTGAACGATCCGAGCGTCATGTCAGGCAGAATTCTCTATGTCGATGATGATCCGGCACTCGTCCGTCTGGCGCAAAAAGCGTTGGGACGTTCGGGCTACGAGATCGTGCATGCGGATAATGTTGCCGCCGGGCTCCAGATACTTGGCAAGGGCGACATCAACGTTATCGTGCTCGACCATTATCTCCAGACCACTACAGGCACAGAATTTCTGAAAGTCCTGCGCGAGAACGGCATAACTGTTCCTGTTGTCTATGTGACAGGATCGAGCGAAGCGAAGATCGCAGTCGATGCACTTAAGGCCGGAGCCGCCGATTATGTCATCAAGACAGTCGGCGAAGAGTTTATGCCTCTGCTGGAAAGCGCCGTATCGCAGGCCATAGCAACTGCTGAATTGCGCCGTGACCGCGAGCGGGCCGATATGGAAATTCTGCGCGGCAAGGAACGCGCGGAAGTACTGCTTACCGAGGTTAACCATCGTGTCGGAAACAGTCTGGCTCTTGTCGCCGCTCTGATACGCTTGCAAATTTCGAGCATAGACAATGAGGAAGTCAAACACGCTTTGACCGAAGCGCAGGCGCGCATTACCGCAATCGGCGGCATGCATCGCAGCCTTTACAGCTCAGATGATGTGCGCCAGGTTGAAATGGATAAGTATCTCGCCAGCCTGACGTCTGAACTGCGCAGCTCATTGGAACATGCCGACCACAAGCTTTCTATCCTGCTCGATGTCGAAGACATCAGGCTTTCCTCCGACCGCGCCGTATCTGTTGGAATGGTGGTTACAGAGCTCGTCACAAACGCTTATAAATACGCCTATCCTGGCACCAATCTTGGTGAGATCAGGATTACATTTCTCCGCGATGGCAACGACAAGGCTATTCTGGCCGTCGAGGATGACGGTGTTGGATGGACACAATCCGAGCAGCCCAAGGGAACCGGCCTTGGAACACGTATCGTCAAAGCCATGGCAGCAAGCCTGGGTACTGGAATAGATTATATAGCCCGCGACAAGGGAACTCGTGCAGAGTTGGTTGTTAACACTGCCGGCTGAGCGACGCAGGTCCACAGCCATTCTTCATTGCATCGTGTGATTCCATGGGTTAACTCTGTAGCATGTGAATACCCGCTAATATCCGCAAAGGAACTGCGGGCGACTGCATAATTGGTATGGGAGGGGCCTGAATGTCACCGTTGCTGACTGTTACCGGTTGGATCGACGAACTCAGTCGTCGAGTAGGTATTATTGCAATTTACTTTGTGCTTTTTGCGTCGGTGGTCTGCGCATTCAACGCCTTGCTGCGTTATAGCATCGGTGGCTTGATATGGCTGGAACAAAATGTCGGCGGAGCGGGTCTTTTCCGGGGCATTCTGGCCATCTATGGACGCAACTCCAACTCACTATCTGAAACACAATGGTATCTTTTTGCCGGAATGGTCATGCTTGGCGGCGCATGGACGTTCAAGTTGAACGAACATGTCCGGGTCGATCTTGTTTACGGTTCAGTCAGCGAAAGAACCAGGACATGGATTGATCTCCTCGGTGGTATTTTCTTTCTGCTCCCCATTTGTGCTTTGATGATTTATTTCACTTGGCCGTGGTTCGTTCTTTCGTGGACGACGAATGAAGCTTCTTCAAATGCCGGCGGTCTTCCCCTCTGGCCGGTCAAGCTAAGCCTTCCGGTAGGATTTGCTCTTGTTGGCCTTCAAGGCATTGCCGAATTGATTAAATGCTACCTGGCTCTCACGACCGATTATGTCCGTGAATTTGCCTATGAGAAGCCTGCCCAATGATGTCATTCCTGAGTGAAAACCTTGCCCCGCTGATGTTCTTCGGGCTGATCATCTTCATGGTGATCGGCTACCCAGCGGCCTTCTCGCTTGCAGCCGTAGGTCTGTTTTTCGGATTTATCGCCATCGAGATGGGGGCTATTGGTCCAGACTTCCTTGGAAACCTGACCTATCAAATGTTCTCGGTGCTCTCCAACGAGTTGCTACTCGCTATCCCGTTCTTTACCTTCATGGGCGTAATTCTCGAGCGATGCGGCCTTGCCGAAGATTTGCTCGATGGTTTCGGACAATTATTCGGAGGCGTACGCGGCGGCCTTTCCTATGCGGTTATCCTCGTCGGCGCCATTCTTGGCGCGATCACCGGCACGGTGGCTGCCTCGGTCATCGCCATGGGCCTCATATCGCTGCCTGTCATGGCCAAATATGGCTACAATATCCGCCACGCCACGGGTGTCATCGCGGCATCAGGAACCATAACGCAGCTTATTCCACCGTCGCTCGTCCTGATCGTTCTTGCTGACCAGCTCGGCAAATCGCCCGGTGACATGTATATCGGCGCCACCGGTGCCAGCATCGTTCAGGTTCTGTTGTTTGCCGGTTGGGTGTTCATCCTCAGCATTATCAAGCCGCATTACGTTCCCGCACTTCCTCCCGAAGCTCGCACATTGCGCGGTTGGCCGCTATTTATTCGTTGTGCACGCGGCATGATCCCCTCGCTCGCCCTTATCTTCATCGTTCTCGGCACCATTTTCATGGGCCTTGCTACACCGACAGAAGCTGGCGCGATGGGCGTTGTTGGCGCTATGCTCATGGCTTGGTTGAACAGCCGCCTCACATGGCAACTCGTCTATGAAGCAATGACCATGACCATGCGGCTAACCGCCATGGTTGTCTTCATCCTTCTCGGCGCACGTGTGTTCAGCCTGGTTTTCCAGGGCGTGGGCGGCAGTCACTGGATCGAAGGCATGCTGACATCCTTGCCTGGCGGTGTTGTCGGCTTCCTCATCTTCGTCAATATCTTCATCTTCGTCATCGCGTTTTTTCTGGATTTCTTTGAAATCGCTTTCATCATTATTCCGCTTTTAGCCCCAGCCGCCAGTGCATTAGGCATTGATCTCATCTGGTTCGGCGTCATGATCTGCGCCAACATGCAGACCAGCTTCATGCATCCGCCCTTCGGCTTTGCACTGTTTTACCTGCGAGGTATCGCGCCCAAATCAATCAAGACCAGCGATATCTATATGGGCGCAATTCCATGGCTGGTGCTGCAATTGATTCTGGTAGGCTTACTCATTGCCTTCCCCGGCATGGTGACCTACTTCCTTGATCCCGCTGTGGCCGTGGATATGGAAAACTTCAAGATCGAACTGCCCAGCGCTCCAGCCAATGATCTTGGCAATGCACCATCATTTGATCTTGGACAACCACCATCATTCAAGTAATCACAGGACTGGCGAAACCCAAGTTTCGCCAGTCCTAGGCTGAATCGACATTC
>UCNP01000046.1 GCA_900473335.1 Hyphomicrobiales bacterium | reverse complement strand
CACCTTTGACCTTGATATAGAGCATCGGCTTTTCAAGTGTATCCATATCCTGCGGCTTTGAAGAAGTTTCTGCATTCGATTGGGTCAAACAAGGTGCAAATATCACCGATGGCTCTCCAAAGGTCATCGATTGTTCTGACAGCTTTTGCGCGCAAATGGGCCTTGAGTTTGGAGAAGGCCATTTCGATTGGATTCAAGTCTGGCGAGTAGGCTGGTAAAAAGAGCATCCAGGCACCACGCCGGCGGATTGCTGCTTGTGCGAGCATGCTTTTGTGGGCAGGCAGATTATCAAGGATGACCACATCGCCAGGCTCAAGGGTTGGGGCAAGCTGGGTTTCGATATAGGTATCAAAAATGATCCGGTTCATCGGGCCGTCAATGACCCATGGTGCGATCAGACCGTAACATCGCAGACCGGCAATGAAGGTCTGACTTTTCCAATGCCCGAAAGGTGCATGGGATTTGAGCCGCTGACCTTTCAGGCACCGTCCACGCAGTCGTACCATCTTGGTGTTTGTGCTGGTTTCATCCAGAAAGACAAGGCGATGGGTATTGTTTTGCATGACGGGTTGGCGGCCATGGATCCAGGTCTCACGGGCGTATCGAATGTCCGGTCGTTCTTGTTCGCTGGCCAGCAAGGTTTTTTTTAAAACGATAGCCATTGCGCCGGTACCAGCGGGAGATCGCTGCAGGCGTGATCTGAACTCCCAAAGCAGCAAACTCTCCGGCAAGTTCCGGCATGGTAATATCATCCTTCTCGGCAATACGGCGCACCAGAAAGGCCCGGTGCGGGTCCAGTTTCGAGTATCGCCAGCCACCTTCCGGTTTGGCTGCAACGCTCCCTGTAGCGCTGAAGGATGCCATCAATTTTACAGCAAACGATACTGAGACGCCAAAATGATGGGCAGCCGCATGACGGGAATAACCCGCCTCTATAAACCGCACTATCCGTTGCCGAAGATCAAGCGAGTAAGCCTTGGTCATTGCAAATCACCTCCTGCAGGAAGTGAATCACAAAATCACATTGCAGAAAAGCATCACGATTCTGTCAGAAAAGCCGACGCTCTAGATAAATTTTTGCAACACATCCGGTCGGACTGGAACGTACTTGGCGGTCCGACCAAGGCTCTCGGTCTATCTTGTAACGATGCTCACGATATAAGACGCAGGAAACGCAGCAAGGCAGCAAATTCCTGATGCTGTGCGGAGACGCGTTCCACCCCTTGGAGATCAATCCGGCGAGACACTTCAACTCGGCTCATCGGCTTCGCATAGCCCGGCCAAACCTGGACAAGGTTGGCCTGCGACGTCACGCCGTCGGGAGGATTTGCATTCAATCGTCCGGGAAAATGTCGGAGAAGGAAAGCCTCATGGCACGGGGACTGCCAAATGATCGAGATGTCATGTTGTGCCGCAAGCGTCTCGACCTGCTGCCGGCGATGCTGATCGCCCGTAACCTGATCGTCGTCCATAAGCAACGCGCGATATTGAAACTCCGCACGCCGTTGACTGCGCCGCTTGATCTCCTGCACCGCCTTTTTGACACGAGCGAGAGGATCGCCCGCGCCAGGATTTAGGTTCACGACCTCAATGTGAAATGGGAGGCCCTTCCCGCGGACGATATCGTTCAAAAACTGTCCGTAGGCCTGTTCCGACTCGCCTTCGCATCCGAGAAAAACCGGCTTGCGGACGGGAATATGTGCGGGGCGTCTTCTCATCCGATCTGAGGCACTGCGCCATATGCCCCTCCAAGATATTTCTTGTAGAGGTTGTCGTTTCGGCGGACGGACTGAACGTCCATCAGGCTATAAACATTCGATCGACCAAGTTGATCCTTTTCGGTAAAGACGACCTCCTCCTTGCTGAGATCATCAAGCAGGGATGCCGAGTGACACGACATCCACAACTGGGCACCTGCTGGATTGCGGTCGGGATCATAAAACCAACGGACGATCTCGGGCAGGATTAACGGGTGGATCGACAGATCCAGCTCGTCAATGACCGCAACGCCTCCCTTCTGCAGCGCCAACAATAGAAGTGGAAAAATTCTGATGAACGATCGCGTTCCTTGACTTTCCAAAGTCCATGGCATCGGGGCTTGCAAACCTTCGTGCTTAAACAACGCCGTCGGCCCAGACGCTGTCTGGACAATTTCCATCTGCTCGACACCAACATCGATGCGCTGAAGCTCTCTGTTAAGGCTCTCAACCGCAGCCGGATTTTGCGCAAGGAACTGGATAATGTCCCTATCCGAAAACTCCGTTCGTTCCATAAGTATGTTGCGGAAGACCGCGCCTGCTGCTTCGGCTAGCACCTTGGACGGCTCGTGCTCGAAGAGCGCAAGGGTGGACACCACGCTGGCGTCGTCCCGCACCTTGTCAATGACTTGGCTGTAGCCGGTCAGGGAAAACGTCCGCGAACCGCGCACGTCTTTGTCGGTACCACGCTCGAATACTCGTTGCCACTTCCCCTGTCCGTGAGGCTTGTGACGGAGGGCCTCGCGCCGGACCGTTTTGACAACCCCGTCTTTCGGAAGAAGCTCCAATTCGTAGCGGTAGATGCCGAAATCGCTATTCCGGTGCGTGGGAGAATTGACAGCCTCGAATGATAATTCCGTCAACCCGCCCATCTCGAGCGCGAGGCGGACGGGGCGGTTCATCGATTCCTCGTCGTTGAACCGCTCGCACGGCAATGCGCCTTGATTCTGAAAGCTGTCTTTCAGAAACCACGACAGAAACGTGAGCGCCTTGAGAACCGAGGATTTGCCGGACCCGTTAGCGCCGAACAGTGCGACGATCTTCGGAGCGCGCTCCTCCGCGCCGGGAAACAGCGGTGAAAACCGCTCTGGATACTCGGGGACATTCCGCGGAATCCTCAGATCTAGGATCTGGAGATCACGGAACGAGTAGAAGTTCTCAATTTCCAGACGATATATCATAGCAACCGATATAGTCCACTGTTCTCACCATTTCAACAAAATTTTGTCAATTTTCTATTTACCATGGCGCACAGCCTCATTAACACGAACGGGTGGGTGAGGCTGAAATGCTATACGGCAAGCTTCTAGCCCGGCGCAGCTTTCGTTGACGTCAAAACTCGTGTCGCGCTAATCAGCTGCGCGAAGCCCTAAGTTCACCGAAACGCTTTCGAAACCGGTCGCACAGCATGTTCTTCACCCGTTCCCGAGCCTCCCGCATGCGATTCGTCATAATCCTTCCTGCTCCGAGACATCCGGCGACACATTGTTGTCCGTCCCAGGATCGGCACCTGCCACCGGCATGTCGCCTGCGTACAGCTTTTCCTTGCTGAGCAGACCGGCATCTTCGAGCGCCTCCCGGCAAATCCCACAGCCTTTCCATGCCGAACTGCGACAGGAACTTCTTCGTCGTCACATAGGTGTAGGGCGCGCCCGGTTGCGGGCTCCTTGGGGCTCGAGGTGATGAAGCCGACGCTGCGCAGCCGACCGATCAGATCGCGCGAGATCTCGCGCCCGAAGAAGGTCGAGAGCTCTCCTCCCCCCGGGTGATCGGTTGGTAGTAGGTTCACGTAGGTCTCATCCAGATTCCATTTGCGAGTGACCTGACGCTTCCTAAAGTGAAAGCGTTCAAGTAGGTTTGGACTGAAATGCAACATCCAGCGATGCACGGTCGAATGATCCATTCCAATGCCGCGCTCTGCCATCATTTCCTTCAGATTGCGCAGGCTCAAATTGTAAGCCAGATACCATCTCACACATAGAAGGATCACTGACTTATCAAAATGGCGACCTTTGAACATCAAAAATACTCAGCTCGTTAAAGCCAAAATAGTATCACCGCCTTCATTGATAAAAAGTTTGCAACACATCCCATTTGTCTCGTCTCAATCCATTTCAAAGCCGTGACTGGATGAGTCCTTGCTGCGGATTGATTGCTCCATGCTGCGGCTGATGCCTTCCATTGACTTGGCGACCTTCAGATAGTTCGATGTGTTGTCGACCTTCTCCAGTATTACGGTGAGACTTTTCATCTGGTCTGCTTCGAGCATAGGCAACGCCTTTGCCATTCGCTCCAGATCAAGTTCTTGCACACCGCCGCGTTTCTGGAAGTGATTATAGAGATCAGCCAGGAATGATCGCACTTCGCTCAAAGCCCGTTTGTCATCAGACGAGTTCACCATGGTACTATAATCCTGCGATTTCTGGAACGCTTCATGGGATCGCTCGACAAAGGCATGAGCTGCCGGAGACAGATCAGCGAGGCCCTGTTCAAGGCGCTGTCGCATGGCACTTTCTTCCGAACGGTAAGCAACCTGCAAACGCTCGTAGAGGCCTCCATAGTCACCCATATGTGACATAGCGACATTGAGCGCATCAAGCGCGCTGCGTCTTGCATCATCAGGACGGCCGAAGAAATTGGTTGCCCCTTTCAGATTACCATGAAGAGCAGGATCCTTTTTGATGGCAAGTGCAATCTGACCGGGACGCTCGCCGTCAAATATCCGCGTCTTGACAGCATTGACCACTTCGCTTGGATTGGTCCAGACGCGATCAAAGCCTTGCCGCATCATTTGCTCAGACCTTGCGAGATCAGCATCGTACTTGAGCATATGGGATACTCTTGCCTCGATACTGACCGGCCATTCCTTGATCGGTTCGATCAGCATCTTTTCAGGCGTGCGCCAGTTGGCCACCTGCTTTTCATAATTATCGAGTACCAGATTTTCCTTGCGATCGCTCATTATCAGTGTGGCCGCATCGATCTTTGCAAGATCGAACCTTGCCTGTGCTCCAGCATGGATGGCTGGCCAGTATTGCCGCAAACCTTCAACAATATCTTCGCTTTTACCCACGAGATGTTTTGCCATAATATCCTCGTCAAAAACCCTACCGGACTTCAAGATCACCTGACTGTCCATGATTGGTGTAACACTGGCCATAAAGGCAGTGACGGCTTGCGCATGGGTTCCGGACTGCAAGGCACTACGAGCTGCTGCAACAGCGTCCTTTTCCGCGCCCTTGGAACTGACACCTCGGGCATGATCTTGCACCGTTGCAAGGCGCATCAATGCCTGATGCACCTGCGGTGTTGGCGGTACGAATTGAATGCCGCGTTCAGATTGCTGAACCTGCCTTGCCGAGATAGCCGCCGTTTTACTCTCCGCTTGCACTGGCTGCGCATGGGGCAAGGCCTGGCTTGGCTCCATACTGTGTGGCGAACTTGGCACCTTCATGTTCTGTGCAACAACCTGCTCGCCAGAACGCTGCAAACCAAGATGACGCGCAATCCTGGCGCCATAGTCATGCAGACGTGTTCCGAGATTATTCAGCCTATCGCGCAATTCATGCAGTTGCTCAAGGAAGCGGCCGGCAATATCGGCGGGTGAGGCAAGACCGCCTTTTGCGCTGTGATTTCTCTGAGGATCAGGGCGGGATCAGCCATGATTGCCTTCAGGGCTTTGCCCTTGACCTCGACAAACTCCTGTATCCGCTCTGACGCCAAACCGCGCTCATCCATGGCCTGCGCATGCACGCCCCGATGAATGGTTGGGACTATATCAAGCCCCTGATCCGCATATGAACGGTGATCGACCGTTACCGCAAAACCGTGCATGGCCAGATAGTGGTTTTGAATGCTCGACCACGCTTCACGTTGCTCGAGCAGCATGGTTTTCTCACGCGTAAACTGCCGATATATAATCTTCTTGTCTGCGTGATACATAGGCTGGCCATGCACATCCAACACTGGCGTCACTTTGCTGCCAAAGCCGGTTTCGGTCAGCGGACGAAGGCTCGACATGATGTGAACATGCGGATTGTGCTTCAGGTCATGATAAACCCAATCGGCAACAATGCCTCGATTGGTGAACAGCTCTTTGACGTATTCGCGCACCATGGCAATATTCTGCTCATGAGTCAGCTCCAGTGGTAAAGCTAACGTCATTTCGCCCGCAAACTGAGCATCTTTACGTTTCTCATTCATTTCAACAAATGACCAGAACTGTTCTGATACCCCATGACCGCTTGCCGCCATCATGCGGTTCAGCCAGGCAGGAGCATCGTTCGGAATGGCAAACTCGCTGTGAATGAGATGCTTCTTTGCTGAGTAGTCATGACGTTCACCAGTCAATGAATTGACCATGGCAGTGCAACGCCGATACGCGGCGGATGCAACAGCGCTTTGACCCGCGGAACGAGAGATAACCTTGCTATTGATGTGATACATGGCCATGCAAATGCACGATCACATAATTCCGTGTTGCTTGCAACACATAAGTGCGCCCTCGCGATACATTCGNNCGAATGTATCGCGAGGGCGCTGCTTCGAGAACGCGGCGTATATGGCGGCGCAGGACTTTCCGGCCTTTGTTGATCCTTCACCTTTGCAATTGCTTTTGAAAAAGTTGCGGCAACTCTCCCTTGATGACAAGCACATCTTGAATGTTTGTAGCACCCGGACGGAGCGGAACGCGACGGCCCGGCCCGAGGCAGGAACGCGCCATTCAACAGTGCTGTAGAGACTGCCGAGGGCCTACTTACGTTTTCAAGCAATGCGAGGCACGCGCGTTTCCTTGTCCGGACGCAAGTCCGCAATGACATATATGCAGGCTTCAACCGCACTATCTGAGAATCCGCCGTTTGATGTCGGGCACGGCAATCATGTCCGGTCGATCCGGCATGATTGCCGCCCTGCGCTGCTGTTTATTCGAGGCATTGGGCATCTCTTTGGCGATCTTTCCAGTCTCGGCCAAAAGTTCAAGCGCTTTCAACCGGCGTCCGCCAGCTGTCACAATGTAATAGCCCTTCTTTGAGGCTTTGCGCACGATGATATTCTGCACCATACCGTTGGCCTCGATGCTCGCTGCAAGCTCTGCATAGCGGCTTGCCATATGGCAATCAATTGTGATTTGGTTGTTACATTCCAACTTCGCACAGTCGCGGACCGGGCCAGTCTGAAATTGAAGTGGCAACTCTGTCCGAATTCCTTTCAAGCATCATCACACACCGAAACATGAAATTAAGCATCCCACTGGCGAGATAACAGCCTGTCCTGAGAGGAGTGCATCGGCACTTCTCTCAGGACAGGCATTTCGGTCACGATTTTAATGAGTGTGCGCCCGCTGCCGTTGCCGGTTCACAGTTTCAAACGAGTATTCCATACCGGTTGATACCAGCTCCACTTGCGACCGCTAGCGGTCGCAAGCCCGAGCAGGACCGCACAGATAAATGGTGCCGTAGGTTTTGCTGCTTCTATAGGGATTGAAGAAACTAATGTTTCCGTTTGGGAGGGGAGCCCGAGGGGCAGGAACGACCCCTCGCTGTCATGCCGCATTCAACGCACGTTCAATCGCTTCAGGCTCTTTATCGATAATTGTTAACAAGATGCGCGAGGGTGCATCTACTGCACTCCTGCCCTGTTCCCAGTCGCGTACACGCCCGATTGAAAAACCGTACCTTGCCGCGAACGCAGCTTGCGACAATCCGGTTTTAGCGCGGATAGCACTTACGTCTATCGTTGCTGGAATGTGGATGCGATAGTCATCAGCATTTGCCTCGCCTTTAGCGATAGCAAGCGCTTCCTGTGCACCCTGTAGAATTCTGCTTCCAGCTTTACTCATCTCTTTTTCCTCTCGCGTTCTGATCTGGAATTCGCGTTCTCGCGCCAAATACGAGGCAATGCGGTTAGAATCTTCTTCAAATCGTTCAGTTGAGACTTGGACAAGTTGCCCTGCGACGACTTGCTGTAAACATCCAACAGGAACACAGGAATATCCTCGTCAGCATAATAGGTTATAATGCGATATCCGCCACTTTTCCCTTTGCCTCTGGCGGCATATCGGACTTTTCGCGCCCCTCCACTACTAGCCATGATATCCCCGACCGTAGGATTTTCAGCAATGAACGCCACTATGTCTGCGCGTTCCAAGTCGCTTATGCCCTCATCATACGCCGAGGCCAAGAACGCAGGTGTTTCAATGACTGTTTGCATAATTACTTATACGGATATTCCGTACAGCTGTCAAGTTATGACGGCCCTTGAACATTACATACTCCCAAACTCACCAGCAAAGAGTATCGCCCACAGTCGTTACAATTTCTTGCGACAGAACCCTCGACCGTGCATCGATGGGTACTGCATTTCAGTCCAAGACTGCTTGAACGCTTTAACCGTAGGAAGCGTCAGGTCACCCGCAAATGAGCTCATCCACATGATGCGAAAGCAGCAAGGTCTGTTTGCATCAACGAAAGCTTATTCCCTCAAACACCAGTTCGAGGAACTCTCAGCATAATTGTGTCCGGAGGTAAGGCATATTCCATCCAAAGCAAATTCCTGCAACAGCCCCCCCTTGTCGTGCCCCTTATTTGGGGCGACATGAAGAGACTGGCGGTTCGAACTCTCTCAGGTGATCCTCATGGATTGAGTCTTAATGCCGACTGCGGTCTACGGATGGCCTTGCGCAATCACATATCAACCTGTTCCATAGTCTTGAACGCTGTTGTGCAACAAAGCTACCAGCACCATTTGCGACCGCGGAGCGGTCGCCAGCCCGAGCAGCACCGCACTTTCAAATTGTGCCGTAGGTTGTGCGAGGGCTTCTTAACGGGTGAAGCAACGATAGTTTCCGTTTGGGAGGGGAGCGAGAGGGGAGGGAAAGCCCCCTCGCCGTCATGCTGCCTTGGGTTCAATTGTTAGCTTGACTCCAAGAGCTGCGACGATTTTCTGCACGGTTTCATAACGTAGCTTTGCACCTGGCTTTAGAGCCTTGTAGAGGCTTTCCCGTCCAAGTCCGGTTTGTTCGGCTATTTTTGCCATTCCCCTCGCCTTGGCGATATCGCCAAGCGCTGCCACAAACAAATCGGGGTTGCCGTCTTCGATGGCCGCAGCAAGATACTCGGCAATCATTTCCTCGCTATCGAGATATTCGGAAGCGTCGAATTTGGTATAGCCCTTCATGGCCGTTCCTTTCCTGACTCTTTTGCCATTGCGATGGCTCGTTTAATATCGCGTTCCTGTGTGGACTTATCGCCGCCCGCAAGCATGAGATAAACGATTTCGCCGTGACGCTTGTAGTAGAGACGAAAGCCTGGTCCGTAATGTATTCGCATTTCCATCACGCCCTCGCCCACTGGCGCAATGTCGCCAAAATGTCCGGATTCGGCCGACCTGATACGGGTAAGAATGCGTGTCTTGATCCGCGCATCGGAAAGATGTGCAAACCATTCGTTGAACTGTGGCGATAACATAAACTGGTACATGACTATTTGTATCCGAATGGATACTTAATGTCAATTGCATTCTTTTTCAGAAACTCAATATCGCCCATGACATTTGCCATTTTTCCAGACGTTGAGGCTGATTGCGTTCACATTGGTTCCGACTTCCGAGAACGATCCAGCTGGCAGGTCGGTGAAGCTGGCATTGTGTTTTGTCATGTAATCACGGAAGGCGGTTGCGGTTGCTATGCGCAAATTGGGTATGTGCCGACGTGATGGAAACGAGCTGGCCGTCTTCCTTCAGGATTTTTATGGCGTGCATGACGTGATCGATGTCGCGTTCGCGGTCAAAGGGCGGGTTCATGACGATTTTGTCATAGAGTCCGGTTGTCTCTGGCGATAGTTGCAGAAAGTCCATGATATAGACGCGGTTATAGATGCCTTCTGCCTCCAGGTCGGCGGCTAGCTGTGGCTGTGTTTCGATCTTCTCTGCGCTGCGCAATCTGTTCGTTCCATCCCACCATGATCGCTCCGCTTCCCGCATTCATCTGCACCGGCTTCGTGCTATTGCAGAGTGGAAAATTGTAACCTTCGCCCTCAACTGAAATCAACGCAAAGCGCATCGCTGCGCCAAAGTTCAGTTAACGTGATAAGACCGCCGCAGGTATTTTGAAACGGGCATGATATGCTCCTGTTGATTGGCTGACCGGTCTAGATGTGGAGCCTCAAGA
>UCNP01000073.1 GCA_900473335.1 Hyphomicrobiales bacterium | reverse complement strand
AATTCCTGCAACAGAACCCACAAATCGGCGGAGAGTATTTTACCGCCTTCCGCACCACAAAATCAAAGTCTCGCCTGAACTTTCTGTCGCTGCTGCGCGGCAATTATCAGGACTATGTGCTCAATGACGCTGCATTGGCGTATCTGGAGCAGCCCAAAGCCGATCCGGCCATTGTTGCGGATCTATGGACACGTGAGCCGCAACTCTTCGTCTCGCAGGCTCAGTTTCTTGAACATCTGGCAGACAAGGGCCTTGATGTTTTCGACAGGCCCTTGATGCGGCTTTTGGGTGAAGCGGGGATTTGGGGGACCATCCGCCACCATGGCCTTTTGGGCAATACGGTCATCGTTTCCGATGATGCCGGTCAGTTCCGTGTCGCCAATCATGCACTTTGCTGGCTCCATGCGGAGCGGCTTATTCACAAGCTGATGCCGGCAACACCACGGCAGGCGAGCCAGGTGGATGCCATTCGCGATCTTGTTTGGTGTTTCTACAAGGCACTCAAAGCTTATCGGCTAAAACCCTCCCCTGGACGGATCGATGCCTTCCGGCAGCGCTTTGACCGCATCTTTTCCATCCGCACGGGCTATGAGGACCTCGACAAGCTTCTGGCACGGCTGCAACGGCGCAAAGATGAGTTACTGAAGGTTCTTACCCATCCGGATATTCCGCTGCACACAAATGCATCCGAGAACGATCTGCGCAGTGTTGTCACCAAACGCAAGATCTCCGGTGGCACCATGAGCCGCGATGGCTGCAGCGCGCGCGACACCATGCTGGGTCTGATGAAGACCTGCAAGAAGCTTGGCCTCTCATTCTACCATTATCTGGGTGACCGGCTGGCAATTGCAACCGATGGTGCCGTCATCCCGCCTTTGGCTGCGCTTGTTCTGGCCAGGGCCTGAGGCTTATCAAGCCGAATCGATTTATTTCTTCACGAACGGAAGCACATTGGCGGTGACCCAGGCTTTGTAGTCTTCATCGCTCAGCTTCAGAAACGGCATCTCGCGCTCCACAAGGGCGCTGACGTCCTCATCCGTTATCATGATAAACTCAGGTGAAATGTTCCATCTGCGATCATTGTCCGTATGCACGGTGACGGTCTTTCGATTGTGACGGGTGACTATACCGCTGATCAAAGTGCCATCTGGAGCTTCGAACATCACTCTGCTGCCAATTTTGAGTGCACGCAGGGCCGCTGAGGTGCGCCGTTGGTACAAGAGCCTGAGCCGCTCGACAATCCGCTCGGTCAAGGCGACAAGTTCGACTTCGCTCAAACTGTCAATATCAATCTCTGCCAAAGATGCTGCTCCCGCATAAGGTGGCTGTTATCCAACTTATGCAGCGCCCCGTGCTCTCCTGACAAGCATCAAGTTTTTGCCCACAAAACTGCCACTGCCACCAAATCTGCCCCGCTTACCCGTGTCCGGATCTCTTAGGCAATATTTTCGTGGCAGAATTTACATTGTTTTTATTGGTTTTCTTTCTTTACCACGTACCTATTACCAAGATAGCTTCCGTAGCTTGGACTGATAATCTTTTCTTAACCATGATCCTAGTGCGATGTGGCTGCCGTTTAAAGCTAATTTCGCCGTTTGTCCGTGCAGAGGGCCGATTTGCTCATTTCCGGCAGTTTTTCGGCATTCTCGGGCCTCCCCTGCCATATTTTCCCGGCCATTTTTGATTGTCAAACACATTATCGGCATTTTCAAACGATCGTTTATCCATGACTTCCGATATTGTACAAACGCAATCGAGGAGAGCATAATTGGTCGATAGAAACCCATTTCGTCGACACGTTAGTAGAACATGTCGACGCCATCGACGTATGCGGAATACCGGATTTATGCCCTGAGCGGCTCAGTTCCCCGATCCAGAATGTCAAGATACCGGCTATAGGCAAACTGCCGGTTTCTTTGCTTGCCGGTCAGTTCCTGAGTGATGCCGGCATCGCCCATAAGCTCAAGAGACTTCGTAACGGTCGGAATCGACAGACTGAGTTCGGTCGACGCAGATTGAATTGTGATGATTGGCCTTCGTTGTAAGAGCTCATGTATGCGTAGCATGGAAGCCGACGCTCGACCGTAGGAAGTGATCTTTAGCCGATCAGTATTGAAGAGCGCCATGAGATCTCTGGCAGTACCGGCCGCTTGCCCGGCAGTTTCAGCGACACCCTCGAGGAAGAATTCCATCCAGGCCTCCCAGGAACCATTGGTGCGCACTTCTTGTAAAAGACGATAATAGTCATCTCTTCGAGCTTTCAGATAAAGGCTGAGATAGAGAATCGGCTCCTTCAAGACACCGGAGCTGCACAAGAGAAGCGTAATCAGAAGTCGGCCCAAACGACCGTTGCCGTCGAGAAATGGGTGAATGGTCTCAAACTGCACGTGGGCGAGGCCGGCCTTGATCAAAGGGGGATATGCAGGACTTTCCAAGTGGAGGAAATGTTCAAGGTTGTCCAAACATGCTGCTAGATGATCTGGTGGCGTAGGAACAAATAACGCATTGCCAGGTCGAGTCCCCCCAATCCAGTTTTGGGATTTCCGAAATTCGCCTGGTTGCTTGGTTGTTCCCCTCCCCGATTGCAGCAGAACGGCATGAATTTCGCGGATCAGGCGTAGTGACAGCGGAAAGCCACTCCGCATGCGGGTCATTCCATGTTCGAGCGCCGCGACATAGTTGGATACTTCCGTGACGTCATCGAGAGGAACATGAGGAACTTCATGATTTTCAAAGAGGAGAAGATCCGACAACGACGACTGGGTGCCCTCGATCTGGGATGACAACAATGCTTCCTTGCGCACGTACATGAACAGAAACAGCGGTGTTGAGGGCAAAATAGTCGTCACCCCGTCCAACTCGCCAATCGCTCCGCGGGCAGCGTCGTACGCCCCAAGAATTTGGGTGAGGTCGAGTTGAGGCGTTGGGGGCAAGGGAGCCGGAACATAGGCTTTCACCCGTTCTCCACTCGTTGATGCCTCGATGAAGCGACCCATGCGGCCCTGGTGGGTAGGTGCCATTACTGTCTATCCTTTAACAAGCGAATCTATTATTAAAGGATAGGCTTATTTCCTTTAATTGCGAAACTCTTTATGAAACAATGATTCAAAGCCCAAAACAATCAAAGCAGCGCCTACTGGGTTACGCCCGCGTTTCCACCGAAGATCAGTTCCATGACGCTCAGCTCATCGAATTGAATGCTGCTGGCTGTGCCACGATCTATGAGGAACATGGTTCTGGTGCTTCCCGAGCGCGGCCAGTTCTGGCAAAGCTGTTACGTGAGATTGAAACAGGAGAAGTCCTGGTAGTCGTGCGTCTTGATCGCCTGGCGCGTTCTGTCAGCCATCTGCTGCAGGTGATCGAGCAACTGGAAGATAAGGGTGCACATTTCCGCTCGTTGAGCGATCCAATCGATACCTCGACACCGCAAGGCATGTTTTCCCTGCAGGTTCTGGGCGCTGTAGCCCAGCTGGAGCGCGCATTAATCTCCGAACGCACCAAAGCGGGTATCAAGGCCGCAAAAGCCAGAGGCAAGTTGCCGGGCAATCCCGGTTTCCGTGAGCTGCAGCCTGATGCCCTTGTGAAGGCATCGCGGGCACGGGAGCGCAGCCACCTCGCGGATCTGACCACGACCATGCCGTCCTGGTTACCGGTCGTGCAGCGCATGCGCCCGGATCATCCCTGGGAGGATGTGGTACGCAATCTCAACCGCGAGAATGGGCAGAAATGGTCGGTTGATCGCTTGCGCCGTTCGGTTAGAAGGCTGGTGCGAGAAGGTTTGGCCGATCCCGGATTAGTCCGCCCTGCCCGTCGCCGTCTGCCGGAAGACCGGTTGATGTCTCTGATCACCGGCATTGCCAACGCAAACCCAGATCTCACCCTGCGCGACATTGCAGCCCAGCTTGAGGCGATGTACGAGCGCACACCGCGAGGATCGGCAACCTGGACAGCCTCGTCGGTCAAGCATCTGCTCGATCGAGCAAAGAAACTAGGCCTCATTACACAATAGCTTCGCCATCGGTTGATATCACTTCAAGGGTGTAATTGTTACGTATGAAACATTTTGGCTCGAACGGAGTTTGAGAACCATGGATGACATCGTTTGGCAAAAGACTGGTGTGGGAGCGCAAGAGCCGTCGCATGAATTTACGGCGATTGCGCCTAACGGCATCGATATCGGTCGTATCTATCGCATCGAAGGCGGGCCGTTCAACGGGCGCTGGCGCTCGATTTTCCTGCTTTGCCATTCGCAATTTCGTCAAGGTACGATGAGCGGTCACCAGGCGTCAAAGCAACGAGCCACAGAGATGGTACGAAAGACCTACCAGCTCTACCTAGAAACGCCGGGTAGCAACGGCGGCGGCCAAAGTCGAATACCGCTCAAAAAGCACTCAGATCAAGAACAGGCTATTTGAAGCCCGGTCCGCCGTAAGTGATTGGTTATGCTACATTGTAGACGGCAGCGTTATCCTGCAATTCGCGCAGGCCCTTGTAGGAGGCATGCCTGAGGTTGCCATCATGGGTCCAGGCCCGGAATTCAATTTCCGCAATCAGCGTCGGCAGGACGAATTGCACACTCTTTTCCTGGATCGGAACCGGTGGCTTGGTGGTCTTAAACTTCTCCAGGTCCTTGCGAAGGGCTGTTGCCATGCGCTGGCTCAACCTGGTGCCAACACTGCCAACGTAAACGAGATCATGGCCTTTGTAGGCCGCGAGCAGGAGACGCCTAATCCCGCCACGGTCAAGGCTTGAAGGCTCCCAACCGATAATGAAGAAACTTTCGCTTTGCGTGCATTTGATCTTCAGCCAGTCGCCGACGCGGCCACTGCTGTAAGAACTGTCTCTCCGCTTGGCGATTATGCCTTCAAGACCGTACTGACAGGCATTAGCAAGAAGACTATCGCCATCGCCTTCAATCGTTTCGGAGTATTTTATGACGCCATCCGCTTTTCCAATCAGATACTCAAGCAGATGACACGTGCTCCATGCTTCTCAGGTCATGCCCGTCGAAATAGAGCAGATCAAAGGCATAGAACGAGGCTTCTTCCGATATGCGTTTGCCACCGCGACCACCAAGCGGCTGCTGTAAAAGGCCAAAGTCAGGCAGTCCATCGTCGTCAACGACAACTGCTTCGCCGTCGACAATGGCGGTCGCTACACCAAGGTTCTTTGCTGCTTCGGCAATTGCCGGAAAACGGTGGGTCCAGTCGTGCCCTCCCCGTGTCAGAATACGAATACCTTTGGGTTCGATATGAATAGCAAGCCGGTAACCGTCCCATTTGACCTCAAACAGCCAGTCCGGTCCTGCCGGCGGCCTTGTTTTGAGTAAAGCAAGACACGGCTCGACGCGCTCTGGCATGGGATCGAGTGACAGTTGCGGCTGCGCCGGATCACGAGGCTTGAGTGGCCTGCTCTGCAAAGGACGCTCAGTTTCACGAAGCAGCGGTTGAGAGGACTGACGAGGAGTTTTTGCCATGAGGATATTTCACGCAGAGATTGGTTAAAGAGTCGAGTCTTCACGCATTTCGCTCCGAACCGGATCATTACGGCACCATCTGCAGATGCGCTCCAATCGCCTGTTGGCTGCCATGAGCATTAGCCCGACAGAGAGAACTCCCCTGCCCTCACCTTTTCGGTCAATGTCCGCAGATATCTGCTGGCTGAATTGATGGTTTGCGCGCGTTGTTGGTTACCGGTCGATGATAATCGACTCGGCGATCTAGTTCATGCACTCGCACCGTTGGGTAAGCGAACACAAATGCCGGCCCGCTACGATGCACAACTCTGCGACGGCAAGTGCACGCCCGCCCATGAAGGAGGCGCGCCAGGCGGTTATGCGAGCCGTCTCACGCTCAAGTTTTGTTTGCTGACAAATTGAGCAAATTATCGTGTAAAATCATATAGATTAAAGTGTCCATCATGAAAATGACTCCCTTTTTGTATTAATCTGTTGTTAACTTTAAAGTCCTTGCGGATCTCAGAGAATCGGACATAATAACGGTTAAGAGGGCTGAGTTGCTCTAAAATCGTTATTATGGAAATCAACGGGTAATGAACGAGATCTCGCTCAATAAGCCAAAAGCCACGCTTAAATTCGAAAAACACATCCTAGACCAGGGTGATCAAATTTCGAAAAAGCTGCATTTGTTGAGCGTGCAGAATTTTCCGGATTCAGGGAAGAAGACCTTACGGCATTTTTCGTTAGCTGAGGCTTCACAGTACATCGGTGTAAGTCAGAGCCATCTAAAGAAACTGCATCTTGAAGGCAAAGGTCCGACTCCTGAGACTTCGTCCTCTGGTCGTAGGTCTTACACAGCCGAACAGATGCAGGAACTGCGCCAGTATCTGGATCAGTATGGTCGCTCTGAAGCTCGCAATTACGTTCCCTACAGGAAGCCCGGAGAACATCTGCAAATCATAGCAGTCGTCAACTTTAAGGGTGGTAGTGGTAAGACTACCACGACAGCGCACTTGGCGCAGTATTTGGCGCTGACGGGGCATCGCGTTCTAGCAATTGACCTCGACCCGCAAGCATCGCTTTCGTCACTTCACGGCTTCCAACCGGAGTTGGATCAGGTGCCGTCGATTTATGATGCGATCCGATACGATGATGAACGGAAACCGATTTCGAAAATTATTCAGAAGACAAACTTTCCAGGTCTCGATATCGTACCTGCAAATCTGGAACTTCAGGAATTCGAATACGATACGCCGCTTGCAATGAGCGATCGCAACTCTAATGCGGGCAAGTCGTTTTTCACCCGTATCTCGAAGGCTCTCGAAGAGATCGACGGTCAGTACGATATCGTCGTGATCGATTGCCCACCACAGCTAGGCTATCTGACTATTACAGCACTGACAGCGGCCACAGCTGTTCTTATTACCATACACCCTCAGATGCTCGACGTCATGTCGATGGGGCAGTTCCTGTTGATGCTCGGAAATATTCTGGAACCGATTCGCGCTGCTGGCGCAGAGGTCAATTTGGAATGGTATCGCTACCTCGTCACTCGATACGAGCCAACTGATCAACCGCAAGCTCAGATGGTTGCATTCCTCCAGACGCTGTTCGGCGAGTTCATCCTCAAAAATCAGATGGTGAAATCGACGGCTGTTTCGGATGCAGGCATCACGAAGCAGACTCTCTATGAGGTCGAGAAAAACTCGATGACGCGTTCGACTTATGAGCGTGCAATTGAATCTTTGGATGCCGTGAATGGCGAGATTGAGGGTCTGATCCATGAATCGTGGGGCAGGTAGGTTTGTCCGCTGACAAAATCGGCATTTTAGAATGCGAATTCAGTGAGATAGGCGATTACGGAGACTGATATGGCTAGAAAGAATCTGCTTGCTGGACTTACCGAGTCGACAGAAGAGCCATTGACGGGCAGTTACCGGATTGGTGGTGCATCCAAATCGATGATCCGATCAGTTAACGAATTGGCACGTCAGGCAGACGCTTTCCTTCAAGGTGAGCAGGTAGTCGACCTTGATCCAGATATTGTTGATGGCTCATTCGTATCCGACCGCCTTGGTTCGAACGATGAAGAGTATCGAGAACTGCTTGAAGCAATCAAACAACGTGGTCAGGACAGCCCCATCCTTGTTCGTCCACATCCCCACGTTGATGGACGTTACATGGTTGTCTTCGGCCATCGTCGCGTTAAGGTAGCTCGTGAACTTGGTCAGAAGGTTAGGGCCGTAGTAAAGGCTCTCGATGACAAGACCCACGTAATTGCACAGGGGCAAGAAAATACAGCACGAGCTAACCTCAGTTTCATCGAAAAGGCGCTCTTCGCAAAGAACCTCGAAACGCTCGGGTATGATCGGGAAACCATCTCTTCCGCGCTCGCTGCGAATGCTGCAGCCGTTTCCAAAATGATTTCAGTCACATCTCGTATTGCCCAGGATATCATAAACAAAATTGGAGCGGCACCTGGAGTAGGGCGGGAACGTTGGGTTGAACTGAGCTTACTCGCGGAGCGTAAAGCGCCCGAAATTGCTGAGGTAATGGCTTCGGAAAATTTTGCTTCGTTGAATAGTGATGAGCGGTTCAATCGCGCTTTTAACGCTGCAAATCTCAAGGGGAAGGCGGTAAGGAAGGAACGTATTTCGGCCACTGCTGCCAAGACTTGGATATCCAAGGATAATGCATTTAGAGTGATTATGAATCAGAAACCAAAGCAGGTAGACATCTCGTTCAAAAGTGAAAAGGCTGGACCCTTTGGTGATTGGTTATCGGAGCGGCTTGAAGGACTCTTTGAGGAGTTCCGGCAATCTAAAACTAGGAATGGAGACTGAAACCGCAAAAGAAAAGCCCCCACAAACGTCGGTCTGCGAAGGCTCTTCGTATTCACTAAGCAAGTCTACGAATCGCATTTCTCAGAATCAGTGTCAAGCGCTTTAACGTCGTTTGCGGCGGGTTGGGTTCTTTTGCCTTTTTGAAAGGTGAATGGAGATGTTTGGAAATCTCATAACGACGCCCTTTGGGCGGCGGTCGATGACGCTTGCACATCTGCAAGCTCAACAGCAGGCGCAGGAGATCGAAGAGGGGAAGGCTGCAGACAAGTGGCAGCTTTATCGCTGGCTTTGCGAAGCCAAAGACATTGTTGGGGTTAGTGACCGTTCCCTGGCAGTGCTGAATGCCCTGCTATCATTCTTGCCGGATAGCGATCTATCGGAAGAGAATGGCATGGTCGTTTTCCCTTCGAATGCACAATTGTCGTTGCGCGCTCACGGCATGGCTCCGGCAACGCTGCGCCGGCATCTTGCGGCGCTTGTCGAATGCGGTCTGATTACCCGCAAAGACAGCCCGAACGGCAAACGCTACTCCCGCAAGGACAGGGGAGGGGAGGTAACGGAGGCTTTCGGCTTTTCTCTTGCGCCGCTGCTGGTGCGGGCAGAAGAGCTGCAAAGTGCTGCTGAGAGCGTTCGCGCGTCTTCGCTGGCCCTCAGGCTCATTCGTGAACGAATTACGCTTCATAGACGTGATATCGCCAAACTCATCGAAGTTGCCATTGAGGAAGAAGCAGCTGGTGACTGGAAAGGCCTGTGGACACGGTTTCGGGCGATCGTGGATGCAATTCCGCGTCGGGCAACCGCAGCTATTCTCGAACCGATCCTATCAGAATTGGCCCTTCTGCATGAAGAAGTCGCTATCCTCTTGGAAAGGCATGTAAATAACAAGAATCCAAGCGCCAATGAGTCTCAACCTGAGCGGCAGCAACAGAATTCAAATACCGACTCTTCATCTGATCTTGAACCTGGCTTTCGAAAAAACCAAGGGGCAACCCTTGAGCGAAACCACGAACGGTTGGATGTAACAAAATCCTATCCGCTCGGTATGGTCATGAAAGCTTGTCCCGAAATCGCTGACTATGCGGTCAAGGGTATTGGGAATTGGCGGGAGTTCATGCAAACGGCAGCGCAGGTGAGGGGATATCTTGGTATTTCACCTTCTGCCTATGAAGATGCTCTGGATGTGCTTGGTCAGGAAAACACCGCAATTGTCATTGCCTGCATTCTGCAGCGAGCCCAGAGCATCAATTCCGCCGGGGGATATCTGCGAGCTTTGACGATGAAGGCAAGGGCAGGGGAGTTTTCTGTTTGTCCTATGCTTATGGCGGGACTACGGGCGAATGGTCGGGAAGAGAGGGCGACGGGATGAGTGGGCATGCAGATAATTGGGCGCTATCACATTAACTTAGCGTAGACGTGGCAGTCCTTCGGCTGTGATTTCAGTCGAGGGTTCCGGTTACACTTCTCCAGTGTGCCATAGCACGAAGCCTGTGTAGGTGAATGGCAAATGCTGAGCGGTTATGGTGAGATGGAACGAGCAGATTACGCAAGGCAGAAAAAATCGAGACGAAGCGCTGCAATCCTCCCGGTGACCGGAAGCCCTGCATCAACCGCTCCCGTTTTCGCAACGGGACATGCGAATTCTCGGCTCTGTTGTTCAGCCCTTTGTGAGAGCGATGCTCGACATCCGGCATGACTTGGCGCTTTGCTGCTCCATAGGAACGGAGCTTGTCGGTTATTATCCGCTTGGGTGAAAGGCCTTGCTTTTTTAGCAGGCGCATCAGCAATCGCCTGGCGGCTTTGGTGTTGCGTCGGTTCTGGACGATCTCGTCAAGAACATAGCCATTCTGATCGACGGCTCTCCATAAGTAATGCTTCTTGCCCGCGATGGAGATCACAACTTCATCCAGATGCCAGATATCATTTTGCGAGGGCCGTTTCCGGTACAGGCGTCGGGCATAGCCAAGCCCAAACTTGATTCCCCAACGCCGGATGGTTTCATAGGACACCAGTATCCCACGCTCCAGAAGCATTTCCTCGACAAGACGCAAGCTCAGCGGAAACCGATAATACAACCACAGGTTCTGTTGCAAACTCTCT
>UCNP01000005.1 GCA_900473335.1 Hyphomicrobiales bacterium | reverse complement strand
TGCCAGCACTACTTCGAGGCCGCTGGATATGACCCGGAATAAGTCGAATCTGCTCTAACTATTCATTACGTCTGGGTTAACTCCGGCAGGCGTGATGAGCGACGAGGGTTTTATGATGTACAGATGCTTAGATTCTTGTTCGTCCAGTTCATAGCTTGCGTGTCGTTGGGCATGGCATCTGTGACCAGAATGTCAACATCGTCCAGCGTCCCAAGTTTCACGAGCGCGCGTTTTCCGAACTTGCTGCTGTCGACTGCCAGAATTGTACGCTCGGACTGTTGCAACGCGGCTGATACGGCGGCTACTTCTGCGTGATCGTCATCACAGATATCTCCGTCATTATCGATGCCACTGACTGATATGATTGCGTAGTCGAACTTGAATTTGCTGATGTATTGTGCCGTATCCTCGCGAAATACACCGCCATCGATGGAGCGAACGAAACCGCCCGGCACGGCAACCGTGAAAGTCGGACTCTCGCATAATATTGTAGCTACTCTCAGGCTGTACGTGACAACTCGCAAGTCGCGCCGTTTTGAAAGAGCAGTCGCAATTGCTTCGCAGGTCGTGCCTGTATCAATAAAAAGAGCGGCACCATCGGGGACAATATCTGCAACGAGTTTGCCGATCTTGGCCTTCTGTGCGGCATTGTCTACACGCCTAGCACGATAGGTGAGCGGGTCTATGGAAGTTATGCTGGCTGCGCCTCCGTGAAGTCGTCTTATCTTGCCGATCGCTTCCAGTTCAATAACATCTCTGCGCGCTGTTTGGGTGGTCACTGAAAAAAGCTCAGTGATTTCTTCTACAGAAATATAGTTATTTTGCTCAATGTATTGAATGAGCGCGGTCTGGCGTTTCTGTTTCTTCCCCTCTTCATTCATATCCATACCACCCCAAAACCCCAAAACCTGCGCAACTCATAACAATTGTATCCAACTTAGTACAGCAATGTTGTCAAACTGACATATATTTTCATTAATGTATGAAAACGTACATTTTAGCCGTTACCGGTAGAGTCAAACATGAGGGGTCTATTGTGACTGGACATGGTAAAAAAAGAAACTCGACGCTTGGAAGATTGATGTTGGGGGCGAGCACCGCATCGCTTCTGGCTTTGGCCTCATCCGCATCAGCCCAGGAAGTCAGGCAAGCAAATCATTCCGTAAAATTCATGGCGTTCAACATATGGAATTTGAAAGAGAATTCCAAGATATGGGACCAAACGCAAAAACAGGCAGGCAAGCTGGTTTACTCCGAAGCCATGCAGAAACTTCTCCGCAATGTTTCCCCGGATGTTTTGGTGCTTCCGGAACTCAACAACAATAATAACATGTTCTATGGACAGAATGTTCTCGATGAATTTTCCAACAACACGCTGGCTGTGCTTAAGAGCATTCCCCGCAAGCAACAAAGTTTCACACCCGCCCAGAAGAATCCCGACGAAGGCAAAAAAGGCAGCGGCAGTATTTTCTCCTCTGTACCTTTCGAGAATCTACCCGGTGATGTGGTTCGCATCAAACCGGGCAATGGCTTTCCTGATACCATCATAAATAGTATTCATCTGGATTACGGGGATGACCCCACAAAATCGGCAGATAACACATTGAATCAAGATCGCATCAAGCAAGCAAAAAATCTAAACGAGGCCGTTGTAAAAAGTGCCATTCCGACGGTGATCCTGGGAGATTTCAATGCTGGAGACGTTTCAGAGAGAGGGTTGCACAATATTGATCAGCAAATCATGCTGTTCAAGGGTGCCAGCGGCAAAAATTTTTATAGCACGCTAGCTTATGAGTATTTGGAGTTCGCCGATAAAGTCAAATACCGGAAGATAATTCAGGATGAATTTCCCGGAATGGACATTGATTCATTGTACTGGGCTCAATGGGCGAATGCTCTGGAGAAGGGGCGGAAGGCTGGGAAAGATATAGGGTTGGTTGATGAGACTTATCCCGTTTTAACTAATACCCCTGTAACGCTCAACATTTTGAAGAAACAGTACCAGCTTTTCCAGCTTGAGCAGAACCGGGAGCAATTCAAGCCGAGTGAGGTTGGTGACGGGCGGGCGACATGGACAAGCGATGGCGAGGATTCAACCAACATTTGGAAAAGCTGGGACCGCGTCACAATTGATCATATCATGATGTCGCGCCCCTTTGCCAAATGGGCGGAAATTGCTGATAGAGGTGACTATACCGGCAATCTTTCTGACAATGCGCATCTGCCATCGGGTGAATCGCTCTCTGACCACGAACCAGTCGCGCAAGAGCTGCGCTGGATTGGGCCACAGTTGCAGACATATGCAGACAATAGTGCTGAGAAAACACGCTTGGTGTGGGGGAGCGGCGCCTACAAATTCGACGAACGTAAAAAGGAATTTTACCTGGCGCGCAATAATAATCGCAATGATATTTACCTAGGCCAAATAGCCGATGTAAATGGAAATCCCATACTTGCCGGTTTGACGCTGGAAGAAAAGAAAACACTCCTCGATTGTAAAAGCAGCGATGGCCGCTTCCAGCAGGCGATCAAGGAATACTGCATCGACGACCATTCGTTCATTGGCGAAACCTTGGTGCAGGATGGAGGCACCATCATTGTCGATGAGGATGCGGCACTGGGTGGAAGTCTGGCTGCATTGAAGCTTGCCAATGGCGGGTTGAAGATCGCAGGGCAGACGATGCATAGTCTTAACCGGGAAATTGTGCTTGATCAGGCAGGATGGGTTGATATTGCAGAGTCTGGCAATTTGGTATCGACCGATCAAAAAATTACCGGAGCAGGTAGTCTTACCAAGAAGGGAGCCGGGGCTCTGGTTTTTTCGGCGGTCAATAGTTTCGCGGGGGGAACATTCGTTGAAGAAGGAGTGCTTCAAACAGCAATTGCAGGTGGCTTTGTCGACAACACGATTTATTCCGTCGACGGCGGCACCCTTGATTTAAACGGCTTTGACCTAACGGCCTCAGCGTTTTCCGGCAAGGGAGGCACAGTCAAACTTGGCAGTGCATCGCTTACAGTGAACCAAACTGTCAACACACGTTACAATGGCAATATAGAGGGTACGGGCAGCCTGACAAAATCGGGAGCCGGCGGCCTCGTTCTCAACGGACAGAACAGTTACACCGGGGCAACGCTGATCAAGGAAGGCACCTTGATTATTGGTGATAGAGATCATCCGCAAGCAAGCTTGGCCAGTGCTGTTACACTTAACGACGGCGCGACACTTGGTGGCTCCGGTACCTTGGGTGGTTTGACGGTTGGTTCGGGTGCAACTCTGTCACCAGGCAATTCGATTGGAACTCTTAATATAGCTGGCAATCTGACCATGCAGCGTGGTTCACGCTATGCATTGGAGATCTCCGGCGACGGAACACGCGACCTTGTACGGGTCGGCGGTATTGCAAATATTGTCGGCGGCGACGTGGTCGTCACTGCGCTTGATGCGGAAACCAGCTATCAGGATGGAAAGGACTATACAATCCTGACGGCACAGGGCGGCGTCAATGGCGCTTTCACCCGGGCGATATCACAGTCAGCGTTTCTGGGCCTTAATCTCCTCAAAGGTAAAGACATCAAGTTGCACATTGGTCTTAAAGGGATTGACCCTGAGCCAGAACCACCTTTGGTTAAGCCGGAACCTCCTTTAAAACCAGAACCGCCTTTTGTCTTTGTGACGACCGCAATTTCTGACAACCAGATTGCGACCGCACGCGCTCTCGATACGCTCGTTCAGTCGGGTCCGTCACTTGCTCTATATAACAGGTTGCTGGTCCTCAATGCAGCAGACTCCCGTACAGCCTACGATTCTCTCTCGGGTGATATCCACGCTTCGTTGAAGGGAGCGCTTATTGATGAAAGTCACTTTGCGCGTGGTGTTGTCAATGACCGCATTCATGTGGCCTTTGGTGGCGCAACTTCATCATCCATCCCGGTCCTCTCATACGGACCGGATGGAGCACTTTCCGTTCCGGCGGACACGGACCAATTTGCAGTATGGGGCAAGGCGTATGGGGCCTGGGGGAGCGCGGACAGTAACGGGAATTCTGTAAAACTTCACCGTGATACCGGTGGTCTATTTATCGGGGCAGATGCGCCCGTAAGCGATGGATGGCGCGTAGGTGCCTTGGCTGGCTATGGAAGTTCGTCGTTTGACGCAGCCGGACGTTCCTCATCTGCAGATGCAGACAGCTATACTGTGGGAGCATATGCGGGTACCAAAATGAAGGATATTGGCTTGCGTTTCGGTGTAACCCATAGCTGGCATGATATCGATGTATCAAGGACTGTTGAATTCTCAGGGTTCGCGGACCAGGTTTCTTCATCTTACAACGCACGTTCTGTGCAGGTGTTCGGCGAAGCCAGCTACATGATCCATGCCGGGCAAGCAGCATTCGAGCCTTTTGCCGGGATTGCCTATATCAATCTTCGCACCGATGGCTATGACGAAAATGGAACTGTGGGGCTGCACAGTGATGGTGACAATACTGACGTTACTTATACAACACTTGGGCTTCGCGCTTCCACCGACGTTGAACTCGGAAGCATGTCAGGCTCGTTGAATGGTATGGTCGGTTGGCGGCATGCTTTTGGTGATACGGAAGCCTTTACGACGCATGCTTTCAATGGCTCCAATGCCTTTGCGATCGGCGGCATTCCGATTGACGAAGACACAGCACTTATTGAAACCGGGTTCGATTGGAATATCAATCATGCAACCAAAATTGGAGTTTCTTATCAAGGTCAAATTGGCAGCGGCAATGAGCAACATGGCTTTAATGCAAAGCTGGGCGTCTCATTCTAACCGGCTTACCAGAAGCAACTTGACGTTGATCAAGCTGGCTCTGTTGCAATTTTTATTTGGTTATAAAGGCGTTTCGTGGTGACTTTGATCATCCTGCAACTTTGCGGTTTTCGAGACTTTGAACGAGTGATGCAACAGCTTCTGTCAGCGCGCTCGGTCCGATGATAAAGGCGCGTTCAACGATGCTCTGCTGTACTCCCGAAATCGCCAGGTTGAGATTTTAAGCCAGATACCATCGTATACACAACAGGATGATGGACTTGTCGAAATGACGACCTTTGAACATTGACAACATGCGCGCCACTGCCGCGCCGCAATAAATAATGTCAATATACAACTTATAATTTGTTGTATGATAACTTTTATGGCGAAATGAAAACCTCTTTTGTAGGGAAGGCTGGGTTTAAGTATTATGCTCGCAAGAGCGATTGATTTGCTATTGAGATAGTCCGACGAAGTTTCAGCAGAGGATTATATTATGAGTCGTTTTTGGAGCCCTGTCGTTCACCAGTTGACTCCCTATATCGCTGGCGAACAGCCCAAATTGCATAATCTGATCAAGCTCAATACCAATGAGAACCCATATGGTCCCTCACCTCTGACGTTGCAGGCAATTGCCGCCGCAACGACAGATTCATTGCGTCTTTATCCCGATCCAACAGCGCAACAACTGCTTATGACTATTGCCGAAAGCTTTGGTCTTGACCAAAGCAATGTGTTCGTCGGCAATGGCTCCGATGAGGTTTTGGCGCATACATTTCAGGCGCTGCTCAAGCATGATGCTCCATTGCTGTTTCCAGATATCACCTACAGTTTCTATCCCGCCTACTGCCGTCTTTATGGCATCGACTTCCGGGCAATCGCGCTCGATGAAACCATGTCGGTCTGTGTCTCTGATTATCGGAAAAATTGCGGGGCAATTATTCTGCCAAATCCCAATGCCCCGACCGGCATAGCATTGCCTCTTTCAGAAATTGAAAATCTTCTGAAAGACCATCCTGATCAGGTGGTTGTCATTGATGAGGCCTATGTTGATTTTGGTGCGGCAAGTGCTGTGCCCCTCGTCAAACACTACCCAAACCTTTTGGTAATCCAGACCTTATCGAAATCACGCGGGCTGGCCGGTCTTCGTGTGGGTTTCGCTGTGGGTGACTCATCACTCATTGAAGCGCTGAACCGAGTTAAAGACAGTTTTAATTCCTATCCTTTGGACCAATTGGCCATTGTCGGCGCCATTGCTGCCTGGAAGGACCGAGTCTGGTTCGAAGACAGCCGCAATAAGATTATAGCGACACGCGCCAGACTGGCCTCGTCTCTGGATAAGCTTAACTTCGAGGTTCTTCCCTCGTCCGCGAATTTTCTCTTTGTCCATCACCCCGCTTGCTCCGCAAAGGAAATATTCGGACAACTTAGAGAAAAATCCATTCTTGTTCGACATCTACCCGGCGACCGAACAAATGACTATCTACGCATTACCATTGGCACGGATGCCGAATGTGAAAAACTGGTTGTCGCACTGCAAGATATATTGGGTTAGAAGGCTCTTTCATGTCATGGCTTTTACGAAGAAGCCCAATTTGACATGATCGTTGAAAAGGATTCTCATGCATAGGATGCATTTGGCTTGACCGGATGATGATCTTTAAGAGCTGAAACGTTTAGCGGCCACTTTGGGCTCGACCTTCGTTAGCACTCCCCATATTGAGCCCAAGAAAGATAAGTATCTGCCTTTAAACGATAGCTCATAAAGTAGGTTGTACACATGGCACTCAAAAGGATGGATAATATTGGAATCGTCGTCGATGACTTGAACGAGACGATAGATTTCTTTCTCGAACTCGGTCTCGAGCTTGAAGGACGAGCCACGATTGAAGGAGAATGGGCCGGACGAGTTACGGGCCTAGGCGAACAGCGCGTGGAGATTGCCATGATGCGCACGCCGGACGGCCATAATCGCCTTGAACTCTCGCGGTTTCAAACCCCGACTGCCATTTCGGATCACCGCAATGCCCCAGTGAACGCTTTAGGCTATCTACGCGTCATGTTCGCAGTGGATGACCTCGATGATACTCTAGAAAGGCTCCGCAAGCGCGGTGCGAAGCTCGTGGGCGAAGTCGTAGACTATAAAAACGTGTATCGACTCTGCTACATCCGTGGGCCTGGGGAGCTTCTCATCGGGCTTGCTCAAGAACTTAGCGGAGCACAATAAACTCGAACCGTTACACATAAGAACAACTAGACTTCACCAGCGACCCGTGCCTTTAGTTAATGTTTTGGTTAACGTTTTCCTGCATATTGCACTTAAATCCTCTTTAACTTCCACCGTACTCTATCCCTCAACCTTGAAATTTATCGCTGCCGCGCCGGCGTTCATGCCAATGCGATAAAGAGCCTATGGATTAGTCACGAGCTTCACGTGTGCTCCATTTGCCCTCAATTGAGCCAAGAGCATTGGCCAGACGGAGAATTCTCCTTTGGAAGCCTTATCCGTAAGCGATCTCAAATATCCACCGGCCGAACTGATTTGTGATGCACGCTCCAGAATACATGCCATAACAACTGCTGCATTCTGCTGACCAAGAATGTCGCAAGCCTCTTCATATGCCGAAGGGCTAACGCCTAACATCGATCTTACAACGACCGCAGCGCCCATTAAATCGGACCATGTTTTAATACCGTTTGTGGCATAAACTTCAATCTCTGGGCAGGCCTGCCGGACCAATCCGATCGGAATCGGCGCCATATGCTGCGCTACGGTATGTGTTTTCAACTCATTGCGCACTACCGATATATTTATCTGATTTACCTCTCCATTAAACTCAACATTCGTCGCATCTAGCTCGTAATTTGCACCTTGGTTTTTTTCTTTGCCAAGTTCAGATTCAGTTTGGTGTTGTGTATTTGAATTATGTTTGTGACGCTCAAAATGAGATTCATTGGCGCTTGTTTTTTGAGAATTTATCTTATTTTCCAATAGGCTGAATATCTCGCACTCAATGCATTCCAGGCCATCAATGGCTGGTTCCAGATCCAAGGCTGTAGCTTGTCTGGGAATACCCTCGATAACCAGCCTGAACCGCCCGTAATGACCACTCCAGTCAAGGTGAGGCAATTCCTCAAAGCCGAGTTCAATGAGCTTGACTATGTTACGGCGAAGCAGCGTCGTGCGTTCTTTCAGTACCTTCAGCTGCAATCGCTCTGCTCTTGCCTGTTCAGCCAATGTCTCGATCTCAGCGGAGCGCGCAAGCAAGGGAGCTAATGAGAACCCGAATGCTTCTCCGCCCTCCCCTGCCCGCGTCTTGCGAAGGTAACGTTTCCCGTTCGGGCTATCCTTGCGGAATATAAGTCCGGCTTCAACCAGTGCACTCAGGTGCCGACGCAACGTCGCCGGTGCCATTCCGTGTGATCGCAGTGACAGTTGAACATTCGATGGGAAAACCACCAAGCTACACTCTTGCTTTAATTCTGCCTGCGGATAGAAGGTCAGCAAAGCGTTCAATACGACAAGCGCGCGATCCGACAGACCAAGGCTTAGTCGCGCTTCACAGAGGCTGCGAAATAGTTTCCATTTATCAATTGATACATCACAATCGATCTCTTGTGCTAACGCCTGCGTTGCCAACATGCCAAGCGATAGCGATCGCCGCCCAAAGGGCGTCGTGATTATCTGTCCGGTCTGCATGGTCCCTTACCTTCCTCAAGGCAAAAGAAATCCACTCGCTAAAACGGCGCCAAAAAGTCTTGACAGTGATTCGAGGAAATGCGATTCTCTAGTTGCTAGACATGAGAAGGGCTTCCGCGACGGCAACGTTCGGGAGCTTTTTTCTTTTGCGGGTTAATCTCCTGTTTTTACTACCGTTTCCGATTCCTTGAAGGCTCGGTAGAGCTCTTCGAGATTATCGGCAAGATATGCACCGAAGCGTGAGGCATTCTTGGCTTTCAATGCCAGCGTGAACGCTTTCCCACTACTTGTCATGTCCACCTTGATGGACTTGTCCGTTGATTGCCATGTCCGTGCAGCGGATGACTTGGCCTTGGCGCTTGGTCGATTGATTTTGCTAAGCGCATCGAAAATCAGACCAAAGCGTGTGTCAGCATCCCCAGATTTCGCTTCGACACTGCTAAGAACCTTTTGAGCTTTCTCAATGCTTCCCTGAACTTGTAAAAGCTTGGAGAATTGCCACCAGCGGTCTCGGCCAGTCGCCCTGGCTGAACCAATGGCCAAGATCAAATCTTCGGGAACCGAGTTCGACACTGTTTGCATCTTGGAGAAGGTTGTCGCATCGAGCGCAAGCGCCGACTTTATCACCGTCTGATCATAGCCCAGATCAGCAAGGCGCTTGGCAAACAATGTGCGCTCTATGAAAGACAGGTTTGAGCGTGCTGCATTCTCCTGTCCCTGGGCAATGACATGATCCTGATCTGCAAGTGGCTTGACCACCGCACGAACAGGCCGCCCAAGAACTTGCGCAGCTTTTGCGCGCCGATGCCCAAAAACAATCTGATACCGTCCGGAAGCAGTAGGGTGCGGGCGCACCAGAATTGGCGTATCCTGACCCCTCTCCCTTATTGCGTTGACGAGTTCTTGAAATGCTTCGTCATCGTCATGAATTCGGTCAGAAACAAATGATCCATCAACCATGCTGGGATCAAGATCGACAACACTACCTTTGGCGAGTTCTTCGAAAGAACTCTTTATGGAACGCGATGCTCCACTGACAACATAGGATAGCGCGTCATTCCGGTCGCTATTAGCAGGTGCCGGATTCATAACACTGCTGAAAATGTCCTTACGAGCCATCTACCTGCCCTCGCCCGCAATTGCCTGCCTGATTTTTCTTGTAAAACATCCGGATTTTACCGCAGTAAATATCAACATGCCTATCGCCCCCACGCACGGTGCATCAGGGCGACGATTTCAGAATTCACTGCGTTCAGAGATTCAATCGCCCGCTCATAGGTCGAACGCGTAAAGCTTGTTTTCTCTACCTCATATAGAGTCTGCTTGGTCAGACCTGCATCCGAAACCGCCGTGGACTTCAGCATGGGGTTTGCAAGAATTTCTTCCGCAAGCATCGACTGCATAAACCCGACCATCTGTGCTTGCGGAATATCCGTCGGCTCATAACGGGTGATCAGATAGCGGAACCAGTCGAGCTCAACTTTCGCACCGGCCTGCTTGACGGTCTTGAGAATTCCGCCAAGCATCAGCAGGAATTGCGACATTGACATCAGATCCAGCATTTGCGGATGAACGGTGATCAAAACCGATGTAGCGGCAGACATCGCGGTCAGCGTCAAATAACCAAGCTGCGGCGGACAATCGACGACCACAACATCATAGCGGGAGTCAACTTCCTCCAAGGCGGAAGCGATACGCGTAAAGAATTGACGACCCTCGCGTGAGGACTTGTCTTGCATGGCGAGCGGTGTATCGTACTCATATTCCTGCAATTCCAGATTTGCCGGAATGATATCGAGCCCAGGGAAATTAGTAGGCAGGATGACGTCAGAAATCGGCTTGCGCTCTTCATCATACCGAATTGCTTCGTAGAGCGACAGGTTGCGATCCAGCTCAGGCTGAAAGCCATGCAAGGCAGAAAGCGAGGCCTGTGGATCGAGGTCGATTGCAAGAACACGATGCCCCGTCAGCGCCAGATATTGCGACAGATGGGCAGCAGTGGTTGTCTTCCCGGAACCACCCTTGAAGTTGACAACAGCGATTACCTGCAGCTTGTCGCCAGCCTTACGGTGCGGAACATATTTTTTAACCTCGGTGCGTCCATTGCGGTCGAGGTAATGCCGCAATTCAAGCATCTGCTCAGCGGTATAGGACCGACGCCCGGATGAGACCTGCGCTGGCACAGGCCCTTTGCCTTCAAGGTGGAGACGCTTTAAATTGTTCTGTGTCACGCCAAGATAATACGCCACTTCAGCCATCGAAAATTGGCGCAGAGTCTTCTTGGCATTCGGTGGAAATTTTTCCATCCGAAGCTGGTTTAACCGGCGTGAAATCTCCGCTCCCTGATCAAGTATCTTTTCATCGAACTCGAACTTTGGCAGAGGCACTGCGATATTCATCGAAATCGAAACCTCTAATAGCGCTTTTTGAAAGCAATTGTTTTAGCAACCGCTATTAAGCTCCGATTCGCAAGTTACGGCAAGAAGATTAAGGCCACAGGTATTGCACAGCGGCATTATCCTCAACAACTTATATGGTCCGACGCCCAAGGGCATTGATAAGCAAAGCCCGCCGCCGGCAACAAAAAAACCGATAATTTACTGCAGTAAATTATCGGTTTTGAACTTTATAAACAAGATCGCTACGATGCGTAATCGCTATATTTTACCGGGACTTGTCGTCATCGACAAGCTCATACCACATCGCATTCAAGACGGCAAAAGCTGCCGCAAATGGCAATCCCAAAAGCCACGCAAAATACCACATATCGTTCTCCTTTATCAGTAAGCGTGACCGCTCTTGTCGCTAATCGTCGCCTCGTCCACTTTGCCCCACAGGACTTTGTAGACCCAGCTCGTATAGGCAACAATCAGCGGAATGAAGATGATAGAAACCACCAGCATGATGAATAGTGTCATGTGGCTAGACGAAGCATCCCAGACGGTTAGGCTTGATGCTGGATCAAGTGACGATGGCAATATGATCGGGAACATCGAAATTCCAACTGTCGCAATGATTGATGCCACAGACAAAGCGCTGAGAAATATTGTCGAGCCCTCACGCTGCGCGCTCAATCCAAAATATGCTGCAATTGCGCCCAGAACAGCAAAGACAGGAACCAGAAGCAGCAATGGCTGCGCACTGTAATTTGCAAACCACGCACCCGGCTCCACAATTACAGTCTTCATCAGAGGATTGGACGGAGCTGCCTTATCGAGGATACTTGTTATTCTGTAGCCATCAATGCCAATCCAAAGGAACAAGCCTGCAAGGGCGAAAAGAGCTATGCTTAAAAGCGCCGCGTTCATTCCGTAGCGCCTTGCCCGATCTGCGATCGGTCCGGATGTTTTGATCATCAACCATGCACTTCCATGCATGACAAGCATGGCGACCGAAAGAACACCGCATAAAAGAGCAAAAGGATTGAGCAGCGCGAAGAACGACCCTTCATAAAATATGCGTAGCTCATTGTTGAACCGGAACGGAACGCCCTGAATGACATTTCCGACCGCCACGCCGAAGATCAGCGCCGGCACAAATCCGCCGATGAAAAGCGCCCAGTCCCATGCGGAACGCCAGGTGGCACTTTCCCGTTTTGAGCGATATTTGAAGGCTACCGGCCTTATGATCAACGACGCCAATATAACAAACATGGCGAGATAGAAGCCAGAAAAGGAAACGGCATAGAGCGGCGGCCAGGCGGCAAATATGACGCCGCCACCGACGATGAGCCACACCTGATTGCCTTCCCAAATAGGACCAATCGTATTGATGACAACACGCCGCTCCATGTCATTTTTTGCAATAAAGGGCAGCATGGCTCCAATTCCAAGGTCGAAGCCATCGGTGATAGCGAAACCAATGAGTAGAGTTCCGAGCAGCACCCACCAGATGAGACGCAAAGTTTCGTAGTCGAGAAGTTGATGCAGGATCATGATCGTCTACTCCGCAGGAACAATATGTGTGGAAATGAGAGCCGCTTCAGGCTCATGGTCCGGCTCCGGTCCTTTCCGGATTGCTTTCAACATCAAGCCCATCTCGATGATGAAAAGCACCGTGTAAATGACCACAAAGCCTGCAATCGTAATGAGCAAGGACTTGGCGCCCAGATTCGAAACCGCGGCAGCTGTCGGAAGAACACCCTCGATAATCCATGGCTGGCGCCCGAATTCTGCAACAATCCATCCAAGCTCCGCTGCGATCCAGGGGAGGGGGATTGAAAAGACAGCAACGCGCAGAAGGAAAGGATAAGCATCAATTTTCCTGCGCACAGAAAGAATGAAGAAGGTGAGGGTCAGCAGGATGAAGAACATGCCAAGACCGACCATGATACGGAACGACCAGAACAGCGTGGGCACATGCGGTACAGTATCCCAGGCCGCTTTCTCTATCTGTTCATCGGAAGCCTGCCTTGGGTCATCCACGTAGCGCTTCAAAAGCAATGCATAGCCAAGATCGGAACCATTCGTCTCGAAAGCCTCGCGGACATCCCCGCCAACAGTTGTCGTACTGCCCGCCTCACGGATTTTCTGGAGCGCGTCATAGGCGATCATGCCCTTTCTTATTCTCCTCTGCGCATACTCAACGAGTTCTTCAATACCGGGAATGACCGTCGTCAGGGATCGCGTGCCAATCAGGCCCATGACCCATGGAATATGGACCGCATAATGGGTCTCACGCGCCTCCTGATCAGGAAAGCCGAATGCGGTGAATGCAGCAGGGGCGGGTTCGGTCTTCCACATGGCTTCAATGGAAGCCAGCTTCATCTTTTGATGTTCTGTCGAAAGATAGCCACTCTCATCGCCCAGAACGACAACAGAGAGGGCAGACGCCAATCCGAACGATGCGGCAATTGTCATTGAGCGCTTGGCGATCTCAATATGTCGCCCCTTCAGCGCATACCATGCCGATACACCCAGCACGAAGATCGAAGCTGTTACGTAACCAGCGGAAACCGTATGGACAAACTTTGCCTGCGCAACAGGATTGAACAGAACCTCAAAGAAATCAGTTACTTCCATTCGCATGGTCTGCGGATTGAAGGCGGAGCCAACCGGATTTTGCATCCAGCCATTCGCTATCAATATCCACAATGCAGAAAAGTTTGATCCAGCGGCAACGGCCCAGGTGGCGGCAAGATGGCCCACTTTAGATAGCTTGTCCCAACCAAAGAAAAAGAGACCGACGAAGGTGGCCTCCAGAAAGAAAGCCATGAGTCCTTCGATCGCCAGTGGGGCTCCAAAAATATCACCTACATAGTGACTATAATAACTCCAGTTCATGCCGAACTGGAATTCCATCACGATGCCCGTCGCCACGCCAATAGCGAAGTTGATACCAAACAGGGTCCCCCAAAATTTGGTCATCTGCCGCCAGATCACGCGGCCAGTCATCACATAAACCGTCTCCATGATTGCCAGGAGCACTGAAAGCCCCAGCGTTAGTGGCACGAACAGAAAGTGGTAAAGAGCTGTGATCGCGAATTGCAAGCGCGAGAGCGCTACTATGTCGAGTTCCATTGCTTTGCGTCGGGTTATCCGACCCCCCTGTTAAAATAAGTGTCTAATCCGGCCTCAGGCCGTTGAGGACAGTCTGGTATTCCGGCTGGCCCTTGCAGCAGACAGCTTTCACCCGCCCATCCTCAAGAACCAGCAATCGATCGGCCAGTGCGGCCTCTCGTCTGATATGTGTTGCGATAATGACTGTCCGTTGCGTCATTTGACCGGCAAGGCGTTGCAGGACGTCGCGGGCGGTTTCGCCATCAATACCTTCTGAAGGCTCGTCCAGCAGCCAGATCGGTGCGTTACGTAACAAAAGACGGGCTAAAGCAAAGCGGCGCGCCTGACCTCCTGAGAGACCAATTCCGCTTTCTCCAAGCTTTGTATCCAATCCTTGCGGTAGTCCCGCAACCAAGTCGGATAAACCTGCAAGTGCCAATACATCCAACAAACGATTATCGGTGGCTTCGGGATCAGCCAGAAGAAGATTGTTACGCAGGCTGTCCTGAAAAAGCTCCGTTTTCTGCGTGAGAAGGGTGGAGGGCATGCATTTTACTTCCCCTTGCGAAGTTTTGATTTCGCCCGCCAAAAGCCCCAGCAGCGTCGTTTTACCAGAGCCACTTGCACCTATGATCGCCACTCGCTCGCCGCGTTGAAGTGTGAGTGAGATGTTGAGCAAAGAGGGGAGGGGGGCTGCGCCATATGTTACAGAAACATCCCGAATCTCGACTGCCAAATTTTCCGCTGGAACCCTCAAGGGGAGGGGGCTTGCAGTGGCAACCAGATCCGGCCCAAGCCGCCTTGCAGCAAGGATGGTTCTACCAAGCTCGACCGCGCCGCGCCTTAAAGCGGCAAAGGGTTCGAGCGCCGCCAGAGCAACCAGCATTCCCATCACAGCGACAGGCCCACTGATCGTGCCTGCTTTGGCAAGATAGGCGACAGCATAAAAGACGCTCCCAAGCAAAACCGCCGAGGCAATGCCGAAAGCTGCGCCCACTTTCGTTTCGATGCGATTAAGCGCGTCATCAGACACAGCTAGCCGCGCGTCTGCGCCAAGAACTGATGTTCTGAAAACCTGTAATTGACCCGCCATGGCAAGTTCTGTCTGACCCGCCACCACGTCAATCGTGCGCGAGCGAAGCGCTTCAAGATTATATGCGCGACGGCGGGCTGGCAGGCCGCTCCAACGCGCAGCAAGAAGAGGAATTCCGAAGCCCGTGGCAAGAAGCCAGACCGCAACTCCCAAACCAAGCAATGGGTGCATCACACCAAAAACAACTCCCACAGCCAAAGCCGTGCAGAGCGCGACAGCAGCGGGAACCAAAATCCGTAGATACAGGGAATCAAGCGCATCAATGTCGGCCGTTAGCCGGAACAATGTACGGGAAGGTTGCTGTGACAACCTATTTGATGCGTTCGGTTGCGCTGCATTTCTGAAAAGGCGCTCTCGCAGCCCAGCCAGCACACCCAATGTTGCCTCATGCGTTGTCAAGCGCTCGCCATATCGGGCAGCAGTTCTGGCAAGGGACAGGAACCTTATAGCTGCGGCGGGGGCAAATACATCAAAGACAAGGGCTCTTACCGCCGAGGCTCCGGCAATCGCCGTAGCGGTGATAAACCAGCCGGACAACCCCAGCAGGGCAATTCCCGCAAAGACGGTCACAACTGCGAGCACTGCGCCTGCCAGCAACATGCTGCGCTTTTCCGCAAGAAACAGGCCCATAACGGGACGAAACACGCGCCAGAGAGTCATGCAGGCTCTCCCAGACAGTTTTTACGTCCAATGATGATTATTCTGTCCATGCGCTGGGCCAAAACCGGATCATGTGTTGCAACGATCAAGGTCTTACCGGCAGCGACGTCTAATAACCGGTCTGCAATTTCATCGGCAGTTGCCCTGTCGAGATGCGCTGTCGGCTCGTCTGCGAGGATTATACCAGCATCCCGGCTAATTGCCATCCGCGCCAATGCCAGACGCCGGATCTCACCGCCGGAAAGGCCGGCACCGCCTTCGCCCAGATAGTTATGGCTTTTTGCATTGGCAACATTTTGCAAGGATGAGGCCATAAGCGCCGCGTTCACAGCGTCCTTGGCAAGTTCCGTTCTGTGCAAACATATATTATCGGCGATCGTACCTGCGAAAATATGAGGTTTTTGCCCCATCCAACTCATCCGCCCGCGCAAAGCGTGACTGCTCTTTTCATCCAGCACCCTATCCCCGACCCTGATTATTCCTGTCCTATAGGGCGCCAATCCTGCAACCAGAGCCAATAGGGTCGATTTACCCGTGCCGCTTGGTCCCAACAGCGCAATGTGCTCACCGGCGCGTACTTCAAAATTGAAGCCCGCAAACAAAGGAATGTCAGACCCTGCATGGCTAAATGTCAGCTTTTCAACCTTCAGACTTAAAGGTGCGCCAGACCAGCGTGCTCCTCGCGTTTCGGCAGATTTGTCCGGTATTGCCACACCTGTTGTCGACAGCCGGTCCAGCGCTTCAATTGCCGCTTCTCCGGCTGCCCTGTCGTGCCAGACAGCGGACAGTTCACGCAGAGGCTCGAAGAATGCCGGCGCCAACAGGAGAATGAACAAACCCTCGCCAAGGGTGAGGCGGTGCCCCCATGCGCCAAATTCAAGCTGTCCAAGGAAGTGAAAACCGACATAAACGGCAACCATTGCCACGCCAAGCGCCGCAAAAAGCTCAAGAACGGCCGATGAAAGAAAGGCAATGCGTAGCACCGCCATCGTACGCTTGCCCAATTCATCCGCATTGGCGCGCAATCTTCGTGCCGTAAAATCAACCGCGCCCAGCGACCGTATAGTCGCAAGGCCACGCAGTCTGTCCAACAAAAATGCGTTCAGATCGCCCATTTCGGCAAGGTGCCGCTCACTTGCCGCTTTTGCACGCCACCCGATCAGAGCCATGAAAATCGGGATCAGTGGCGCAGAAATTAACAGAACCAGTCCAGCAACCCAGGATATTGGAAAGACGCAGATCAAGATAGCGAGCGGTGTGACGGTTGCTTTCATCCTTGCTGGACGAAAACGCGCAAGATAGGGCAAGAGGGCCTCCGCCTGCTCCGCAATGACACTGGCAGCCAGGCCCGAGGCAGGTTTTTCAATATCCAAGGGAGATCGTCGGGAAAGCGCAAGGATAGCCTCCGATCTCTTTTCTGACAGAGTTTCACGAGCCTTGCGAAAAGCAAGTCGGGCACCAAAAGCATCGATCAATGCGCGTAACACACCGATGGCGATGACAGCAGCAGCGATCCAATCTATCCCTGCCATGCTACCCGTAATGATGATGCCAGCGCCCTTGGCGAGTAAAGCAGCCTGAGGCAGCCATAGCAGCGACGCCAGAGCTTGAACCATCGCCGCAGCCCTGCTTTCAACACCGGCCTTCTTGACGGCGGCTTTACCAACATGATTAGCCGACTTGTTACTCTGCGACACATCAACGTCCACCAGATCCTCCCGGCGCAATAGGATGGATGATGAGTGCGCAGCGCTCATGATCTCAGCCTTTGTCGTTCGTGCGTTTTGACCGGCCAAGAGAAACGATCTTGTCCTTGGCTTCCAAAAGTTTCGTCACTTTCGCGCCAAGCGTCAACAATGTGGCAAGACGATCCGTTTCGAGTTGCTTGACGTCTTCATACCAAGTGGTCAGCCGTTCGATCAGGCTATGCATTTCTCCCATGCGCACCTGCGCGTGGCGTTCCGCATCGCTTGCGGGCTTCTGCATGAGGATTTCCCGCAAAACTGACAAGGTTGGGTCGACTTCGCGCTTCTTGCGTTCCTCCGCCAGCGTTCTCAATATTTGCCAGACATCATCCGGCGTCGTGAAGAAATCGCGCCTGTCGTCAGGGAGATGCTTTAGCAGCACCAGATTCCAGGCCTGTAATTCGCGCAGGCTCATCGAAACGTTGGAGCGGGAAATACCAAGCGATTCGACAATCTGGTCAGCGTTTAACGGCTCTGGAGATACATAAAGCAGAGCATAGATTTGCCCGACAGTGCGATTGATACCCCAACGGCTCCCCATTTCGCCAAAATGGAGCACAAAGGATTGGACAAGTGGCGGCAGGTTCATCTGGATTTTCCGTTAAGACAGTTATTTCAGTAATTACTGAAATACCGATACTACCGGAAAGAGCAGGTGGCAATAATTTCTGCAAGGGTGCGACGATTGTGCTTTTTCCCGCTAAAGAAACAAAAAGCCCGGCCGGACCGCATGATCCAACCGGGCTTTCATTTTGTGAAACAGTGGCTTAGTTCAGGCCGAGCTTGCCGCGCAATGTGGAAAGGTCTTCTGCAAGCGTATTGACTGCCGCTGCCAGCACGGCACGGTCATCGTCAGTCAGCTTGTCATAAAGCTCATAACCATCACCTTTTTTGTACTTTGCAAGCGTAACATCAACCTTGTCGAAATTGCCTGAAACCTTGGTGATGAACTCGCCATCGCTCTTTTCGATCAATGGGCGCACAAGGTCGAAAATCTTGCGCGAACCATCAAAATTTGCCTTGAAATCCCAAAGGTCAGTGTGGCTGTAGCGATCTTCTTCCCCGGAAATTTTGGTGGCTGCAACTTCCTCCATGAGCACTGCCGCGCCACCAACAACCTTCTCCGGCGGGAGCGTCAAATCAGTAATGCGCTTGTTGAGTTCGGTCACATCAGCCATTAGTTTGTCGGCAAATGGTGCCAGCTCCTTGGTGCTATTCTCGGAGAACAAACCATATTCGAGACGGTGAAAACCGGTGAACTCCGGATCTTTTTCAGCCTTTTCATGGTCATCGGCGCGGGAATCAATCGACCCGTCAAGATCGCTGAAGAGTTCTGCGATTGGTTCAATTGCTTCATAGCTCATACGCGTCGGAGCAAAGAGCGACTTGGCTTTGTCAACATCTCCAGCCTTTACAGCATCGGTAAAGGTTTTGGTGTCCGCAACCAGCTTTTCCAGATTTTCAGATACATAGACCTTGTAGTCGGCAATCGGGCCAACAAGATCGAGTGGAGCGACTTCAGCAGATGCTACGCGCGGCAGGATGGCAGCGGAGATCGCAAAAAGACTTGCAGAAAGTGTAGTCTTCAATTTCATCTTGGAATTCCCTCAGGATTAGACGCGGGTCACCTTGTGGCCCGATGCTTCAAGTAGCGTCCGGCCTACGAAGTCGTCCTCGTTCGCTGGGCCAGGCAGTGTGAAAAAGAAACCGCCGCCAATCGGCTTGATATATTCTTCAAGCGGCTCACCATCGAGCTGCCGTTGAACGGTGATAAAACCCTTCTCCAGATCAGCCTGATAGCAAATGAAAAGCAGGCCCTGTTCAAGCTGGCCTGACTTGGAAACGCCATTCGAATAGTTGAATGGCCGACGCAAAATGCGATTCTCATCCGACGTTTTCGTGCGCTTGTTCGCCAATCTGATATGGGCGTCCAAAGCAGTCACCTTGCCTTCCGGATCATTGGCATAGTCCGGAATGTCAAATTCGCCAGTACCTCCCAAAGGCGCTCCGCTGGCTTTTTTACGACCGATGATTGCTTCCTGCTCCGCCAGCGGGGTCCTGTCCCAGCGCTCAACGAAATTGCGAATGATGCGCACGACCTGATAAGTACCTGCATGGGCCCATGACGGTTCGTCACTTTGATGTACCCAAACCAGCTGATCCATCAGCGATGAATCATTGCCATCGGGATTTGCGGTCCCATCACGAAATCCAAGAAAGTTTCGCGCTGTTTCGTGGCTTCCATCTGATTTCGGGGGGAGGACAGGCACAGAACCCTCCTGCTTCCACCTTAGCACCATAAGATCCGGCAGATTTTTCAAAATATCCCGCAGAGCATGAATATTCGTATCCGGCGTATTTGCGCAAATCTGCAAGCTCAGATCGCCATGGCACAAGTCAGCGTCGAGCGCATCATTGCGGGATGCTTTCATTCGGGAAAGCCGTACCGGCTTGTGAGGTGCGAGCCAATCGCGCTGGTCAAAAAACGAAGAGCCCAATGACACTGTAATCGTCAAATTATCGGGCGGAACAACCGGGCCGAGAATACCTGAATCCGAAGGTGGCAGTTTCTCGTCAAACTCCGGCGGTGTGCCGCCCTTCATCAAAAAGGCGATGCGTTGGGACAGGGTTTTGAAAAGCCGCTCAACCTCTTGCGGTGTCTTGGCAAGCACCTGGAAAGATGCAATCATGCCAGTTGCTGGGCGCGGTGTGACAATCCCGGCTTGATGCGCGCCGTAAAATGATTGCCTTTCCTGCGTTTTGTCACTCACAGGAGCGTCAGTAACCTGCTCGCCCTGCTTCTCCGCAGCGATTGCGCCGGATAAACCGGCAACGACAGCCGTTCCTGCGCCAAACAGCACATTGCGACGCGTCGTTGTAAAATTTCTGCTGTTCGTTCTCACTAAAATCACTCCAAACCAATTGCCGAATTCAGTTTGCCGATAGCATCAGCCAAAGCCTTTATTTTCTGCGCTAGCGCTTCCCGGCTTTCCTTTGACACCTTGTCGTAGGCTGGATAGCCATCTGTGCCGCGCATGACGGTCAGGGCCGTATTTGCGTCAGCAAGTCTCGTTTCAATGTCTGCCATTATTGTCGGGGCTGCCTGGCTCACAACCGGCTTTAAAAGCGCCATCATGCGCGATGTACCCGCAAGATTAGCTTCAAAATCAGCCAGGTCCGTTTTGGAATAATGGTCCTCGCCAGCGGTAACCTTCGTATCGGCAATTGAGCTCAGGAGGCGCGCTGTTCCCTTTGCGATCTGCTCCGGCGGTATGCGCAAGCCACGGACCCGATCTTTAAGCGCAGTTACATCAGCCAGCAATTTCGTCGACACCGGCGCTAGTCCATCAAGGCTATTGGAAGCATAGAGCCCATATTCAATACGGTGAAATCCAGTAAATGCCGGGTCTTGTTCGCGTTTCTCAAGATAATCCGCAATCGGGTCAATGGCATTATGCAGGTCGGCGAACATATCCGCCATCGGCTCAATCTGCTTATAGGGAATGCGGGCCTTTTGATAAAGCAGACGCGCCTGTTCAAGGTCTCCGGACTGAATTGCAGCGTCAAGCGCGGCTGTTGCCTTTACCAGACTATTGGTCTGGGTCATCAGAAACACTTGAAACTCGGCAAGTGCACCAACAAAAGAAACGAGGGGAGGGCGTGCCGCCTCGGCCTCTGATTCCGCTGATGGCGTGACATGCAATGTTCCGCGCGGGCTACTGAGCAGTCCGCAAGTGATTTCATAGTTCCCGGCCTTCAGTTTTGCCTGCATTGTCTGAGTGAAGCCGGGAAGAATATTCTCCCGTTCCTCCAGGACCATAACCCCGTCAAGAATTTCCCACTCAAGCGCGCGGTCAGAATTATTGACAATCTTGAACGTCGAACGTCCGGCAAGAACGGTGATGGCATTTGGGTCGCACGAACCATCTTTGATGGTTACGACAATGGCGTCGTTTGGCGTTCCAGCCTTCATGTTTTTCGACGCAAAATAAAAGGCACCCGCTCCCGCAACGACCAGAATGGCAGCACCGGCCACAGCCAGTTTCATCATTTTTTGTGAAGGAGGAGGAGCAACTGAGCCTGTATTGCGCGTCATTCAGCAGTTCTTTCAATCAACGGGAAGGTTTTGGCGATGCTAATGGTGCCTGAGTATTGGCCGGTCGCAGGAAGAAAAAGAGGCTGGTTGCCAGGAAACAGACATAGACAATGGCTTCGCCAAGGGTTGGCATATCCTGATAGCCGAATATGCCCGACAGCAAAGTGCCAAGCGGGCTACCAACCGGCAAAACACTGCTGAAATCGAAAACAACCGTCTGAAAACTGTTCCAGACACCTGCTTCGTGGAAGTGTCGTAGCGAACCTGACAGGATGCCCGCGGCAACGACCAGAATAAAAATTCCGGTCCAGTAGAAGAACCGGCGAAGATTGAGACGAACGCCACCCGCATAAATGCCGTAGCCAAGGATGAAAGAGAGGAGAATGCCAAGCAAGGCACCGAGCGGCGCATCTTGATTTGTGCTCTGCTGGAATATTGCGAGCAGAAAGAATACAGATTCCAAGCCTTCACGCGCTACGGCAAAGAATACCATGGCAATCAGCGCAGTGGCCTGCCCCGAGGAATGGGCGAGTGCATTGTCAATGGACGCATGCAGTTCGGATTTGATCGACCGTGCTGCCTTTCGCATCCAGAATACCATGGACAATAATATGATAGCGGCAATAACCCCGACAATCGCCTCGAAAAACTCTTGAGCCTTCTGGGGGAACTCAGCACTTAACAGCTGGAGGCCCGCGCCGACAAGGAGCGAAAGTGCAATGGCCAATAATATGCCGATCCAAACCGCAGGCATCCATGCGCCGCGTCCTGTCTGTTTCAGGTAACTGGCAACGATACCGACGATCAAAGCTGCTTCGATACCTTCGCGCAGCATTATCAGGAATGGAACGAGCATATGACAACCTCAGCCTGCATAACGTCCAAAGGGAGCGATGCAAAATCGCCGGAGTCATAGACCGGCTCGGAAAACGAAGCAATAACAATATATTAGAAGAATTCTAATATCAGTTAGTGTCGAAATTACTCAATCTTTTCCATATGTTGACTGATTTTATCACAATTCTGTTAAATCAAGTCGGCCACCAGCGGTGGCACATCCTGCCCCACGCGCTTATCCAATCCTGTCATCTCGCCAATAAGTCTTAAGCCTGCCTCACCCGCTTCCTAACCAGGAGAACTGCTCCGACTAGCTCCAGGGCTCACCATGAGGAAAGTGG
>UCNP01000029.1 GCA_900473335.1 Hyphomicrobiales bacterium | reverse complement strand
CAAGCCGAATACCCCATCTAATAAAATGACCGCACTCGACGTGCCTGTTTCCAAGAGGCCCACACGGGCGATAGCTGTACTTGCGATGATCGGATCGGCTGCTTGTTGGGGAATGGCGACTGTGATGAGCCGCGAAGTTCTGCAGCAGATATCGCCTCCGGCCCTTCTTGTAATACAACTGACAGCCAGCATAATTTTCCTGCTTTTGATGATAATTCCAGAACGGCCATCGCAACATTTTGGCAAACCGCTTCTACAGGCATCACTAACGGGTATCCTTGAGCCCGGTTTGGCCTATACGGTTGGCCTCATTGGCTTGTCCTGGACCACGGCAGGTCACTCTGCAGTGATCAGTTCTGCCGAGCCAATTTTTATTCTGCTTTTGGGATGGGTGATGTTTAAACAGCGGCCCAGCCGTCGTTTAATGAGCTGCATTGCCATGGCTTTTCTCGGTCTTTTGATCGTCTCTCAGGAGCGCAGCACAGGAGAGGCAAGCAATCAGATGCTGGGTGACTTTTTGATTGTCATTGCGACAATGTTTGCGGCAGGATACGTAGTATTATCCGCCCGCTTTAGTTCTAATTTCCCATCGGCTACAATCGCGGCGGCTCAACAAACGGTTGGCCTGTTGCTTGCTATTATTGTCTATTGGATGGCTCGTTTTTTAGGTTTTGTGCCGTCATTCTGGCACGATATCTCGGTGTCCACAGTACTTTATGCTGGGTTTTCCGGCATTGTGCAGTACGCCATACCCTTTTGGCTGTATCTTGTTGGCCTTAGGGTCCTGAGCGCAGGTGCAGCAGGGTTATATCTCACACTAACCCCAGTATTTGGTCTGATTGGTGCATATGTCTGGTTGGGGGAACAACCGCATCTGACCATGTTTATCGGCGCAGCTCTAATTCTGGGTGCAGTCGTGATCGGGCGAACGGAAACATAACATTGTGGTGCGTTGTCCCAACAATAAACGACAGATTCGGACCGGATGATCTGCTGGCCTTCTAATCCCGCGCCAGAGCATCAATCGGGTTGAGGCGCGCGGCTTTGCGGTCAGGCAAAGAGAAACGCAACCGGCAGCAACTTAATTGCACGGCATGATTGTTTTTCTGCTCGCAGAACAAATGGATATGCTCGCAATTTCCCTCATATTTGGCGCAAGGATGGTCCCTGCCATAATGAGTGTGCTGCAAAATTTCGGCCTTTCGGCAGAAAATTCATTCGCGCATTTCTCAACAAAAGCTCCCACTTGCCTTCCGGACGTAAGGCATATATATTGATCGAATGTTTGACCATTCGTCCAGGCCCTCATCTTTACCAAATATTCCGGTGGATGCGCTCAGCGAAGTCCTTCAAGACTTTCGCATGAGCGGTGTCAGCTATGGTCGTTGCGAGCTTCGGCATCCATGGAGCATCGCCTTTCCGCAACAGCATTTGCTTCGGTTTCATTTTGTCAGCCAAGGTCCATGCTGGATACACACGGAAGTGCAAGGCTGGCAGGAATTGCGCGATGGCGATCTGGTTCTCCTGCCACAAGGCATCGCCCATCGGCTGGCCAGTGCGCCGGATGTTGTGGGCGATTCGCTTGACAGTTGCCAGATGACGAAACTGGGCAGCAATGTCTGCGAAGTCATACAAGAAGGAACCGGGGCGAGCAGCACGCTTTTTTGCGGCTCCATGGCCTTGGGAGCCTGCGCGCTCAACCCGTTGATCAGTTTGATGCCGCCGATCATCAAGGGCTGCGACGTGGCCGGTAACGATCCGATCGTCGGCCCCCTGCTTGCAGCAATGACGGCGGAAGCAGCGCATCCGCAAATGGGCAGCGCCACCATCCTGTCACGAATGGCAGATCTGCTCACAGCGCGGCTCATCCGGTGCTGGGTAAAATGTACGGGAGCCTCAACCACCGGCTGGCTCGCTGCCATCCGCGACCCGCATATCGGGCGCGCTCTGGCGGCAATGCACCGGGACCCCGGCCATAATTGGACGCTTGAAAGTCTCGCCAGTCTGGCGGGGCAATCCCGCTCGATTTTTGCCGAACGCTTCAGCGCGGTTTTAGGGGAGGGTGCAGCTCACTATCTCGCCCGTCTTCGCATGCAGCTTGCGCGCGAAATGTTGGGGCAGAACTGCCTCTCGGTTGCCGAAGTGGCTACGCGATTGGGCTATGAATCCGAAGCATCCTTTGCCCGTGCATTCAAGCGCATCACCAATGTTTCACCAGGTGTTGTGCGCCGCACAATTTCCGGACGAACAGACATGCAATTCGGATTTTAGGCTACATATCGTCCGGAAAGACTCGTTTATTTATGTCTCCACCCCCTTTTGGAGATATTTCTATGACGGACACAACCTTACAACTTGATGGCGCGGCGGTTGATATTGATGCCGATGCGCCAGCCGAATGGAGCGCGGCCACCTGGTTCGCCGTTCTTTCAATGGCAGCCGCCAGCTTTGCGCTGGTATCTGCCGAATTCCTGCCAGCAGGCCTGTTAACGCCAATGGCGCGCGATCTAGGCATAAGCGAAGGAACGGCCGGACAGGTCGTCACCGCTACAGCTTCCGTCGGCGCTGTGACTGCCCTATTGAGCAATGTTCTCATTGGACGGCTGAACCGCAAGACCGTCCTGGTCGGCCTTAGCGCCCTTGCAATTGGTTCCAATATTCTTGCAGCAGTAGCAACCGATTTTTGGCTCCTATTGCTTGGCCGAGCTGGACTCGGTATCGCTCTCAGCGCGTTCTGGGCACTTTCCGTTGCGGTTGTTGCAAGATTGGTTGGGACCAATGCAACAGGTCGAGGCATGGCTATCGTCACCCTCGGTGTTTCGCTGGCTACAATTGCCGCACCCTCAATGGGGGCGATCATCAGCGATTGGATAGGTTGGCGCAGCGCCATGGCCATGACAGCGGGGCTTTCCGCGATTGCCATGCTGATGCAGTTTCTAAGCCTGCCAACCCTGCCTGCAAGTACAAGCAACAGTCTTGCGGATGTCTTTCGGTTGACACGCCGACGCGGTATTCAGCTCGGCATGCTTGCCATCCTGCTGCTCATGACGGGGCATTTTGCCGGCTCGGTCTATGTCCGCCCCTTCCTTGAACAGGTAACGCTTCTGGGAACCGGGCCAATCGCCCTGGCGCTGCTTGGGTTCGGTATCGCCGCTGTCGTTGGTAATATTGCCGGTGGCCGCCTGGCCGATGCCAATATACACCTTGCCCTTGCAGTAACTGCCGCGCTCATGGCGGTTGCAGCGCTCACTTTGGTGCTTTGGGGCGCACATATCGGAGTTGCCTTTGGTTTCGCTACGCTTTGGGGCTTTGCCTTTGGCATGGCGCCAGTGGTGCTGCCAACCAATCTGTCCCGTGCAGCGCCAGATGCACTGGAAGCAGCAGGCAGTCTGATGGTGGCCTCTTTCCAGGTTGCTATTACCATCGGCGCAGTTGTTGGTGGCTATGTGGTGGATAATTTTGGCGCAACGGGCCCCTTGACCCTTACCGCTATCCTTGCCGCCACGACAGTTGTGCTGGCGCTGCTACAGCCACGTACGTGATAGTTGCTTCTGAATAAGCGGGCGCTTAGAGCAATTCCAGCAAAAGTGGGAACCGGTTTTGCGTCCGGAGTTGCGGTAAAACAAAAACTTGAGAAGCCTCGTTTTGAATCTCTCAAAACGCAAAACGCTCTAGATCGCCGAACATCCTGACGGACGCAAAATGGCGATCTATCTTCTTGTTTTAGCATCGGATTATCCGAAAACCGGATTTCACTTTTCAAGCCGATGCTCTAATGTGATGGAAAGATGCGGCGAGACCTTGCCGCATCTTTATAACTTTAAATCGGGTCGAGCATTTCGGATATGATCGAAACCGCTCTAATCCCGCGCCAAGGCATCAATAGGATTAAGCCGTGCGGCTTTGCGGGCGGGCAGGAAGCCGAAGGTCAAGCCGACAATGACGGCGGTGATGCAGGCGACCATAATGGCATTGACCGAGACGATCATCGGGAAGGAACTGCCAACGGGAGCGAAGATGGCGCCGATGGCAAGCGCAAGTCCAACGCCGATAATTGCACCGGTTACAGTTACAGCGGAAGCCTCAATCAGAAATTGCAACATGATGTCGATCTGGCGCGCGCCAACCGCCATGCGCAGACCGATCTCTTTTGTACGCTCGGTCACCGAAACCAGCATGATATTCATGACGCCGATACCGCCGACGACGAGGGCGATGGCAGCGATGGATGACATGAGCAGCGAGAGAATCTTTGTCGTGTTTTCGATGGTCTTGCGCATCTGATCGCTGTTGAAGATGAAAAAGTCCTTGGTGCCGTGACGGCGCTCCAGCAATGCGACGATGGCTTTTTCAGCAGCTTGGGTGTCCACATTGTCCGACACGCGCAAAGTGATTTCGTTCAGGCTTCCTGCACCGCTGATGCGGGTGAAGAGGCTTGTGTAAGGCATGTAGATTTGCAGCCGTTTGTCCTCGCCCATGCCGCCGGTCGTCTTGGCTGCGACGCCGATGACGACGACCGGCACCTGTGCAACCACGATCACCTGTCCGACAGGATTTGCAACATTCTTGAACAATGCCTGTTTGGTATTGTCGTCAATGACGACTTGCTGCAAGCCCATGGCTTGGCTTCGCGCATCAAAGAAACTGCCTTGCACGATTTTACGCTGGACAACGCGGAAATAATTGTCTCCTACGCCGTTGATTGTCGCGTCGACCGAAACATTGCCAAACTGGGCCTTGCCAGTCGCCGAGACGGAGGGCGTCACGCTGTCCACATAGGGCTGTGAAGCCAAAGCTTCGGCATCGGCAATCACAAGACTTTTGATCTTGGCGGCGTTTTCATCGCCCCAATCCTTGCCGGGAAAAATGCTGATGGTACTGGCGCCAAGACCATTGATTTCGTTCAGCACCATGCGCTGCCCGCCTTCACCAAGGCCGACAACCGCTACAACGGCGGCAATACCAACGATAATTCCGAGCATGGTCAGCGCTGTGCGGGTGCGATGCGCAATCATGGAACGCAGAGCCATGGGCAGTGCTTCCATAAGTCGGCGCATAAAACCGCTGAGCCAACCGGCAGGTGCTGGCTGTTGCGTCAGTTTGGCTGTCGTGGACACGGGTCTGTCCGGGTTGCGCTGGTCGGCAAGGATAGTGCCATCCTTGATTTCGATGATCCTGTCCGCATGAGCGGCGACATTCATATCATGCGTCACGATAATGATCGTGTGACCGGCAGCATGAAGCTCTTTGAGAATGTCGAGGACATTTTCGCCGCTTTTGCTGTCCAGCGCGCCGGTCGGTTCATCGGCAAGAATGATTTCGCCGCCATTCATCAAGGCGCGTGCAATCGAAACGCGCTGCTGCTGCCCGCCAGAAAGCTGGTTGGGTCGATGGTCCATGCGATCACCAAGCCCGAGACGCTCAAGAATGGCGATGGCGCGTGACCGGCGCTGGCCCTTTGGTGCGCCGGAATAGACGGCTGGTATCTCAACATTGGCAATGGCGCCGAGGTCCGGCATGAGGTGATAGCGCTGGAAAATGAAGCCGAAATGTTCGCGCCGCAATTCGGCAAGCTCGTCTTTTGTCAGACCGGACGTCTCACGTCCGGCCATGATATAGCTACCCTTGCTCGGTTGATCGAGGCAGCCAAGAATATTCATGAGCGTTGATTTGCCGGAGCCGCTGGCCCCGACAATAGCCACGAATTCCCCGGCTTCTATGGTCAGGTCAACATTATCGAGGGCAATGACTTCCTCACTGCCCGCCGCAAAAATACGCGATAGTTGTTTGACTTCGAGCAGGGCTGAACTCATGACGCCGGTGTCTCGCTGCTTGCAGCCTTGCTGGCGTCAGCCGCGGGAGTACCGCTCTCGATCACAACCTCATCGCCAATTTTCAGACCTTCAAGGACTTCAGCCTTGATCATGTCGGTCAAGCCGATTCTGACAGGCTTCTCTTCGGTTTTTCCGTCTGCCAGTTTGACCTTTACCTTATAACGGCCATCCGGCTCTCTGCTGGAAAGGGCAGACCACGGAATGATCGGCTTGTCCTTGATCGAGCCGATAATGATGTGCACTTGCGCAGTCATTTTCGTCCGCAAACGCTGGTCCGGATTGGGGACCGTCAGCAACCCGTCATAATAAATTGCCGTGCCCTTGCTACTATCGGTTTCGACGCTGGATTTGGCATCGGTGGTGATTGATGGCGGAGCAAAATCGATGCGCTGAAGTTCGGCGTCATAGCGGGTTTGAGCATCGCCCATAATGGTGAACCACACCTTTTGTCCGGGCTTGGTGCGCCAGACATCGGCTTCGGAAATTTTGACCTTCACATTCATCGTATCGAGCTTGGCGACGATCACCACGGTCGGCGTGGTTTGCGTGGAATTCAGCGTCTGCCCCTGCTTGGTGACAACTGCAATGACAGTGCCATCAATGGGCGAGACGATTCGCGTATAACCAAGATTGGCAGTGGCCGTTTCAACATTGACTTCCGCCTGTTCGATCTGCGCGCCAAGCGAAGCAATCTCCGCCTGCAAGGCAAAATAGTCGGACTCCGCCGTGTCAAAAGCCATTTGCGAGGCGGCCCTTTGCTCAAGCAAAGCGGTCTGCCGCTCATAGGCAGCCTGTGCCTTTTTGAGCTGAACCTGCTTGACCCGCTGCAATGCCTGGCTGTTTGCCAATTCCGCCTTGGCAACACGCAATGCATTTTCCTGCGGGACAGAGTCAATCTCGGCAATAGGATCACCGGCCTTTACCGGCTGGCCGGATTCAACATAAAGCGTTTTCACCTGCCCGGAAACCTGCGCACCGACATTGACCATCTGCACAGGCTCCAAAGTACCCGTTGCAAGCACGGTTTCCTCAATGGAACCGAGCGCAACAGGAGCAGTGAACACGCTCTGCTCAGGTGCTTTGCCGGAGGAAAAAACCTTTGTCATCAACAGCCAGACGACAAGAACTGCGATAATGGCGAAGACGATCAGTTTCAGAGCGCGGCTGCGGAAGCGGGAACGGACTTGAGGCATGATTCTGACCTGACGGAAATGCGGGATTATGGCGATAGAGGGATTTGGCTAGACCGCCACATTATGGCTTTTTCACATCGAACATATCCCGCGAGCAGAGTTTTCACTTATCGCCGGATAGGCTTGCTCCATGAATATTGCGTGAAAATGACGAGCTGATCCACCAGACCCGGATTGAAATGCGATTGTAAAGCGGGGTTATTGCCCGCAAAGACAGGCCGCGTACAAATGTCCATTGGAGTTTCTGCTCAACTGCATTATCTGAAGGGTCAGGGTCTGACCCCAAGAATGACAGGGATGGAATTGCAATGGCAGATGTGACGAAGACCGAGGTCCTGGAACAATTGAGGACGGTGACCGGTCCGGATTTCAACAGCAATATTGTCGAGCTTGGTCTGGTATCAGACATCTTTATCGCCGACAATAAAGTGTTCTTCTCGATCACCGTCCCTGCGGAACGTGCTCAAGAGCTGGAGCCGCTCCGCTCTGCCGCCGAACGTGTGGTCAAAGCCATGCCCGATGTAAAAGGCGCAGTGGTTGCATTGACCGCAGAAAAGCGCGGTGGACCGACCAGCGATGACGCTCCGCGTGCTGCGCCTGCGCCCAGACCGGCGTCAAGACCAGCACCGGCAGGTGCTGTGCCGCCGCCGCGTGTACCGGCTAAAGCTCCGCCAGCCGCTGCCGGCCATGCCGGTCACAGCCATGCGGCAGCTCCGGTCAAATCCGGCGTGCCCGGCGTTGGAGCCATTATCGCAGTCGCATCCGGCAAAGGCGGGGTTGGCAAATCGACGACCGCTGTCAATCTGGCTTTGGCCTTGCAGGCCAATGGCCAGCGCGTCGGTATTCTGGATGCGGATATTTACGGTCCCTCCATGCCGCGTCTGCTGCACATTTCCGGCAAGCCGGAAGTGGTTTCGGGCCGCGTGTTAAAACCCATGGAAGGTTATGGGCTGAAGGTCATGTCGATCGGTTTCCTCGTGGAGGAAGAAACGCCGATGATCTGGCGTGGCCCCATGGTCATGTCGGCGCTGACGCAGATGCTGCGCGAGGTGCAATGGGGCGAGCTTGATGTGCTCGTTGTGGACATGCCGCCCGGTACCGGTGATGCGCAATTGACCATGGCGCAGCAGGTACCGCTTGCCGGAGCGGTGATTGTTTCGACGCCGCAGGATCTGGCGCTGATCGACGCGCGCAAAGGGCTCAACATGTTTAAAAAGGTCGATGTACCGCTGCTCGGCATTGTCGAAAATATGAGCTATTTCATCGCGCCGGATACGGGCGCGCGTTACGATATTTTCGGCCATGGCGGTGCACGCAAAGAGGCGGAGCGCCTCGGCGTGCCTTTCCTTGGCGAAGTGCCGCTGGTGATGGAAATCCGCGAAATGTCGGATGCAGGAACACCGGTCGTCATCAGCAATCCGGATGGTCCGCAAACCAAGGTTTACCGCGAAATTGCTGCCAAGGTTTGGGACCAGTTGAAATTGGCCAAGGGCGGACGCACCGCACCAGCGATCGTGTTTGATTAAAGGGAGTTGTCACCCCTCTTTAAGTAATCACGCTCGGTTCCTTGCGGCCAGTCTGGGCTTTGATGGCAGAAAGCTCTTCGGCAGCAAGGATAAGATCTGCAAGCGCCCCTTGCGTTTCCAGATCATGTCGTGACGGGTCCGGCTCATAGCGTTCAATATAGACGCGGATCGTGGCGCCAGAGGTGCCGGTTCCCGATAGACGGAAGACAACGCGCGATCCGCCTTCAAACAGGATGCGAATGCCCTGATGCTCGCTGACGGATTTATCGACCGGATCATGATAGGCGAAATCATCGGCAGCTGCGATCTTCAGTCCCTGAACAGAGGTGCCCGGCAGGCTGGCAAGTTTCGTGCGCAGCGCGTCGACAACCTTGTTTGCGCTGGCCGTGTCGACGCCTTCATAGTCGTGGCGTGAATAATAGTTGCGGCCATACTGGGCCCAATGCTCAAGCGCAATTTCCTGAACGCTCACGCGGCGCACTGCAAGGATATTGAGCCAGAGCAGAACAGCCCAAAGCCCATCCTTCTCGCGCACATGGTTTGAACCAGTGCCGGAGCTTTCCTCGCCGCAAATGGTCGCCATATCCGCATCAAGCAGATTGCCGAAGAACTTCCAGCCTGTCGGCGTCTCATACATGCCGATCTTGAGCTTTTCTGCCACACGGTCGGCAGCGCCGCTGGTGGGCATGGAGCGGGCAATGCCTTTAAGTCCGGCCTTATAGCCCGGTGCAAGATGCGCATTGGCAGCAAGCATGGCCAGTGAATCGGAAGGGGTGATGAAAATACCCTTGCCAATGATGAGGTTGCGGTCGCCATCGCCATCGGAAGCAGCACCAAAATCAGGACCATCCGCAGACATGAGAAGGTCGTAAAGTTCCTTGGCGTAAACCAGATTAGGATCAGGGTGGTGGCCGCCAAAATCAGTCAATGGCACGAAGTTGAGGCAGGTGCCTTCCGGCGCGCCAAGGCGCTTTTCGAGGATTTCCTTGCCATAGGGGCCCGTAACCGCATGCATGGAATCGAAACGCAGGGTGAAGCCCGATTTGATCAAGGCGCGAATGGCGTCAAAGTCGAATAGAGTTTCCATCAAGGCCGCATAATCGGCAACGGAATCGACAATCTCCACATCCATGCCGCCAAGCTTTTGCGTACCGATTGTGTCAATATCAATGTCGGCGCTGTCAGTGATTTTATATTCCGTGATGGTCTTGGAGATGGCGAATATGGCTTCCGTGATCTTTTCAGGCGCTGGGCCACCATTGCCAATATTATATTTGATGCCGAAATCTTCGGTGGGACCGCCGGGATTGTGGCTGGCGGATAGGATCAACCCGCCGAAAGCCTCATATTTGCGGATAAGGTGCGAGGCTGCCGGAGTAGATAATATGCCGCCTTGCCCCACGAGCACCCGGCCAAAGCCATTGGCGGCCGCCATTTTCAAGGCGATCTGGATAACTTCACGATTATAGTAGCGACCATCGCCGCCAATCACCAAAGTCTTGCCCGCATAGCCTTCAAGCGCATCGAACACGGATTGGATGAAGTTCTCCGCATAATTGCGCTGCTGGAAAACAGGAACCTTCTTGCGAAGCCCTGATGTGCCGGGCTTTTGGTCATCGAATGGTTGGGTGGCAACGGTTTTAAACATATTCACTTTCCAGTTTTAGCCTCTATCCGGCTTGGTCCAAGATCGACAGGTGCAATCTATGAGGCGGCAGATGATCAGGTCAACACGGCAAAATCAGGGGAGGGAAATAAAGACGTGTTGAAGCCTTGGCCGGACCCTACTCATCCAACAAAAAAGGCCACTCGAAAGTGGCCCTTTGCTGCGATGTTTGTGGTCGCGCCTGAGCGGAATTCTTCTATCGGACGATGACCTTGGCGCCAACTTCGGCGCGACTGTAAAGGTCGATAATATCCTGATTCATCAGGCGAATGCAGCCCGAGGACATCGCCTTGCCGATAGACCACCATTCCGGTGTGCCATGCAGGCGATAGCCCGTATCGCCGCCCTTGTTGAAGAGATAGAGGGCACGGGCGCCCAGCGGATTTTGCAAGCCCGGTCCCATGCCATTGCGGAATTCAGCCAGTTCCGGCTTGCGCTTGATCATTTCACTTGGAGGGGTCCATGTCGGCCATTCTCGCTTGAGCGCAATGCGCGCCGAACCGTTCCACTCAAAACCTTCCTTGCCGACGCCAATGCCGTAACGCATGGCTTTGCCGCCCCCCAGAACGAAGTAGAGAAATTTTGTCTGTGTATCGACAATGATGGTGCCGGGTGTTTCACCGCCATCATAGCGAACTTCCTGTCGCAGAAACTGTGGCGGCACTTTTGTACGGGGAATGGCGGGGAGAACGTAACCTGCATCCGAAACTGAACTATAGGAGGCTGTTGAGTAATTAAACCCGATCGTGGAACAGCCGGCTAGAGCAGTTGCGCCCATAAGGCCAGCTGCAAGAACGATAGTTTTAAATCGCATGATCACCCCGTTGGTTGTGCGAATCTATGTGTTACTTATTGTTGCCTCTTTAACGCCATTATTGTTAAAGCTTCATTAACCGTAAAGCTTAGTTTTCTGTTAACCATATATTAACTATCTAGGGGTGCATTCTACAATGCACGGTTGTAAATTTGCCGATTGAACCAGTTAAATGCCCATAATCAGTCTCGGAAAAGGCAGTCTGCTAAGTGATGGCAGACAATCGGAAAATGCCATGCTGGTGCGCCGCGGTGTGCAGCGGCTTTTCCTTGAAATGGGATTGGCGGTCATGCCTGAATTATCGCTGGCTTCCGGTCGGCGCGCTGACCTTGTAGCGCTCTCGCGCAGCAATGAAATCTGGATCGTCGAGATAAAATCATCGCTTGAAGATTGGAAGGCCGATAATAAATGGCCGATCTATCGTGAGCATTGCGATAGATTGTTTTTTGCAACCCATCCGGGTGTACCAGCCCATGTTTTTCCGCAGGAATGCGGCTTTATCCTCTCGGATGGCTATGGTGCCGAGATCATCCGCGATGCCCCTGAGCACAAGCTGGCAAGCGCTACGCGCAAAGCAATGACCCTGCGTTTTGCCCGCACCAGCGCTGCCCGTATGACCCTTGCGGAACTGTCGGGAATTGATCTGCCTGAAACCGATATGGAATAGGTCATATTTCTTGAAAAGGGCGTGTCACCCACGAATGCTGGGGTGGCGTAAATCACGTCGCCATGAAGCAGTTCATCGCTCTTGGCGCGCGGTTAATTAATTAGCCGATTAATGATACCTCTCGTAAAACGTGTAAAATACGTAGATATAAAGGCTAATTGACCCTCCGGACCTACAATCTATGGTTACGAGTTATTCAGTAAATACAACTGTAAAGCGTATCTGATTTTGTGGCGTGTATCGGAGTTTCTTTATGGCTTTTTATCCAAGCGGTGCCATTTATGGCGCGAACACCTATTCCATTGCAGATTTTCGTAATCGTTTAAAATATAGCGTTGTTTCGACGCTCATCCTTTTGGCAACAAGCTATCCAAGTTATGCCGAGAGTGCGGTCAAGGCGGACGCCGGTCCTGATAAAAATCCCGGGATTGGCAAGGAGTATTTTGCGGGTAATCAGCTCCTTTTCTTCCCCCGGGACGAGGCACAGCTGGCTTCGCTTCGAAAGGCCTTCCCTTACCTGGGTGAGCAGGAGCTTCTCGACATTTTGAAAGTTGCCGCGGCCAATAGCCGTGCGGAAGATTCCGATGCTAGTATCAATATACGCAAGGAAAGAAGGGGCCCCACACAATTTTTGCGGCGTTTTACCGTGAACATTCCTGAGCCTGAGAAGGAAGTTACATGGGGTAATGATATTTCAGACGCATTGCTTGAACAACGCAAAATGCAAGTTGCAAAAGAGCTTGCGGCCTGGAAAACCAAGCAAGCCGAAACCGGCTCTGATCATCCTGATAAAACTGTCGCGGAGAAAATTGCTGCGCTTGAGGCCATATATGCCGAGCTTTTAACCTTTGATGCGGGATTAACAAAAACTGGCGAGGGGACATTACATCTTACAGGCGTCAATACCTATTCAGGTAAAACACGCATCATCGAAGGCACGCTGATGCTTGAGGATGAACAGTTTGATGCAGCTGGACATAAGGTACTTGGCGATGATGGGCTGGCAATTGTTCCGTCACTGCGCTCTTCTGTTCAAGTCGATGATGTGGCGGCACTGGCGGTAGACGGCACTGTCCGAAATTTGGTCACTGTTGATGGATTTCTCTATGGGAAGGGTTCGGTAGACAGCCTTCTGGTAAGGAAAGGCGGAAGCGTAAGTGCCGGCAATTTTGAAAGTCTGGCCGGGGTGCTTCACGTCAGTAAAGATGCGACCTTTGCGAGGGGTAGTGAGTTGCAGGTTGAATTTACGCCGGACTTAACGGCGACCAACAGGCTTGATATAGCGGGCAAAGCAATCTTGAATGGCGGCACTGTCAGTGTGTGGCAGGACGACAGAACCTTGCCCGATGCTGCGGTTCAAAGCCTGTTTGGCAAAAGATATGATATTTTAACGGCGGGAAATGGTGTGACAGGCCAATTTGAGAAAATTACTCCCCGATATAATTATATTACACCTATGCTCGATTATTCAGAAAAAAACAAAGTGGTAATGTTTTTCGACTTTACCCCCGCCGTTGAAACCCCCAAAGTCAAGGACCTGGAAAAGCAACTAGTCCTGGCTGAGCAAGCGAAACGTGACGCGGATCAAGGGCAAGCACCGGACGAGGCAACCATTAAAGCGGGTGAAGGGGCGGATGCGGAGACTTTTAAAGAGGCTGAGGCTGAGAGATTAAGCCTCGCCGCTGAGGCTCTGGTCGATGCAGAAGCGAAGAAAGCAGCAGAGCTTGCCAAGGCACAGGCAGATGCCGCGGCGGAAAGATTGCGGCTTGCCGCCGAGGCGGCAGACCTTAAGGCACAGCTCCTGCAAGCGCGGATCGAAGGTATGTTGGCCTCAGAATTTCTGGCAATTGGGGTAAAGACCTATAATCAGAAAGGTGTATGGCGTGGCATCCAGTCACTCGGTGCAAGCGACAACGCACTGTTTCAACAGGTGATGATATCCACCACCGACAATCCGCTGGATTTCAATGCGCTTTCCGGCGAGGTTCATGCCACGCTTTCAGGTGTACTGGCGCAGGATAGCCACTT
>UCNP01000074.1 GCA_900473335.1 Hyphomicrobiales bacterium | reverse complement strand
TCAATGAAAAGGCTCTAATTTCCGACATTCACTTCTACTCCTGGGAAGACCCCGAAAGCCAAGGCTTCGGGGTTGAGTTTGGGACTTCGCAATCCAGCTCTGAAATGGTGAAAGCACTGGATCGCGGACTGGGAACGAGGAGGGCTCCACCAGCGATATAGATGCGGCGGCCCGCAGTTACACAATCCGTAAAAGTACCAGTTTTCTGCAAAAGCCCTCATCCCATAACGGATTTGCAATTGTTTCAATGTAAACCCGAAACGATTGCCGGATTATAGGCTTCGGCCGAAACCAGCTTCGTTATTCGTTGAGTATATCATTCATGTCAGTGCCCAGATTCGGAAAATCGGAACAAAGGGAGCAGGAGCGCAAGCGAACGAGATTGCGCTCCGGTAAGCTTGTGACTCTGGAAGGGCAGTTTATTATCGAATGTCATTTTCAGGACCTGGCAGAAGCCGGAGCCCGGATTCGGATAGTTGCTCAAAGCTATATCCCTGAGCGTTTCTGGCTATTTGACGATCAGTATTGTGGCGCCTCATTGCCCGGATGATCTGGCGTAAAGATCTGGACATTGGGGTGCGATTTGATCCCGATACAACCATCGCTCCCCTCACCGAAAAGATGCTCCATACATTATCCGGCAAATATTACTCACTGGGTTGAACAGCAGCTAAGTATCAACCGCGACTGATACCCTTTGTGTTTTGATCGCGGATTTCTTTGGATGCAATGTAATTGAATTGCTGCACCAGGAGGTCTTTGATCAGCGGCTTCGGAAACCGAGCATTGACGCCGTCAATAATCGACTGCTTTACATCATCAAACTTGACGCTCTGCACATCCTTCACCTCGGAGTAATGACCGTAAAACTGCCGGAATATTTCATCATTGATAAAAGGTGATACAGGTACTTTAACAGAAGCTTTCACAGCGCTGTCGAGCGTATACATCAGCTCGGTCACGACGTAGCCCTGAACAGCGCCATCAATGATAATTGGAACACTGAAAACGTCCGTCTTGCCATCATCCAGTGGTTCAGCAGTCTCAGTGCTCACTGCAGCTGTGGTTGAATTCTGCTGAACTGCAAAATAAAGCGAACCAAGCGCGACAATGCATATCCACAATCCGATGATGACAATGCGTATCATGCGCCCATGCCGTCCCGCATTTGCCGCGCCGTATAGGTGCCGTCAGCTTCATGCGTTTCCAGTGCATCGCGTATGATACCTGTCAGTTCGCTGACAGCACGCAAATGCAATTTCAATGCCTCACAATTTTGCTCAAGCTTCAACCTCAGATTATCAAGAACTGGTTGAAGCGTTTTCAGCACCGCATTATCGACTGATTTTACGGCCTTTCCCAACGCTTTGTTGAAGTCACGCAACCCGCGACTCTTGCTTGCATTGATATTGGCAAGGTCAACGGCACCACCTTCCATCAGAACGCCCGTTTCGTGTTCAATAACGCCTTCCAGGCGCCGAATGGCGAAAAGAACTGGAGCAAGTGCAGGATCAAGGCCGATTTGCTGCTTGTTGTCGTTGACGGTTTCCATAATCATTCCTTCCAATCTTTTGGCCTCGGCCCTATTGGGTCTTTATGAGATATTCTGTCGATTTCAGTCGCTTCTGAATGAATTGCCATTTGAATTGATCAAAGCGCATTTCAATCCTGCCCTTTGGTCGAGCTAAGCCCAGCAATCTCGACAGAATTAACCGCTTCATTTGCAATTCGCCGGGCGCTTTGCTCTTCCAGCATACGCGCAACGCCAATGCCACCGGCATCAGCCATTTGATTGGCAATAGCTTCGGACATCATTGATTTCCAATATCCGCCCGCGATACCCTCGCCATAGACTGCTTGATTTTCGCCGGCGAACATCGATTCCACAAAGGACTGCAGCATAAAGGCTTCAAACTTTTTGAAAGCTGGATTTGAAACAGGCGTCTTCGCCAGCCCCTCGGCAGAAGTTCCCTTTCCCGCCTGCAAATGCGCAAAGTTTTCGCCAGTCGTTTGCGCCGCAATCCGTCCTGCCGCGATGGTCTTCAGCTTGTCAACCGAAGCCTGCATTGCCTGCGGATCAGCCGTCTTCGCCATATCCAACGACAAATTGGAAGGTGGATTAACAGACATAAATGACAGTCCCATACTGATTCATCTGGATGACAATAATCGCTCAAACTTGACTGAGGCTTGAGCCCTGCAATGCTAGTTTGTGGCCTTCCCAGCCAACTGGCAGATATACTCATCGATTTCCAAGGCGGCATCGCTGCGCGTTAAATCATTCTCATGGGCGCGAAGCCTGTTATTTAACACATCAAGCGTTCTTGAAATCTTCAACAGCCCCTTACGTTGAGCTCCCACTTGATCCGTCAGATGATTTGTGCGCGACCTATTCATCTCAAGGCGTTTTATGATCATATCCGGCGGAACCAGATCGGCGCCAGGCTTGAACCTGTCATCCTGCATTTTGAGAAGCGCATCATTCTCATCAGCAATCGCCAGCAATTGTGTATTGAGGCTGGCAATCGCCATTTCTGCCCGGGCTTTTTCGAGTGTCTGCAATCGGATCAAGCTGAGATATGAAGCGCGCTTGCTGCTTGCCATCAGAATGTCCTCAGATAGGAGCCAGCTTCGCTCGTGAACAGCCTCAACAAGTCCGGCATTGCAAAATAGAGAAGCATTAGGCCGCCAGCCAAAATGAATGGCATGGAGATGAAATAGACAGGAATGGCAGGGGTCAGCTTGTTTATGAGCCCGACCGCAATATTTACGACAACGGCAAAAACAATGAATGGTGCTGCTATGCGAATGGTGCTCATAAACGCCTTTGACAGCGTGTCTGTCAGATTGACCATGGCTGTCCCCGGTTGAAATATGCCGTCGACAGGGATCGCAGTGTAGGATGATAAGAGTGCACGAAACACCTCCAGATGCAAATCTGTGATGAAGAAAAGACACAGCGCCGTAAGGGTAACAAAGCTTGCAATCGCCGCCTGCGGTTCTTCCCCTTCGACTGATCCGGCCGGCGAGCCAGAATATCCGGTGGCCATCGCAATTGTATTGGCCATGAACTGCAACGCCCAAAAATACATGCGGGCCAGCACGCCGATCAGTCCACCAACGATAACCTCCACCAGGATGATGCGCATAAGCATGAGCGGTGCCGCTTTTGCGGCCGGAGCCACCTGACCAAGCACCAATGGAACAACCATCAGCGAACAAGCCAGCGCCAGAAAGAGCCTTATCTGAACAGGAATGCGCGGGCTTGAGATACCCGGCATAATCAACAGGCAAGCACCAACGCGCGCGAACACCAGAAATGCAGCAAGTGCGGTATCACCCAGCGGCAGCATTCAAATCCCGCTCACGAAATCGTTCCAAGCGAACGAACTTCAACGCCTCGCGCAATTTCCACATGAGACAGAACTGACAGCGTTGTAAACAAGCGCTCAATGATCATTCGAATATAGGGCCGCGCTTCAGGTGATGCGACCAGAACAAACCGCTCGCCAGCATCAAGATGCTTGCGGATTGCCGTCGTTGCTTCCGCGCCGAATTGCTCAAGAAGACGAGGGTCAATATCGAATTCTGTTACCTCACCCTTGGCGTCCCGCTTGAGGCTCTGGTGGAAAACCAGATCCCAGCGATTACCCAGTCGCAGCACGGAAAGCACGCTATTATCGGCAAGGTCTCCACAAATCTGTTGTGCCATGCGCATGCGCACATGCTCGACAATCATCTCCGATCGCCGCACATGCGGCGCGACTTCAGCAATCGCCTCAAGGATCAGATGGAGATTGCGGATAGAGACCCGTTCCGAGAGCAGAAGTTTTAGTACCGCCTGCAAGCCGGAATAAGAGAGATTGGCAGGACAGATATCATCGAGCAGTCTTTTGTATTCCGGGCCAAGCCGATCAAGCAGCGCCCGCATATCCTTATAGGACAGCAATTGTGATAGGTTATTGCGGACAATCTCGCTGAGATGGGTGAGAAGAACCGAAAGATTATCGACAGTCATGTAGTTGTCGCGCTTCAGTTCGGCAGCAAATGTTTCAGGAACTGAATAGGCCTTCATGCCAAAAGCCGGTTCGCGCACTTCTTCACCGGGAACATGTGGCGGAGGACGATCCCCCGGAATAACGAGAATCTCGCCGACACGAAGTTCATGCGAAGCCACTACAGTGCCGTGTATCTTGATACGGTAGGTTTTTGGCGGCAGCAGGAAGTCGTCCGTAACCTTGATTTCGGGCACAACGAATCCATATTCCACCGCAAATTTCTTGCGCATTTTGTTGACGCGATGCGCCAGTTCCAGCTGCGAGGACATAAGCCGCGATGACAGCTGTTTTCCTAGGCAAAGTTCGATCTGCGCCGTTTCAAGCGAGGCTTTTACAGAGTTGCGATCCTCGTCCTCCACAGCCTTCTGCTTGATCGCCAGTTCCGCCTGTGCTGCCGCGGCAACCTTGGCTAATTTGCGTGGTACAGAAATTCCAATTGCAGTCAGTCCAATTCCAAGGACGAAGAAAGGAAAGGCAGGCAGGCCCGGCAAAATGCCCAGAACAAAGAGCAGCAAGGCAGCGATGAAAAGGGCTTTCGGGTAAGCGCCGAGCTGGCCAAACACAGCCTTGTCAGTGGACCCGCGCGTGCCGCCCTTGGAGACGAGAAGACCTGCCGCCAACGAAACAATCAATGCAGGAATCTGCGTAACAAGACCATCGCCAACCGATAATTTCGTGAACACGTCGGCAGCTTCACCGACTTCCATGCCGTGGCGGGTCACACCAATGATAATGCCACCAAAAATATTGACTGCGGTGATGATCAAACCTGCAATCGCATCGCCACGCACAAACTTTGAAGCACCATCCATCGAACCGAAAAATGCACTTTCCTCCTCCAGTTCACGGCGGCGATGCTGTGCTTCTTTCTCATCGATGAGGCCGGAAGACAAATCTGCGTCGATCGCCATCTGCTTGCCAGGAATAGCATCAAGCGTGAAGCGGGCACCGACTTCCGCAATACGCGTTGCGCCCTTCGTGATGACAAGGAAATTGACGATGATCAATATTGCGAAAACCACAAGACCGATGACGAAATCGCCGCCCATGACGAATTGAGAAAAGCCGTGAATGACCTGTCCTGCGGCCGCATAACCTTCATCGCCATGGGTGAGAATAACGCGTGTTGTTGCGATATTGAGCGAAAGACGCATCATCGTCGCAATCAGCAGAACCGTTGGAAATGCCGAGAAATCAAGCGGACGCTGAATCCAAAGCGAAACCATCAGAATCAACACGGAAAGGGCGATGGAGAAGGCAAGCCCGATATCAAGAACCATTGGGGAAACCGGCAGGAATAGAACCGTCAGGATAATGACGATGCCAAGCGCGAGGCCGACATCACTGCCGGTCAGGTAGCCCTTATCACCCAGTCGTTTTACTGCTGCCTGCTGCACGGCCTTCTCCTATTGTCCAATAGACCATAGGAGACGAAGCTTACGCGAAGCCCGCGCGTTGGAGCTTTGGATCAGAAACCCTTTTCAATCCGCGAATAGGTCAGCAGCGTCAGCGTATTGATCTGCGAGCCGACAAAGGGAGCGGTCAGAGCAAGCACTGCCAAAATAACCAGTATCTTCGGCACGAATGTCAGCGTGACTTCCTGAATCTGCGTCAGCGCCTGAAACAGGGCAATGCCGACACCGGCAAGCATCGCGGCGCCGACCGCCGGACCGGAGGCTACGATAACAGTCCAGATCGCCTGATTGACAATATCCAGTGCATCAGCTTCGTTCATGGTCAGCTGATGATGATACCGGCTGTAATGATCAGTTCAGTCCCGCCCTTGAGCTTTGCCACCATGCCATCGCTATAGATGCGCACGGATTCGACCACGCCCGAGACCTTGCCATCGGGGCTGGTCACAGTCCGTCCGATGATACCATCTGCTTGAGACAGTGACGAACTGGCAAGCAGCTGCTCAAGCTTGGCATTCATCTGAACAGCCTGCTCGACGCTGGAAAATTGCGCCAATTGCGTCACCTGCTGCGTTGCATCCATGGGCTTTGTTGGGTCCTGATTTTTCATCTGGGCCACAAGTAACTTCAGAAAGGTTTGATAATCTGCACCGGCCACAGCTTTTGGTGTGTTGGTCTGATTTGTTTGTTCCGTGCCTATGGGCGGAATGGTGGTCATGCTGTCGCCTCCGGCCTTACCTGGCCCGTTTGTGCAGGAATGGTAGCATCTGAACCACCCGACATGATCTGTGCTTCGAGCGCATAAAGCGATCGGATTGCCTTCAGCGCTTCGAAGATGCGGTCATTACAGACGACCTCATCAATGAGCTTCAGCTCTTTGAGCATTTGCTGGTTGGAAAACGTAGCAAGAAGCGCTGTTAGCATGCGCTTGAAAGCCAGGTTCGCTTCGTCCTTTGCCGATGGGTTGATCAGCATGATCTGCGCCGCGAAATATAACTGCCTCAGCGGCGTCGTTGTTTCGTCAGCTTGAAGCACGTGGCTTCCCAGAAGGAAGCTCACATCATTCATGAACTCAAGTGCGACTTTGCGATCTGCGCGCAAAACGGCACCATTGACATATATTTTTTCACCGGCACGCAATGAGACTTTCATGACGTTCAGATCCCGTCACGAATGGTTCTGGTGATGTCGATGATGCTATCATAGTCCACTGAGCGCTCCTGACGGATCGCCTCCAGTTCCTTGAGGATGAATATGCCGATAGATATCAGCGATGCGCGCAAGTTCTGCGGCAACTGGTTGGCCGGATCGCCAAGATCTTCGATCACAATCATCCACAGGCGGGAGGTAAACTGGACCGCATCAATTCCCTTGTATGAATAGCCGCCCTCATCACGCGCTGCTTCAAGCATCATGATCGATTGATCGAATAATGACCGCTCCCGCTCTTTAGCGCTTGTCGCGCCGTCATTGATGATGTCGTCGTATCGTGCCTGGTACATTGTCTTCTCAAAGGTTTCGACACATGCACGGTGCATGCATGGTCAAGTCTATTTCAGGTAGTTCAGCAAGCTCAGGCTTTGCATCTTCACGGTCAGCGCATAAGACGCGTCAATCTGGGTGCGCAGGGCTTCCACTCTGTTGGCGGCTTCATAAGGATCAACACCCTCAAGGCCGATCACCGAACTGTTCAGCACTTTCAATTGCACTTCCAAACGGTCTGTCGCGTCTTTTGTCCGCGCCTGGGCGGTTCCCAAAATCGACTGAACACCGGGAAGCGTCGCATTGGCTTGCGTCGTCGTCTCGATCGACTTTGTAATCACGGCATCAAAAGCGCTCTGATTCAAGCCAATATTGGCAAACTCTGCGACCATGGTGTAGCTCATCATCATCTTGCGAAAACCGGCATTGTTTGCACTGACCGAGGTCTCGGCCAGTTCGGTTGGCGCGATGCGACTTTTCATGAGCGTATCAGAGGCAGACGACCAATTATCGGACCATGATGCCGCGTCGAACTGTGACGCAAATGGCCCGTTCAAATATGCCTTCATATTATCTGCGGTAATACCGGAAACCTGCGGGTCCGTAATCGGAAAGCCGAAATGATCTTCAAATGATTGCAAGACTGCAGCACGCGCCGGATTGCCCGCTGCGTCATAGTCACCTAGCGGTTTCACATCCGTGTTGACGCCCGCGAAAACATATTCCCCATTAAAACTGGTATTGATTATGGAGGTGGCCGTCTGGAGAAGAGCTTTTGCTGCATTTGCCGCAACATCGTGGCCCTGGTTGCTCCCGCGCATGGCGATAACTGTTCCCAGAAAGTCCTGTGAACCTTTGACGGCGCTACCCAGAGCATTTTGCGACGTTGTCATGCGCTCAGCCAGCAATTTGTTTGAATCCATCAGAACCGACAGCCGATCATGCTCTTTGCGCAGTGAAAGCGATTGTCCTGTTCGGCTGCCAAGTGCCAAACCCGTATCGAAGACGAAGCCAGTCGTTGCCTCCTGCTGCGCCTTGACCAGATCGGCCTGCGCTCTGGAGATGATGTTGCGGGTCGCATTTGCAAGAACGTATGAGGAAACAGATTGTGTTTTCATATTAAGACGCCGCCCGGAAGAGTTCTTGGAACATGGAGTCAACCGTCGATAAGATCCGTGCCGACGCCTGATAGGAGTGCTCAAGGTCCAACAACGACTGCATTTCGGTATCAATGTTGACGCCGCTTACATTGGAAATTGCATCGCTTGCTCTGGACGAGAGAACTTTGTTGTAGTCGTTCGTCCCAGTCACGGATTTACGCTTTTCTTCAAGCGAGCTGATAGACGCAGCGGAAAAGTCGAGCAGGCTTTTATTATTGCCTGCCGCAGCAGAGGGATCAAAAGTGCGCGGCGCGCCGATTGCCCCGATCAGATTCTGCAATCGATTTGAATAACCCGCCGACCCATCGGGATTTTGAACATAGGGTGTTCCTGCCGGTCCGCCATCACGCAGAAGCGCTGGATTGCCACCTTCCGACAAAATATAGGCAGACGACACTTTCAGCGATCCGGCAATGCCCGGAAGAATAGTGGCATCGGTCGGCATCGCAGGTGCACCCGAATAGGTAAACAGGCCGGGGACTGTCGGCACTCCAGTGCCCTGTTCCGCAAACATGCTGACCAGACTACGGGCGATTTCATCCAATTGCTTTTGATAGGCCGGAGCGGTCTGATCGCGTAGCTGCAACAAGCCGCTTAAGCGTCCCGTTCCATAGGGCTGGTCAAATGTGCCATGCGAAAGCGGAACGCCATCTACATAGACCTCATTGCCCCCTGTCCCCGCGCTGAAAGCGCTTGTCGGTGTAAATGTGACTGCCCGTGCGGACTTCTCAAAAAGCGTCACACCAGATTCGGCAAAGATGACGATGTCATTGTCATCACGCTTTAATGTTGTAATGCCGATCTCACCAGAAAGCTGCTTCAACAAGCCGTCGCGCTCATCAAGATCGTCCGATACATCATTACCGGCCCTTGTCCCGCTGACCACGCGATTATTGACCGCTTCGAACTTTGCCAACAGATCATTGATCGTGTTGACCGAGGCCGCAATATCACCATCGGCATCCTGACGGAGTTTCTGCGTCTCCTCTGTCCCCCGGTTAAGCGCATTGGCAAGGGAAACGGCCTTGGAGATAGCGGTTTCTCCAACGGATGTATTGCCTGGCTGCGAAGCATAAAGCTGTAGCGAATCTCGCAGATCACCCAGAAGGGCTCTTGGTGAACCCGAAGAATTATTGGGCGAATAAATACCGGAGAGCCGGTCAAGCCCACCCTTTAAAGTGTCAGATGCGCCGAGCGAACTGTTGACCTCTACGAATTTGGCCAGAAGGGCCTCATCTGCTGAACGCTTAACCGACATATAGGTCAAGCCTCCGGCGCCGCTTACCACTGACCCGATACGCCGCGTAAAGTTCGGATCGTTGGCACCCGCAATATTGCGGGAGACCACCGCGGTCTGCTTTGACACGGTATTGAGAGCACTCTGAGCCGTTTGGAGCGCTGAGGTTAGTGACATGCCCTTTGTCCAATTCCCGTTTTAAGTTCAGCTATCGTTTGAGATTGACCAACACATCCATCAAATCCGCACCGGTCTGAAAGACTTTGGAGTTGGCCGTGTAATTTCGTTGCGCTTCGATCATTTCAGTCAGATCCTGAGCAATATCAGCGTTAGATTCTTCAAGCGCTTGAGAGGTTATGCTGCCAAAACTGCCCTTGCCCGCAAAGCCAACCTGAACCTCACCGGAGTCAGCACTGGTCGAGAAGACATTTCCTGACAATACTTGGAGGTTATCAGGGCTTGGCACATCCGCCAGGGCAATCTGATAGATCGGACGGGTCGTGCCATTCTTGTAGTTAGCCACCACAATACCATCGGCGCCGATCGTCACATCTTCAATCGGACTTGGCGAGTTGCCGTCAATCTTGACCTGAATTGGATTGTAATCGCCTGCCAATTGCTTGGTACCAGAAAAATCGATTTCGAGCGGCTGACCATTAGGAACCACAACGGAAATCGACTTGTCCGCAGATGTCAGCTTGCCAGTCAGGGCATCAAAGTTGAATGTCTCGGTTGTTAGCGGAGCAGCTGGCGTATAAGGGAACCCGCCCGTTGCCGATGCATTGGCCTTGTTATAAACGGCAGCCTCCCATTGGTTGTCCGCCGTCTTGGTGTAGTAAATGTCCAAGACAACAACATTACCTAGATTATCATAGGTTTGAACCGATGATTTTGCCGTGAATTTTGCCGTGGCTGTTGTATTTGCCGGCGGCCGGTCGGCAGCGGCGATAACCTCCGCTCCAGCCGGCAAGTTAGCGGTAAAGACACCTTTACGACTCGGATCGGCAATCAGATCGTTCTGCGCAAGATTGATCTTTTCCAGCCCCTGATAGCCATTGGCAACGGGATTTACATTTCCGTTGGTGATGGGATAGCCCATCAGATAGAAACCCGCAGTATTGACGAGATTACCGGCGGAATCTGGAACAAATGATCCCGCACGGGTCAAATATGGCGTGCCATTGGCATTGCTGACGATGAAGAAGCCCCTGCCTTTCAAGGCAAGATCGGTCGAGGATGTGGTGAAACGCAGCGACCCATCGTCTGAGATATGGTGGCGCACCGTCGTCTCAACACCACCGGAATTGTACGAACCACCGGAACTGGGGAGAACAAGCGACGAAAACTCGGTACTCGCCCGCTTATAACCGGTCGTGCTTGAGTTGGCGATATTCTCCGATACAGCGGACAGGCGATTGGCTTGGCCGTTCATACCCGACACGCCGGTTCGCATCATTCCGTAAAGGCTCATTTCCGTCTCCTAAAGCGCGATTCAATCCAGAATCGTTATGCCTCGATACTTGCGCGAAGCTGACGTCGGGAATCACTGAGGGAAGCTGATCATTCGATCGATAAAGACTGGCGGCAAACCGCCAGTCTTCAGTCGAGATTTATGCAGTAGCCAAGGAAGCGTTTGGAATCGATTGGATCATATCCAAGCTGCTCACGCAGTTTCTTGCGCAGCTTGCTGATGTGACTCTCAACGACACTCTCTTCGACCTCGCTGTCGAAAATTCCATAAATCGCATTGAATATCTGGGCTTTGTTCAACCGCCGTCCGCGATTGGCAATCAGATATTCAAGGATACGTCGTTCCCGGCGCGGCAATGAAAACTCGACCCCATTGACCTGCGGATCACGTCCATCTGAGAAAATCCGGACCGGGCCGATCTGTGTCCCGCTGCTACCATTGCCATAACGTCTGCGAATGGCATTGATCCGCGCCAATATTTCGCGGACATGCATCGGCTTGCGCACGACATCATCGACACCGGCTTGAAAAAGCTCCAGCGTATTTTCCAGCGATTGTGTGTCATTAACCGCAATCACGGGAGCTGAGCACCGTTCACGAATTTTATTTGGAAACTGGCTGCGGTTTGCGCATTCCCCGATAAGAAATGCTTCCACGGCCATAATATCTTGCTCCTGAACGGTGGCTACCCACTCGCCAAAATCGTTCGGAGAAAAACCGGTTGTTGTTATGCCCTCCCGGGCAAACCACGCAGAATACCCACTCGTCACCAGACTTCGTTCGTCGACGACTACAATCACAACCCCACCTTCCGAATCAGTAACTTACCCCAAGCACGACACACCTAGCGGGGGGAAGGAGTCGCCGACAATTCCCAACTAATTGATCCTAATTAATTGGGAGGAGAGAAGAGCTGAAATTGGGTGCTTGGTAGGAGGGGGCAGTTAAGGGTCAGCGCTTGCAATAAATCTGACGCAAACCCTTTAACAAAATATGAGCAGAAAATTAAATTCACGTTTTATTACCGTGTATTAACGTGGTCTTTTGCTGCGAAAGATTTACGCTTCCGCTGGGTAATTCCAAACCACTTTTGATTGTCATTTTTGCTTCCGGAAAAACTCAATCTTTACGAAATGTTAAATATTGGAGCCGCGAGAAGACTCTTGGCTGTCATTTGGCCAAAATTGGAAACTCTGGCGATTTGCCATTTTGAAATATTGTGAGAAGTATTTGCTTGACGCCAAGCAAAATATTACACGACAAGTCCACGCATCGAGTTAATATGCGTCGCTTTTTTTAGTGTTTCTGCGTGGTCATCCGACACAGCAACATCCTCGAACAAAGGCTGATTCGCCAGCTGGTCCTCTGACCTGTTCTGGAAGCCGGATTGGCCTTGACTATTTGCCCGCCCACCAAACTGTTGCGGGTCTTGCCCACCAATATTTTGTTGGCCTGTTTGATTGCTTCCTGCAGCTGTCGGAGAGCGATCTACAATTGATATCGTGACATTGGAGGCATCCTCCGTGACACCAGCGCGGTGCAATGCTTTGCCGAGCGCCTCCCGATCATTGGACAGATGTTCCGCCATAGAAGCACTTGCCGCCGCAATCTGTATATGCATACCATCAGAAGTCAGGCGAAGTCTGGCCGTTACAGTGCCGAGTTCGACGGGCTGCAACTGAATGACCAGTGTCCTTGCTGCTCCTGTGGTTCGATCTGAAATGATCTGTATGTCCGCAACAGCCGGATGGCTGACCGAAGCAGCAGGCACCAGGATATTTGCAGCAGATGGTTTTACGGTGGCTTGCGGCAGTGACGAAATTGCCTGTTGGGACGCCTTATTATCAGGCGTAGCAGCTACTTCCTGCAACGATGTCTGCGCGATTGTCGAGGAATGGGATTTTTCTGTTTCTGCCTCGATTGGTGAAACGGTTCGGCTGGCAGTTTTAATCTCCGGCTGTGTTTCGGGCGCAAGTGATTGTTGCGTCGGGTCAGATTCGGCTTGCGCGGATTTAGGTAATGCAGAGGAATTATGCGGTAGAGCAGAAAACTCGGTCGCTTTCCAAGACTGAGATTGGTTCTGCACTGGCAAAGCAGTTGCTTCTACCTCTTGCCTAATCTCCGCACTGTCTACCGAGGGTCTGACATCACCTGAATCGTTCGGGGAGATTTTGCCTTCAGCGTTCGCCTCTTCAGTTGTAGCAGCAGGCATGAGAACGGCTTCGTCATGTTGACGACGATCGAGCATTTTTTCCAACGCAATAATGGGTTGGTTAAAAAGCCCCTGTGCTGTGGGTACCGAGGTCTCGCTATCATGCAGCTCTTTGGACTCAGTATTATCCTTTTCGTCACCAAAAGACTGCTTTGGATCACCGTTGCGCATAGGCTTGACAGCTTTTAACAGTGATCCGAAATCCGGCTGAAGCTCATTCGTGCCCGCCATTTCCTTAAGATCGCTCTGCGCCTCTTCCTTAGCCTTAGCGTGGACCACCGACGGCATTTTCAGCTTGAAAGGCATATTGTTTCCAATCGTCATTTGCCCGTCTTTCCAAGAATTGCGTCGATGGCGTCGAGCTTCTTGCGCGCTTCAGTGATCATTGCATCTTCCGTGTCAATGACAGGAGGCTTGCTCGTGCTTTGCGCTGCCCGCGTAGAAACCGCCTTGGGAAGATTGGGCTGAGGTTCAGCGATAGCGGGAGAAATGTCGGGTTGCGCCATTATCTTTCCGGCCATAGCCATGGCCGTTTCAAGCAGTTTTATATCTCGGCCATGCAAGCGATCTTTCGGCAGTTGGGACAATATTCTGCTTGCTTCTCCGGTCTGATCAGAACCCACATTACTCACAGCAAGGTAGAGTTTTGCTTGCGTATCGTCGGCTTTGAGGGTGGCCGCCAACCCCTCTGCTTCCTGTGCCGCAAACCGGGCACGGGCCAGATCGCCATTGACGATAGAGCCACGGGCAACGCGCAAATAGAAAGGCATCCTGGCACCCGGCCAAGCGAGTTCAGCCAATTCCTTGATTTCTTCATCGCTCACCTTGTTTTTCAGCTTCAACAAAGCATCGACAAGTTGGCGATAAAAATCTTCGCCATAGGGTGAGCGCTCAAAGCGTTGCAGATAATTTCTGGCAAGACCTAACAACTTATCCTTGTCACCAAGGCCAGCAGCAATAGCGAGGCCCCGCCGCAATGCGGCCTCCTCAAGAAGGGTTCCCGGTGCATTGAGTCTTATATAATCAAGACGCTTGAGCGCCGTCATCGCATCAATTGATGCGAGTTGTGAAGCCGTAACCAAATAGATGGAAGCGTTCAGTTCGATCGGCAAATTTGGTGGCAGTTCTTGAAAATTCTCAACAATTCGAAGCGCATCCCCATCCGCATAGGCCAATGACCCGGCGATCAGTTTCTGATCGACCTGATCCGGCTTCAGCGTGGCGATAATGCCGCGCACAACATCAGGATTGCCACCATTCAGCAGATAGATGAAGAGTGCATAGGCATTGGCGGGTTTGTCCCAGGCTTCCGGCTTTGCTTCCTTAAATTGACGCGAAATATGTGTGAGAACCCGGTTGAGCATCGGTAGAGCTTCCGGCTTTCCCGATGCAACCTGATCCTGCAACATGCGCATTGACCGCACCAGTAGATATGGTTCTGGCGCGAGCATATCCGCCCGCGCCTGCCCCAGCGGCAAACCAAGCAGGCCAAGTATCAAAAGGAAATGATACCGTCGCAACTTCATCTGCCAGCTGTCTTAAGAAAAATATCAATCCGGCGATTTTGAGCGGCATATGGATCAGACGCAATTTTCGGGTCACGATCCGCATAACCATCAATTCGAAGAATACGCTTCGCATCAAGCCCACCCCGCGTCAGCATATAATAGGCCATATGGGCCCGTGCCGAAGACAGACGCCAATTATCATAATTGTTGCTCTTGAAAGGCCGCGCATCGGTATGACCGCTAATAATGACATCGCCCTTGCGTGATGCGATGATCTTGCCGATCTCATCGAGAACCTGCACAACGCGCTTGTCAGGCTTTGCCGAGCCAACAGCAAACATGCCATAGTCAACCTTATCGGTCAGCTGAATCATGACGCCTTCATCCGTTGGGACGACTGTTACCTCCGGCGCGTTCTTCTCATTTGCAATGCCCGTCTTTGCGATTTCCGCTGCAAGTTTCTGGGCAATTTCTGCCTGGCTGATGTCTGGCTTGATCTCTTTGTCTGTCGGCTTGGCAGGCTTCAGATTCTCCGATGCCTTGTTGGCCGCTTCCGGACTGATCTTGCCTGCATCCAGTCGCTGTGCCAGCGATACCTGGTCGATCTTTGTCCCCTCTTGCTTCGCACCATCCGCTTTGACGATGGCGCTTTTCTCATAAGATGGCGGGGGGACAGGCGGACTGTCAGTCAGAGGAAAAATTTCCTCATCCATCTGCTCAGTCCAATAATTGGGGTTGAAGGGATCGCGGTAAGCTTCGCCCCCTTCTGCACCAGTCAATGGACCTGCACGATTCATACCGCCGGCGCCCGCAACGGAACGGTTTTGAAGCACACCGGAATCCGTTGCGATCTCGGCAAGAACCGCATAAGGATCCTTGAAAATCTGCCGCTCTTCCCGCTCCGGCTGTGTCTCCACGTCCCGCTCATTCCGCGAGCTTTTTGTCTCGGCATCAATGGAATCCGGGCGCTCAAACCAAACCTTGCCCTTTTCCTCATCGGAGTCCTGAATTCCCTTTGGTCTCGCATTGCGATCCATCAGTTTCACAGGATTGAAATAGCTGGCAACCGCAGCCTTCGTTTCCTCATTTGCCGCATTGATGAGCCACATGACAAGAAAGAACGCCATCATTGCGGTCATGAAGTCCGCATAGGCGATTTTCCACACGCCACCATGGTGGCTGTCTTCGCCATCGCCGCGGCTTCGACGCACAATGACAATTTCCCGATGGGTTTCAGGATCGATATTCATCGAATATGGTCTCTCAAACTATCGATTAAACGACCAAGCCGTGTTTCGACGACAGCATCATCGAGCCTCAGGGATAATTCGGCCTGATTTGCCTCTGTCAATGTGAAGCGGGTGAGATCAAAGCCGGACTGGCTGCGCAGCGCATTGAGAAGGTGAAGCGGCCCGCTAATTGTCGCAGCAATGCCTTCGTAACCCTTGGTCAATCGTTCAATTTCCGATGCGAACGCACCCACTGCACGTTCTCGCATATTATCCTCAATCAGGGGAACAAGCACCCCTGCCAGCAGGCCGGAAAGGTCTGCGGCAATTGCCTTCAACCCTTCATCAAGCTGGGTCGAAATGCGTGCGCCCGTTTGCTCCAGAAACAAGAGTTCGGCTGAAGCCAGCTCTTCCTGAAATTCTCGCTCCAGCCGCACCTTTTCTGCCTCGAACAAGACCGATGCTTCACCCTGTCCGGACTCTCGCCCGGCGGCAAAGGCTTCCTTGATTTTAAGCTCATAATCAATGAGTTCGACCACCTCTTCGGGTGCATCGTCAGCATCAGGCCTGATCGTTATCCGCTCGCCGGGAGTAGTGAAAACGGTCACGCGATCATCAGGCACCAGTTTTGGCGTGAAGTCGGTCAGCATACTGGCAATCGACCTTGACTGCGTGGCGGTCATGCTGCTTCGTGCACCCATTGCTTGAGGATGGCGGCGACACGCTCTTCATCCATATCAATCATCTGCTCCAGCCTGTTTTGAGCTGGCACGCGCATACGCCGCCTTAGCTCGCTGAGATCATCATAGGGCACGCTTTGCTCAGTATTTGCGGTAGCCACAGCTGGAAGATTGGTTGCAGGCGCTAACCCCGGCATTGCAAAACCTGATTCATCAGCAAGCTGCAAAGCGTTCTGCGGATTGTTCATTTCCCGCATTAACGGACGAACGCCAAACCAGAGCACCAGCCCCACTGCCGCGATCAGCGCAGCCGCATTGATGAGCGTGCCTGTCTGGCGGAAGATCAACTCTGAAATGGATGTTGAAGCCGGTTGCAGCTGTTCGTCAGCCGCTTCCATGAAATTGACAGCCGTCACGTTGATTACATCGCCACGCTTTGTATCGAGGCCAGCAGCTGTCGCAACCAATTGCGTAATCTTGGCGATCTGCTGATCAACAAAATTGGCGGGCGGCGGCGTTTCACCCGCCGTGGCAAGCAATCGCGCCTGATCAACGACCACGGCAATCGACAGGCGCTTGATCTGATAACTGTCGCTTGTGGTCGAAACCGTTTTCGAACTCAGTTCATAATTTGTGAGTTCTTCGCGCTTGTCAGTCTTTTCCGTAGCGCTATCGCCGTTTTTGCTGGCAATTTCTTCCTGCGGAATATTCTGTTCCACGCCTGTCGCATTGTCACTGGTGGAATTTTTGGAATCGCCACTCTCGCGCACCACGCGAACCGAGCGTTCCACGCGCGATTCCGGGTCAAACACAGTCTCATTTGTCTGGCGCCGGTCTGTATCCAACGCCACCTGAACACTCGTCTGGAAATGTCCTACACCAAGATAGGGTGCAAGCGCCTTGCGGATATTTTCATCGACAGAGGAAGAGACATTCTGCTCAAGCGTTGCAGACATGACTGCACCCGCATTCGTGCCATCATCCTTTGATGCCAGCAATCTACCATTGGTATCGAGGATCGTTACCTCCGATGCTGTCAATTGCGGGACAGCAGCAGCGACAAGCTGACGAATAGACTGCGCCGATTCAATCGCAAAATCGCCTTCTGTGCGAATGACAACGGAGGCTGATGGCGCTTGATCGCCACGGCGGAAACTGCCTTTTTCCGGCAGAACAATGTGCACGCGCGAGGCCTTGATGCCCCGGATTGCCTGAATAGTTCGGGATATCTCGCCTTCCAGCGCACGCACGCGGGTGATTTCCTGCATGAAGGAGGTCAGGCCAAGCGACCCCATATTGTCGAAAAGTTCGTAACCAGCATTATTGCTAGTCGGAAGGCCCTTTTCGGCAAGATACATACGCGCCTGATCCGCCTTGCCAAAGGGCACCAGGACCGATGTCCCGTCAGACTTAACGTCAAACGGAATGCCAGCCTCACCCAAGGCCATGCCCATGCGGTTGACGTCATCCCGGCTCAATCCAACGTAAAGCGTCTCATATTGCGGGCGATTAAGATAAAAACTCGATACAAGAATGGCGGCAAACAATGTCACGCCGATGATGCCAAGCGCAATCAGCCGCCTTGCGCCAAGCTTCTTCAACGCTGTTCCCAACTGCTCGAAAGTCTGTCTTACGTTCTTTTCCATCAATTCCCACCGCAACGCCGTGCGGTGACCATAGATGCTGAAGCTTGCGCGAAGTTAGAGTGGCGGCGCTCAAATCAGGTTTCGAAAACAAAAAGGCCACGCACGAGGCGTGGCCAATTTTGATTTTGCAAAACTATTCTTATTAGCGGAAGAGCGACAGGATATTCTGGTTGCCGGAATTGGCAATCGAAAGAGCCTGCACACCAAGCTGCTGCTGGACCTGGAGAGCCGACAAACGAGCTGATTCCTTGTTCATGTCTGCGTCAACCATCGCACCAATACCCCGATCAATTGCATCGGAAAGATTGTTGATGAAAGTGGTCTGCAGGTCCACACGGGTCTTGGCAGCACCAAGTGCAGCTGCACCGCTCGAAAGGCCCTTGGATGCTGTTTCGATACCTGTCAGCATCTGATCGAGCTGAGCGTTGGTGGCTGCCGAAACATTGAGATCCAATACTGAAACAGTATTGACGTCTGCGCCGACGAAAACCTTGTCCAGGATACCGCCTTTTGCAGCAGTCGAATCGATGACATTGATTGCCTTCAAATCAACATCGATCGTACCTGTCGTTATATCGCCAGTCGCAGAGCGATTATAGGAAGCAACAATGCTCAAGGTTGAGGCCGGGCCGGCTGCAGCAGCGGAGTCGGTGCTCAGCAGATTCGAACCCGCATAGGATGCGCCGCCGATGCTGGTCTTCAGGTGTGACTGCAATGCCGAAATTTCAGTTTGAATCTTGGCTTTGTCGTCAGTACTGGCGTTTTTCGCTGCCAGAACCTTTTGCTTGATCTGGTCAACAACCGATACAGCGTCTTTGATAGCTGTATAGGCTGTATCAACCTTACCGCCGCCGAGACCCAGAGCACTGGTAATTGTATCGTTTGCCTTATTGTCCGAGCGCATAGTTGTCGCGATTGACCAATATGCGGCGTTGTCTGAAGCTTCTGCAACCTTCATACCCGTTGCGATACGGTTCTGCGTTGTAGACAGATTTTTGCTGGTTGAAGAAAGTGTCTGTAGCGCAGTCATTGCTGATGCGTTTGTAAGAATGCTAGCCATTGGATGAAGTCCCTGATGAAATACAGATTGGGACATACCGGATCGACCGGTATAACGGAGCGGCATCATGCCTATTGTCGCTACGACAACCCATTATGTGCGTGATGAGTATGCCAAAAATGTTACGGTTTCAATAACGTTCATGATTAATTTTTCAAAGTTGATTAGCGCACCTGTATCCGGCTAAGAATAGGACCGGATCAGACTGCCGACAAGAATATTCCAGCCATCGATCAATACAAAGAAAAGTATTTTGAACGGCAGCGACAGCACTGTCGGTGGCAGCATCATCATGCCCATGGACATGGTGAGCGTTGCGACGATCAGATCAATCACCAGAAATGGCAAAACGATCAGAAAGCCAATTTCAAATCCCCGACGCAGTTCAGAAATCATGAAAGCCGGGACAAGGATACGCAGATCAACGACTTGATTTGCCTGTGTGCGAAATGATTCATCCGCCAGATCCTCGAACAAGCGCAGATCCTTGTCACGCACCTGCCGCAGCATGAATTCGCGGAAAGGTGCCGTAATTTCATTAATCGCCACATCCTGGGTAATCTGATTATTCACCAATGGCTGAACACCATTTTGCCAAGCCCGATCAAACACGGGTGCCATGACATAAAAGGTCATGAATAATGCAAGACTGATCATTACCAGATTGGCCGGAGTGGTCTGCAATCCCAACCCGGCCCGTAACATTGAAAACGCAATGGCGAACCGCGTGAAGCTGGTAACCATCATGAGAATGCCCGGCGCGACTGACAGAACGGTCAATGCTGCCAGCATCTGAATGATCTGGCCGCTCGATGAGGCACTGCCCTGAGGTATCAATCCCTCAAGCAGTGAACCCTGTTGAGCCATGGCCGTACCACCAAGACCAAGCAGGAGCCCAACCAGAACCAGCGGTGTCAGAAGCCGTTTTTTCATTCCACCACCAGTGCCCAGATATACACTTTATCGACCTTGCCCTCGGTGCGCATGCGCGCGCGTTCTTGCAAGTCCATTCTCAAATATTCAAGTCCCGCCGGTCCGCGCAATTGCATCAGGTTCACCGTGCGAAGGAACGCCATGAAGTCGCCGGCAACGGCCGCTGTCAGCTCGTCAGAAATCGCCTCTCCCGGCCTTACAACCAGCCCCGCCTCCAGCCTGATCCAAACATCCTGAGGAATTTTGACATTGGTAAGGATCGGCTTCAGGGCGACAACGCTTCCCGAAGGCATGGCTTCCACGGGTGAAGGTCTCTCTTCTTTTGTCGCTGACGCATCCAAAGGTACCGTAACGCGCAACTGACCGCCCAAAAACCAGCCGCCGCCAGCCGCGATAAGCGTCAGCACGGCAACAATAATGGCTAAAGCGGCTATGGAAGGCGCCTTGCGTGTTTGTCCGGGATCTTCTGTGATAGCGCTCATCATCTGTTCCTAGATGGGCGAAACCGCGTCAAGGACCTGCTGGCCCCAAGGCGGCTGTTGCACTTCGCTTTGACGGCCACGCCCGCCATAGGAAATGCGTGCTTCTGCAATTTTCTCGTAGGAAATTGTATTATAACCGGAAATGTCGCGCGGCCTCACGACACCCGCCACGTTGAGCACGCGAAGCTCGTTATTGACGCGTATTTCCTGCGAGCCGCGAATGATAAGATTTCCATTCGGCAGGATGTCGGTGACAATTGCAGCAACGGAAAGATCGATCTTCTCAGATCGTTCAATTTTGCCCTCACCCTTCGTGCGGCTGTCGGAATCATAATCGAAATTACCGCCAATATTGCTTACAGAGACACCGCTGCCGCCCAAATCCGCCTTGGCTCCATAAATACCCGAAGCCACCCGCGAACGATCAGATTTATTGTCGAGCTTCGCCCGGTCATCAATTGAGATAACAACGGTCAGCACATCGCCAGGATTGGTTGCGCGTGGATCACGGAAGAAGCTTGCCTGTCTGTCCTGCCAGAGGGAATATTTCTGCGGACGAGGCTGCGTTGGGTAGTTGGAGGGATCGCTCACCGTGAAATTATGCCCCACCCCTGTGCCAACCGGCGTCATTTCTGGCGGACGGTTGAAGTCACGCGGATTCATTGCACAGCCAGAAATCAGAAGGACGCTTGCAAAGGCGATTGGCATTGCCGCTTTTTTCATTGCGCGGTTCTTTCTTTTGTCGTTACAACCCGCGAGCCGACTATAACCCGCGCCAGCTTGGATGATTTTTCCGGCGGCATTTCGTTTAGAATAACGCTGGATACGCGCGGATTGAGTTTCAGCAATAGGGCAGCGGCAGCCTCGTCTCCGAGCAGAGCCATTTGTGCTGCCGCAGCGTCGGGCCGCATCTTGGATATGATCCCGACAAGCGAGTCTTCAGCCTTGTCGATGAATTCATCGCGGCGCTTCAGCCAGACTTCATATTCCTTGCGCTTGGCATCAAGAAGCTCAATGCGGCTGTCAATGTCTGCGCGCAGTTCTTGAAGTTCGCGTGTCTGCATCGCGTAACGGGCATCGGCTGCCTTGTCCGTGATGTTGGAACAATACCGGTCGATTTCCTGTCCGCTATCATCCTGCGTCCCTGTCGCTTCCTGTGAAAATCCGTAGGCCGCAGGCAAGAGCAAGGCCAATACAAAAGCAAAAGCCGCAACAGATATTTTTAGAAATTGTATGGGTCTGTTCATTGCACCACCAATTCGGCATGGAGAGCACCAGCAGTCTTGATGCCTTGCAGGATCGCTATGATGCCCTGTGGTTTCACCCCGATCTGATTCAGACCTTTAACGAGGCTTTCAAGATCAGTGCCCCCAAGCATTCCGATCTTCGATGTCTGGTTTATGTCGATCTGGGTGTCTGGTTCCACCGCAGTTTCACCATCGGAAAATGGTTCAGGCTGGACAATTGTAGGACGTTCCGTCACGCGCACAGACAGACTGCCATGGCTGATCGCAACACGGGAGATGCGGACTTTTTCGCCAATCACGACCGTTCCTGTCCGCTCATCGACAACCACGCGTGCAACTTCATCCGTAACCACCGGAAGACCTTCAATCTCGGCAAGAAAGCGCGTCGCGGATATACTGGCTGGCTTCCTCAAGCGGATCGATTTTGAATCGCGCTCTTTGGCAACAGCCTGTTTGTAGCGTCGCTTTGCAAAAGCATTGATCGTATCGGTAATGCGAACCGCTGTTGTGAAATCAGGCTCGCGCAGTTCAACAACAAGTTCATCATGACCGAAATTGCCGGTAACTTCCTTCTCGACCAGCGCACCATTGGGAATGCGTCCGCTTGTTGGCACGCCCTGCGTTATTGTCTCTGCCTGACCAGCAGCCGTAAACCCGGAGACGATCATATTGCCCTGTGCGACGGCATAGGTCTGGCCATCGGCCGCAGCCAATGGTGTCATGACCAAGGTCCCACCGGCCAAAGACGTCGCATCGCCCAAAGATGAGACCGTAATGTCAATTCGTGAGCCACGTCCGGCAAAGGGAGGCAGATTGGCCGTTACAATAACGGCGGCTATATTCTTCGTGCGCGATGTGCCGGCAGGCGGGCTAATACCAAGATTATCCAACATGGCGCGCATTGACTGCTCTGTGAATGGCGCGCTGCGCAAGCTGTCACCCGTGCCGTTCAGGCCGATCACCAAACCATAGCCGACAAGCTGGTTTTCACGCACACCCTGAATATTGGCAATATCCTTCAAGCGGGCGATGGCCCCACCCTCACCAAGTTGGGATGAGACACCGCCCCAGTGACCATCATCAAGCTCTTTCTGAAATGCAGCCCGCGCTTGCCCTGATGTTTTATAATCCTTGGCATTGGCTGAAGGCTCCGCTGCATAGGGCACGGAAGGTGCCGCAAGCATCAGTCCGACAAGCGCAGTGATGGTACGCACCAGCTTCATTGCATGCCGACCTGAATGCTTCCATCAGCAAGCACGGTTCCGGTTACGATAATACCACTGTCAATATTGCGCACTTTGACGAAGTCACCCGACCGGCCCGACTCCATCGGAATGCCCTTAGCGGCAATCACCAATGCCCCGGCATCGTAGATGATCGGCACCGCGACTCCCCGCTGAACGAGATCGGGTTCGTTCACCGCCGAAACAAGAATTGGCTTTCCCGGAAGGAGGGTCTTGCGCGCAACCTTTCCAACCAGTTGATCTGCGGACAGAATATAACTTCCTGCCGCGCTCGACTTGATCGTGAACATCTTTTCCTGCAAGCCGTCGCTGCCAATAGCTTGGCCGGGGTAAATAATCTGCGACGGGACGATAAAGGCGATACGGTCTGCCAGTGCAGATGTTGCAAAGAGACAGGCAGCCACAAAAGAGCTGACCTGCAACAGTTTCTTTATCGTTCCCAAGCCTGTCATCATAATCCTCAGCGCAGGTTTTTCGAAACAACCGAGGCCATTTCGTCGGCAGCTTGAATAACTTTGGAATTCATCTCATAGGCGCGCTGCGCCGTTATGAGATCAGTGATTTCCTTCACCGGATCGACATTCGAGCTCTCTAGGTAATTCTGCTTCAAGGTTGCAAAGCCCGGATCGCCCGGAACACCAACCACCGGATCGCCAGACGCATCGGTCTGCCGGAACAGATTGTCACCGAGGGGTTCCAGTCCGGCTTCATTGGCGAAATTTGCAATCTGCAATTGTCCAAGATTAACCAGCTGCGTTTGATCTGCCATTTTGGCAAATACCTGGCCGCTCTCTGTAATCTTCACCTCAATAGCGTCCGTAGGAACCACGATATTCGGCTCCACGAGATTGCCGTCAAGGGTCACAAGCTGGCCCGTGCCATTGACGTTGAACGCACCAGCGCGACTATACAAAGTATCGCCTGCTGGATTCTGTATCTGAAACCATCCACGACCGACAAGCGCCACGTCATAAGGATTGCCGGTCTGGTTGAGCGGCCCTTGAATATGCAGATTGCGAACAGCCGCCGTCTGCACGCCAAGCCCTACCATGGCACCCTCGGGAACAATGCTCTGGTTCGCTGCATTGGGTACGCCCGCGCTCCGCTCTGCCTGATACAGAAGATCGGAGAACTCGGCCTTTGCGCGCTTATATCCGGTCGTGTTGATATTAGCGATATTGTTCGCAATGACTTCCAGATTAAGCTGCTGGGCATTCATGCCTGTGGCTGCGATCGTAAGCGCTTTCATTGGGATTCCTTATCCAGCTAAATCGGCATGCGACTGATTTCGAGGTAGGCCTGAACAATCTTGTCGCGGATGGCGATCGCCGTTTGCAGCGACTGTTCCGCATCCATGACCGCATTCACCACATCGCGGGTCGGCACGTCGCCCGTCATGCTTTTCATCGAAACCGCTTCCGCATTTTGCAATTTGCCACTCACCGAACTGGCAAGTTGCGAAAGCACATTGTCAAAGGAAGGCTGACCGGCGGCGGCAACTTGCGATGCAGCAGGGGCAGCCCCCTGATTGACTGTTTCCGTCAGTTTAGAAAGGGCGTTGCGGGTAGAAACGCTCAGAAGCTGGTCTATCATCAGGAATTCCTCAAAAGATCGACGGTCATGGCAATCAGCTCGCGCGCTTGCTTGACCACTTGGAGATTGGCTTCATAGGAACGGTTGGCTTCGCGCATATCCGCCATTTCAACGACCATGCTGACATTGGGATATTTGACATAGCCGCGGCTGTCGGCAGCCGGATGGCTCGGCTCATATTCCTCGACAAAGGCGGAAGTGTCCTTGCCGACTTCTGCAATTTTGACTGTTTCGACGCCGGTCGTACGATCAAGCTCGGTGGCAAAGGATACGGTCTTGCGCCGATAAGGGTCGCTACCAGCGGTCTTACCGGTCGATTGCGCATTGGCAAGATTTTCAGAAACAATACGCAAACGCGTCGACTGGGCGGAAAGGCCGGATGCAGCAACCTTGAGTGCGGCTTGTAGCGGATCACTCATGTTCTCACGCCTTCACAGATGACATCATCATGCGATGGAACGCCTTGACGATGCTGGTATTGAGCGCGAACTCACGATTGATCTCGCCGGACTTCACCATTTCCATTTCGAGATTAACAGTGTTTTTGGAATGATTTTGCTCAGTCACCGCATCCTTGCGAAGCGCAGTTGCGGCAATGCCTGAGGCATCGATTTCCAGATGTTTCGGATTGGTCGCAGCCATCGTCAGTTGCGATTGGACAAGGACGTCACGGAAAGGCTCGACATCGCGCGCCTTGAATCCAGGCGTATTTGCATTCGCAACATTTCCCGAAACCGCTGCCTGCCTTACCGAAAGCCACTCGGCCTGACGCGATGCCAGATCGAACAGATGAATTCCCTGCATGTGTTTCCCCGCAATCGAACCGATTAACCCGTTCTTAATATATGCGGTCAGGCTTGCGTGAGACTTGCGGCGGCGCCAGCTTCAGTGGAATTGTTGCGTCCTAAAATGTTCTGTCGATGATATCGCCATCGGAGGTCTTGATGTTCCAGCTTCCCGGCGTCGTTCCACGCTGTATAGCCACCAATGTGCTTCCATCGGGTAAGGGCGAACCTTTCTCGACAAACCAGTAACCTGTCTCATCCTCAATCATCACCAGCCCGCCCACGACTTCCCGAACAAGGAATTTGGCCTTGCCCGGAAAGGGTTGTTTGCTCGCATCATCAATTCTTGCAAGCCTGTCGGCGGTCTGTTCTGAGGTCGTTGCCGTTGTCATGGGATCAAGCTCTTCACCCGAATTGGGTAGTGTTGAAGCAGCTTTGCCTCGCGTTTCGCGGACGACCTTCTGGTTTTCGCGGTTGAGCGGATCGCGCACCTCGACACCGGAGGTTTCGGGCCTCGGACGCGCATTCAGAACATCATAATACATTACAAAAGGCAGAACGAAGGAGATCGTTGCGAGAATGATACCTGCTGTTTTCAAATAGCCATCAAAGCGTTTGTCACGCTGTTTGGGCAATAGCGACGCATCCATATCAGCCAGGGAAGGTGTTGCCGTTTTTTCTTGGGGGCTTTTCATGAGGGCTCCGTTGGCCGCAAGGCCGTAGCAAGGTCGCTATAGGGGTCCTGAGACAAGGGCGATGCTGGCGTCTGCTGCATTGTTCCATAAATAAGCGGGACAAGATGCACGGCCTGATCAATTTGCGGATCGCTGCCCGCCTGATACGCGCCAATCATGCGAAGATCGCGCGTTTCCTCAAATCTCGAGATTAAATTGCGCAGGCCCGTCGCAAGTTTTGCCTGATCCGGCGTCCAGTTATGGTGCGCCAGACGTGATATAGATCCGAGAATATCAACCGCCGGAAACCGCCCCTGCGCGGCTATAGTGCGATCCAGCACGATATGACCATCCAGCGTGCCGCGAATGGCATCTGAAATCGGATCATTGTGGTCATCCCCATCAACAAGCACGGCATAAAGCCCGGTAATTGTGCCATTTCCTTCAAGACCCGGCCCTGCCCGTTCGAGCAGCCGCGGCAATTGGCTGAATACGCTCGGCGGATAACCGCGCGACACGGGTGGCTCGCCCGCAGCAATGGCTATTTCACGCGCAGCATGGGCAAAGCGCGTGATCGAATCCACGATCAAAAGCACATTGTCGCCGCGATCACGAAAATACTCGGCAATTGCGGTGGCGGTATTGGGTGCCAGTCGCCGCATCATCGGGCTTTCATCCCCGGTTGCGATAACAGCAATGGTTTTGTCGAGCTTGCCAGCCATAGTGTCTTCAAGCATGTCGCGCACTTCGCGGCCACGCTCGCCAGTCAGAGCAAGCACAACCGTGTCAAAATCCGCCGCTTTAGTCATCATCGCCAGCAGTGTGGATTTACCAACGCCGGAACCGGCGAAAATACCCATACGCTGGCCGAAACACATGGGCACGAATATATCGACGACATTGACGCCGCTGCGCAAACCTTTTTCGACCCGGCTTCTGTTCATTGCAGATGGTGCCGCACAATCCACCGGCATCGGGTCGGTTCCGGCAGTCATCAACCCCTTGTCGTCGAGCGGTTCGCCAAGCGCGTTGATTACGCGTCCCTTCCAATCCGGTGCCGGTGCGATGCGAAACTCACCTTCAGGAAACACCGGACTGCCGAGCGGCGGGGCAATCCGGTCGTCGAACGGCTTTATCAATGTCTGGACCTGCTCTAGCCGCACCACCTCAGCGGGATATAATTGTTGATCGCACCGGATCATCACAAGATCGCCAAGGTGCACCTTATCCGAGATACCCCTCACCCCGATTGCAGACCGTGATACCTCATTGACATAGCCGCCAATAGCAATGGGCCTGTGCTCTTTGGTTGCCTGTGATAATAGCCGCGCCAATGCATCAAGCTTCACCGTTCCGGTGTTCATTGTCTGTAGGGCACTCTCCAGCGCAATCATGAGACGCAGTTCATCAAGAGGAGGAACCGAGGGTCTTGATTGCGCTTGTAAATGTCGCCTCATTGCCGCTAAGCAATGCATTGACGCGCTCGAAAGCCCGCGTGACATTCATAAGCCGGGTCATTTCGCTGATTGCATCAACGTTTGATCCCTCAATCGCGCCCTGAATGACACCCGCATTCGAATTGTCAATCACAGGCTGGGCAGCGACACTTGGTATGACGGCGGAATTATCAAAATAGCTGAGCTTTGCGCCCGGATCGATCGTGAAGAGTCCGATTGCGCCTAGCTGGCGGCCATTTTGATAGACCGCACCATCGGAAGATATCTGCGGCGGCCCGCCATTCGGGTCAATTGTCAGCGGCTGTCCTCCGGCATCGAGTATTGGATAACCTCTTACCGATAGGAGTTCTCCGGTTGTCGACATTTTCATTCGACCATCGCGGGTAAACACCTGACCCGCAGGCGTTTGCAGGGAAAACCAGACATTGCCTTTGGCGGCAACGTCAAGCGGATTGCCCGTCTGGTTTATCGGGCCCGCCTCGGTTTTGATAAAGCTTTCACCGGCACTGACGAAACTTGAATTCTCGGCAGCCTTTGAAACCATGGCATCAAACTTCATGCCTGTCGCCCGAAAGCCCGGCGTCGACATATTCGCTACATTATGCGCCAGCACATCAAGCCGGCGCTCCAGCGATATCTGCGACGAGAGTCCTACATAAATGGAATTTTCCATCAGCGACCTCCCAGCTTGAATGATTGCAGCGTCGCAAGAATGCTGGGGGATATGCCGATCTGTGCCGCCCCTCCCATCAATTGCACGGAAGGTGCCGTACTCGTCGTGGGATTGGCGATATCATACATGGCCGTAAACCGGAGAAGCAGTTTTTCAACCTTTTTGGGATCCTTGAGGTCCTTAAGGTCAAGTTTTTCTTCAACCATCTTGGCTTGCCGATCAATATCAAGCCCTGACACCTGTTTGGGAATATTGAATGTCGTTTGAAAAACGGCAAGCAGCCGCTTGTCGCCAAGTATTTGATAGGCATTGGTGATGGACGAAGCCTTGCGGGAAAAATAAAGCGCCAGACGCGCGCCGTCACTTTGTTTGCCGGTTTCCTGCTCAAGCGTCATCTGGACATAATTATTGACAACGGGCTTCAATACAGCAGGGCTCTGGGTTGTCTTGTCGCCAAGTTTGGCGAAATTGAATGCTGTGGCAAATTCCTTATAGCGCGTATCGGTCAGCTTATTGGCAAAACTGTCCTTGTTCTCGATGCCTTCTGTCAGGACTTTTTTGATGAATGCCTTGGCATAGGCCATTTCCTCCAATCCGAAGGCTTTCAATGCGTAATTATACAGCTTCGTATCTTTCATCAGATCGTCAATGGTTTTCACATTGCCGATATTCTTCAGATAATAGTCGCTATCGCGCTGTACGGTCGGTTCTTTGGCAACACGCGCAAGCGAGCGCGGCAGGTCCGCAGCAATCAAACGGTAGCTCGTCATCGTACTGGTCATGATGCGCCTTTCAGGAAGCTTTTGCCTATCTGTTGCAAATCAAGCTTGCCTGAAGCTGTTGGAAAAATTTCCCAAAACGGGAATATTGCTCTTGTTCCCAAAATGGGAAAGCGCTATATGTCTGTCATGCAGATTATCGCCAAGAAAGCGCTGAGGGACTTCTGGAACAGGCATAATCAGGCCGAGGTCCCATTGGCCACCTGGTATTTGACGGTCAGCAAAGCTGAATGGAATACACCAAATGATGTGAAAGCAATGTTTGGGTCCAGCGTTGATTTCGTTGGCGATAACCGGGTGATTTTCGACATTGGCGGCAATAAATACCGCCTTATCGTGCATGTAGCCTATCCGTTCAAACGTGTTCTTATCAAGTTTGTCGGAACGCATAAGGAATATGACAAGATTGATCCGGAGAAAGTGTGATGAAAGACATTCGACCCATCAAAACCGAAGATGATTATAATTGGGCAATAGCTGAAATTACACATTATTTCGACGATCAGCCCAAGCCTGGAACGCCAGACGGTGATCGTTTTGACGTGCTTGCCACATTGATTGAGGCTTATGAAGATGAGCATTATCCCATCAACGCACCAGATCCGGTTTTAACCATAGCTGCCCATATGGAAATGACTGGGCTGAACCAGAAGGCTCTGGCGAAAGTCTTGGGTTCTGCTCCAAGAGCCTCAGAAATTATGGCGCGAAAACGTGCCCTGACTTTGGATATGGTGTTCAAGCTGCATCAGCAGTGGCACATCCCGGCTGAGGCTCTTATTCAACCCTATCATCTCGCCAATAAGTCTTGACCAGCCTCCCTCATCCTGAGCTTGTCGAAGGGCGCATTTGGTTTGTGCAAATCAGGCTTTTCAAAAATAATCTCGACAAACTTATCCAACAGTTCCCGTGCTGAATTATCCTTTGCGTGTCCTTCCTGCGGGGAACAGCTTCCGGAG
>UCNP01000043.1 GCA_900473335.1 Hyphomicrobiales bacterium | reverse complement strand
CCCAAAACTGACCCGGAATTCAATGAAAACGCTCTAGCGCGAGCATCTGTCTAGCGATCAATAGATGGTAAAAATTCTAAAACTGCAATATTTTGCTTGTTGTCGATCAACAGTAAAAGCTCCCCCCCATCCATTGCGGTGATATTTTTAAGAGTGGTGTTTAGTTCCATCGAGCATCTTGGATCTCGCGTTCCAATTCGGCAATCCCAATAAGAAGACGCGCCTAAGGCATGTATCACCGAATGCATAAGTGGTGCAGAATTAAAAAAATATGCATAGGGTTGTTCATCGGGGAGTTGTCCTTTTAATACAATGCTTGAGTATTGGCTGGCATCACGGTCCAAGGTGCGGTAAATGCTGTTATAATAATGATCAGTAACCTCTTTATGTTTGTTCATGTATGCAGAGGAAATTGTTAGATTTATACAACATAAGATAGTCATATTAAAAATATTTACCGCATAAAAAAAAACTATATTCGAAAATACAACGAGAGACAAAATAATTGCAAGGTAGAGCGGTAATAAGGTTCGCGTCTGAATAATCGGCGAAAGCGGCAGAGAAAATGCAAAATAAGAAACAGCTACGGAAAATATGACTACGAGCATATAAATGTAGTGTTTTCTCAGTTTGATATTCAATATAATTGCTGAACCTAAGAGGACGTAAAACCAACCCCAAAGGTGACTGGTGAAATTTCCGAGATGTTCTATGAATGATCTTATGACGTAATGGAGATTACTAATGGCACTCTGGATATCGTGGAGTGGTTTAGTCTGGCGCCAGTCTGCAACTTCAAGTCCGACTTGGCCTGTAATAATAAAAACCATAATAAGAGATGTGCATATTCCGGCAATGCAACCAGCGATCCACCATAAGGTATGATGAAAAATAGTTCTTGCATGAGTGTTGGAGCTAAGAAAATTATTTATGAATAAAAATGGAATCATAAAATATAAATTTTGCAATCCTCCAAACAATAAAATGCCGGAGAGGATGTATGTTTTTTTATAACCTATACTATTTCTTATGCTCAAGAGAAAAAGCAACGAGACCATTGATGGGAATAATGTTGCAGGCCAAAGGCTTTGAGAAACAAACGGAATGCTTGAAACCACACTAGTCGCAAAAAGTGCGCATACAGCCTTTGAAATAGGTGTATGTATTAAAAGCAAGAAAAAGAATAAATATGCTATAGCTACGAGCGCAATACTCCATACTGTCAGAGGTATTGCCCTGAGGATGTCATGTAGCAAATAGTTAATCCAACGACCTTCTTCAAATAATTTAAAGTGGAAATTTTCGTAGTAATGTACTTCATCGTGTCCAAAGACATTAATTCTGAAGTAGTTTCCATAAATTGAAAAAATAAATATCGCGCACAGGAAATATATTATTAATTCCGTTTTAAATGAACTGCTTTTGCTATATGGTAAATTGTTTATAGTCATCTTATATGATTTTTTCAATAATGAATCGAGGGCGTCTTTTGACTTCAAGATATATTTTCCCAATGTATTCCCCAATGATTCCTAGGCATAATAGTTGTATGCCACCTAAAAACAGGACGGGAAGAACAGTCGATGCCCAGCCTGGCACTGCATGGCCAAAATAAAAAACTTTCACGAATATCACCCAAAAGGCTGCAATAAATGCTGCCGCACTGAAGCCTAATCCTAATGCAGTAGCTAATCTTAAAGGTGTAACCGAGAATGATGTCAGACCGTTTATCGCGAGACCAAGCATTTTTTTCAGCGTGTATTTAGTCTCGCCGTATTCTCGGTCCTGCCGTTCATAATATATTATTGAAGTAGGAAACCCGATAGTAGGGATAATGCCACGTAGAAACAGGTTAATCTCTTCATGTGCCAATAGGGCGGTCAAGGACTTGCGAGACATCAGACGAAAGTCTGCATGATTTTCAATGATGTTAACGCCAAACACCTTCATAAGTTTGTAGTATGAAGAAGCTGAATTCCGTTTAAAACCCGTATCGTTACCTCTTGACGATCTCACGCCTAATGCAAGTTCTGCACCGGTCTGAAATGCTTTAAGCATATCCGTGATCGCGTTTAAGTCATCCTGTAGATCTGCATCGATGGTAAGAACAACATCACCAACTGAGTTAGACAGGCCTGCCAACATAGCGTTCTGATGCCCATAATTGCGGCTTAATTTTATACCAAGTACGGACATATGTTTAGAAAAATCATTAATTATATCCCAAGTACTATCCTTGCTTCCGTCATCGACCAAAATTAGCCGGAAAGACGCCATGCCGATGTCTTCATGCTGTGTAAATCCTGTCAGAAAGTCATTAAGGCGAGGTATTGTATGTGGTATTGTTTCCTCTTCATTATAACAAGGAATGACCACATCTAAGCTGTATTTCTCTTTAATCACGATCAAAAACCCAAACTTTCATGAGGACAAATAAGGAAATGTTATAAGATACCATGGCGATTAGCTGTGATGCCAAAACGGGAATTAAGGAAATTGAAATGGAAAATTTGAGAACCACAATATTCAAGAGATAGGCAATTATAAATGATGCCGCGAATTTCTTGGCAGAGTGCGATGACGTTTTATTATTAAATGTAAAACGACTGTTGAGAATGTAACTGTTTAGAAGGCCGATAATGAAACCAACAATGTTGCTCACATAAGCGTTCACATCAAAGTAGGTCAGAAGCGCGATCACCAAAAAAGTAAGCGCGGTGTTCATCAGCCCTACAAGGCCATATCTGATCAGTTGTTCTAACAATTTAAGCAGCCATGCCCGCAATATTCCGCCGAGCACTGGATCATATACGAAAATAAATCAAGATATATCGCGCTTGATACAATGTTTTAAAATCGTTCTAGAGCCTTTTCATTGA
>UCNP01000193.1 GCA_900473335.1 Hyphomicrobiales bacterium | reverse complement strand
TGGGCCGTTGGCTGCAACACAGTCCAACCGCCCAGCGCGTTCAGCAATGGTTGTTCGGCAGTCTGTTGATTGGCTTCGCCGTACGCCTGAGCTTTATTCAACAGGCCTAGCCTTTGCGCACCTTGCGCTGACGACGGGTGATCAGCAGTAACGCGATGGCCGCGACTACGACGATCGCGCCGATCTGCACCGGCCACTTGTACGGCCGCAGCGTTTCACGCACGGCATCGGTCACCTGGGTGACGTAGCGCTTGTCGGCATTTTCGAAGTCCGGGTACGGGCATTGATTGCCGAAGTCTTGCGCCCACGGCACATAAGGACCTTCCTTGACGTAGCGCTGATACAGCGCGCTCTGGTCCGCAAGGCTGCTGTTCCAGCCGGCCGCGTTGCACAACACGGCGGCAAACGCCTGACTGGTGTGCGGCAGGTTATCGGCGGCGCGACTGGCCAGTGCCGTGGCGACAAAACGATAGTGATAACGCTGATCCGGTTGCGCGGCGCTGGCCTGCTGGCGCTGCACTTCCGCCGTGGAAATCAGCGGGCCGACATCCAGCTTCGTGCTCTCCAGCGTGTAATTGCCACCGAAGGTGGCGTAATCAGGGGCCATCTCATAACCGAGGATGTCCATGCCCCACTCCCGGGCTGTCCAAGCTGCGTTGTACAACGCACTGGCGCGTTTGCTCGGCCACCACGCCGACTCGGCCTTGAGCCGTTGCTCGCCATAGAGCCGGGCCTTGTGCTGCAGATCGTCACTGGCGAAATAACCGACCGCTTCCTCGTAACGGCCCTCACGCAGCAAGCGCCGACCGAGCAGATTGCGCAGGTGGGCGGCCACCGACAGCGGCACATAGTTATCGCGCTCTTGCTGCGTCAATGGCGGCGGCGCCGGCACGTTCTCATCGACGTACCGCTTGAGCTCATCGACCGTCAGCACCCGCTCGGCAACGGTGGCGGCATCGAACCAGTAAAGGCTGTTGCTGCGATACAGCTGCACGAATGCTTGCAGGTATTCGCCGCGTTGCAGCGCCAGGATCGCGCTTTCGCCTTC
>UCNP01000144.1:1511-1729 GCA_900473335.1 Hyphomicrobiales bacterium | reverse complement strand
TGCTTCGCTTAATAAGCCTACTTTTCCTTTAACATGCTGATCCCAACAAAAATCCCGCTTTGCAAATTCCGATATATTGCGCACGTTATCTGGAGGGGATCTCAGAATATCTGCCACGCAGCGGGCCTCATCTAGCATCCAGCTGAGTAATAGCGAAGGAACAGCTTGCTCTCGCCAAATGCGGTCTAAGTCGATCTGCTGGTTTTTGGCCCTGAATC
>UCNP01000144.1:0-1505 GCA_900473335.1 Hyphomicrobiales bacterium | reverse complement strand
TCTAATAAATAACAAAGCTTTAGCCATGGATCTACGAAACCAAGTTTCACTTAGAGTAGTTCCATCGCCAAGCTTTGATAGCACAGATGTTGTATAGCGGTTAAAGCATTTTTGGGCGCCTTCACAGACGTGATGAGGACGCGCATCAAAAGATAGTTCATACTTTGCAAGATCGGTCTTTGTCACGAGTCTAGTCTTCGGATACATCAGCTCAAGTTTTTTTCGCTCGGACGGAGTTTTGTAGGAAAAGAGATTCTTATATTGTCCACTCGTACGTTCATAAAACCACTTACTGCTATATAGCTCGCCTGCTTTTTGTGGGACGGATACCTCTTTGGAAAAACGCTCAATTCGAATCTGTACTGGACTATTGGAGGCAAGGTCGGCCAATGACACCTTATTTTGTGTGTTGGCATACTCAGATATTCGTGGAACAACATCAGCAAGACGACCTTTATCAACAACGGACAATTTTACTTGGACGTGTACGTGATCCAATTTCCGCCCCAAGCCGTCACGAGCATAGAGGAGTGAAGCAGTGGTCTGCCCCCCATTAACAATCTGGAAGTCCTTAATGTGGGAAATCGCTAATGCACCACTAGCAAACCTTCGCGTCTCTACAGAAGACGCAGTAGCGGTGATCCCGTTATTGTAAGCGAAAAACATTTCTGGCTCTTCCGCAATGGTACGCAAGATGCCTTTATTTACGCCAGTTTTTGCCTGCAGATAGGTTCTTACATTCTGCTCTAGTAAGCGATTGCTAAAGACAGCAAAGACTTCGGCCAGTACCGAACCTGGAATCGCGAATAGATAACTCTGATAACTATCAGCTCCTACCGAAGCCGGGAGGCACTCAATAGCCCCATCAAAGTCCTCATCAAAATCAATTTCAACAGGTTCTCCACCAGTCGAAGAAATCCGAGAATAGCGCTCAAGATCGAGGACATTGATATGGNNAGTTTCAAATACCCTTTTTCGAACGCGCAGGTGGCCATTGGTGAACAAAACCACACGAAGCCGCCTAATTCTACTGCTATATTGTTGAATCAGAACAGCAAGTTGATACGCCGGACTAGCCTCCTCCAAGCTATCCACAAACTTTCGACTAGATGAAAGTTTGAAAAACCGCTGAACACCATCAACGGCGCGATCAACATCTCGACTATTGATGGCTGGGAGATCATCATCATGTCGGTAATCACTTACAGCCAAATATAGATCACCAGATTCACTAGACTCGCCTTCGAGCATATCCAGTGCGTACCCATCAATGCGGTAACCACCCAGCCCTTCCTTTAGAATTGGACAATAATCCATATCCGGCGTATCGCCGTTCTCTGCTGCAAGAGTGGAATAGATACGAAAAAACTCTGTCACCTGAAGTTCGTGTTCGGCGATACTGCCGATACGAACCTCTTCACGTAGGTGAGAATACTCCTCTTGGAGATCAAACATTAATCAGGGCCCCCAGCTCCGAAGGTGTTACTAGAAACTCACTGATCGCT
>UCNP01000137.1 GCA_900473335.1 Hyphomicrobiales bacterium | reverse complement strand
ATATAAGCTCTCGCAACTTATCAACTTATTGATTAATTGCCATGGAGAGCCAACCCCGTGAACACCCTGACCACCGACAAACTCATTCGTTTCAGCAAAGTCATCTTGATGGCTTATATAAGTTTCTTTGGCCTGCTGGTGATGATCCATAACTTCACTGACTATGAGTCCAACTATACTTACGTTGCACATATCCTGAGCATGGACACCACCAACGCCAGCGAAAACATCATGTACCGCGCGATCGATTCGCCGATGATCCATCACCGGATCTACTGGTTCATCATCACTATGGAAGTCACCTATACCGTGCTTTGCCTGATCGGTGCTTACCAGTTGTATCGCTACATCGATGCATCGCCAGCGGCATTTCATGAAGCCAAGAAGTTTTCAATCATGGGCATATTGGTCGCCATCTTCATCTACTACGTATGCCTGCAAACGGTCGGCGTCGAGTGGTTCGACATGGACACTTCGCAATCCTGGAATGCCAAGGACTGGGCGCGACATATTGTCGACTTCATCTTCCCGGTAATGATCTACATCACTTTGAAAGTTGAGCGCTGAGTATCAGCGCTCGCTTTATCAAGCCAACTTCCCTTGACCTGCAGACAACAGCACTTTCGGTTTACGAAACACCAGCACGTTGCCCAACATCACCAACACCAGCCCGACCAGCGCCGGTGCGGTCCATTGATAACCTTCGGCAAACGCCGACACGTTCAACGCCACCACCGGGAACAGCACCGTGCAGTAAGCCGCCCGCTCCGGGCCCATGCGCCCGACCAGCGTCAGGTACGCAGTGAAGCCGATCACCGAGCCGGGAATCACCAGATACAACAGCGCACCGACATATCGCGGCGACCAGTCCATGGTGAAGGGTATGCCGTTGAACAGACACCACACCGTCAGCATCGCCGCGCCGTAGGCCATGCCCCAGGCGTTGGTGGTCAGCGGTCTGAGGCCGGCCTTCTGTTGCAGGCTCGAAAGCATATTCCCCGCTGAAAAACACAAGGTGCCACACAACGCCAGACCCAGCCCCAGCAGGGTTTGCGGACTGGCCTGATGCCCGGCCAGTTCCGGCCAGAACAACAGCCCCAGACCGAACAGCCCCAGCGCACCGCCCATCAACACATTGCGCGCAATGCGCTGGCCGAAAAACACCCGCGCGTTCAGCGCGTTCCAC
>UCNP01000143.1 GCA_900473335.1 Hyphomicrobiales bacterium | reverse complement strand
TCCCCGGCCCGCCATGAATCGGCGTTTGCTGCCCGCCGCTGCTGACCACTTGGACATCACCCCAGCGCGTGTCGGGTTTCAGGCCCATTTTTGCGACCCGCTCAACCGACGCAAGCATCGCTTCACGCAGTGCTTTGGCGACGGCAGGTTGTTCGACTGCCAGGCCGAGAGGCGTGTGTTGCGCATCTGCCGGATTGAATGCAACACGCCAGATATCCGCTGATTCAAGCAGCGCCTGCATGATGTTCTGAAAATGCACCAGACCGAGCCCGGAATCCAGATTGGCGCGGCCGTCCCAGGCTTTGAGGCTGGCGCACGCAGACTTGAGTGTCGCTGCATCGCTGCCCAGATCGGCGCCGCAGAACTTCCGCAGATCGGGCATGACCTGCGCGGCCAGATAGACCTGATCGTCCATGACCATGTGCTGCAGATCCTTGACTGCCAGCGGGCCTTTCTTGCTCAGTTCAGCCAAACGATCAAGCGCGAATCGTGAGCGCAGGCCCAGCGGTTGTCCTTCCTGACTGATCAGCGGTGAATAGCCGGTGAGCGGTTGAGCCGGGTTGGCCAGCCATGCCGAATCATTGGAGTGCTGAACGAAATCCCTGCGCAGCAATTGCGGCAACTGGCTGGAAGCGAAGATGCCCTTCTGCGCCGCGTGCGGATCGACATCCCAGGCACAGCCGCTGTTGGAACCGTCCAGCACGATCATGCGCAGACCGAGGCGTGGGTCGCTGCACTTGGCCAGTTTTTCCGCGCTTACGTTCGGTACCACCGACAGGTTCATGTACAGCGTCTGGCCCTTGTCATCCACTGCCAGGGTGTTGACCCACGGAATGCCCTGGATCTTGTGCACCGCGTCTTGCAGATCCTTGAGATTGCTGGCCTGGTTCATCGCATACCACTGTTCGAGCACGCGGTCGTTGTCGAGGTTGGCATCGCGCAAGCTGTAGGCATATTGCCTGTCCCAGTCGAGCTTGCCCGGCCATTGCACGATCGGGCCGAACTGCGAGCTGTAGATGTCGCGCGCAACCGCTACGACCTGTCCGTCAGCCTGCTTGACCTGCACGGTAACCGT
>UCNP01000090.1 GCA_900473335.1 Hyphomicrobiales bacterium | reverse complement strand
AGGCCGCTGGATATGACCAGAAATAAGCCGAATCTGCTTGTCTTATGACCTTCTTCCTTCTTCGTGAGATAAAGAAGCGCCGGAGAGGACGGCCATCCTCTTCCGGCGGTGGGGGACGGATCGTGAAATGCGAGACCGCCATTCTGACGAATACCGGGCCGAGCTAGAGTTTGATCGCCCCCATCTTTTCCAATCGTCCTGAACGGATACCCGAGCTTCGGGCTCGGATGACAAGCATGGGAGATGAGAAAAGATGACGGATATTACCATCGGGGCGGACATCTCGAAAGACCATATCGATCTGCACAGCCTGCCGGACGGAGGAACCTTGAAGGTTGCCAATGACCGCAAGGGATTTGCCGCCATTGTCCGATGGATCGGCACAAAGGGCGTGGAGCGGATTGTCTATGAACCCACAGGGGCCTATCACAAGGCCTTCGAGCGCTTCATGATGGTCCAAAGGCTGCCGCTCTCCAAGGTCAATCCACGCCTTGCCCGACGTTTTGCTGAAGCCACGGGCAGACTGGCCAAGACAGACAGGATCGATGCCGGACTGCTGGCCCATTACGGCGCACTTCTTCAACCGCGCATCTTGCAAGCCAACACGCAAATCCACAATGACTTGAAGGAATTACATGTCGCGCGTCTGGCCCTGATCAAGGACAGGACTGCCGCAAAGAACAGGGCGAAGAACCTTTCCAACCTCTTATTGAAGAGACAAAATGTCGATAGGCTCAGGCATATCGAGCGCCAGATGAAGGCTGTGGACGAGGCCATCGTGGCGCTGATCGGCGCAGATGTCTCCCTCAAAGCCAGGTTCGATATCCTCGTTTCGATTCCTGGCGTCTCGCAGATCACGGCCTTTACGCTCCTAATCGAGATGCCCGAACTGGGCGAGCTGGATGAGAAGGCTGCAGCCGCATTATCCGGACTGGCGCCCATGAACCGTCAGTCCGGACGATGGGCCGGACGCGCTTTTATTGCTGGCGGAAGGGCCATCGTCCGCCACGCGCTCTATATGCCAGCTCTTGTCGCATGCCGCTTCAACCCAGACCTCAAGACGAAGTACCAAGACCTCACCAAAGCCGGAAAGCCACCGAAAGTCGCCATAACAGCCGTCATGCGAAAGCTCATTGTGCTCGCAAACGCCTTGCTGCGGAAAAATCGAAAATGGGAGCCAAAACCCACTTGATCAACACGGATACTCTAG
>UCNP01000103.1 GCA_900473335.1 Hyphomicrobiales bacterium | reverse complement strand
GGGCAGCTGATCAGCTGCCCAACCCCTTTGGCCTTTAACGGCTAATAGCGAAAGCCGGGTGATGCATTCCGCCACTTGCTAAAGCCCCGCGCAGCTAATGGGACTGTCGGACCCTAATTTTTGAGGTTAGCAGTTCCGAGAAAGAATGTCAAGAGGCGATTTCATATTTTTCGCTTGGCCATGTCGTTGATTTATTTTATTATTTGTCGTTTATGCCACCCGGCTGATATATATCAGATGTGTATTTCTCCATGAGTATATATAGCTGAGTATATATTGAATGTGTTGTATATTGTACGACAGAATGTCGTATGGTATAGTCACCTTTAATAAGGTAAGATTTGGGTGAGTGGGTATGGCCGACATCATTGAAAAATGGGGTGAGAACGTTGCGGAACGGGGCTTTGCTCAGATTCCAAATTATTTGCTTTTGTTGAATGGCTTCTTGGATGAAGAGCGTCGTTTGTCACCTGTGGAGATGCTAATCCTTATTCAGCTCGTAGGGGCTTGGTGGCAGAAAGATGAAATGCCATTTCCAAGTATGGCTACCTTGGCGGTACGTTGCGGGGTCTCCGAAAGACAAGTTCAGAGGTCTATGGCTAAGCTGATCAAAGACGAATTTATTGGAAAAGTTAAGCGCCGGTCACAGGGAATAATTGCATCTAATGCTTACGATCTGAGCCCTTTAGTGACCCTGTTGGGGAATGTTGCAAAGACCTTTCCAAATGCATTTCCGCGCACAATACGGATACGCAAGTCAGTACAGAAAGCGATTAATCAAGAAGTGGTTCTGCCAAGTGAGGATGGTCCAAAGAAGCCAGGATCTAGAATAAGACGTCGCACCTTTCTACATGCCGACAAATAACTGTTTATAGGGCCTGCTATAGCGAACAAAACAGGCTCAAGCGTGCTAATTTGTTCTGGGGTATAGTAACAAGAGCACCTAAACGTCAGAAAATGAGATCGAGTACATCAATACGAGCAAGACAAGCACGAGAAATCCTACGGGCAGGTAGGCATGCATGGAAAATTGAACGCGACTTGAACTGCTACGTAGTTATCAATTTTGCAGTAAGAGACGGCTATGAGACTGAGGCCCAAAAAGCATTCCGGCAAATCCGGACGAAATGTCGTTCATGGTTATACCACAAACGACATTTTCGAGTTGTTGACCCTTTGACTGACATTAGAACTTGGGAAAACAAGCTGGCCATTTTGCATGTAAATTGGGCGCTACATATACCGGAGCGGCTGCGGGAGGAATTTGAGGACAAGCTGCCTTTATGGATAGAAAAAGTCCTAGGAGGCCTCGATCAAGGCATGTTTGCAGTGCGGCCTGTATACAATCTGAATGGGTTGCTTAGATATATGTTAAAGGGGGTGGAGAAGGCTCATGCACACCGCTTCGATATTCGTCCCGTAGCCCAAGGTGAGGTTTGGGGAAGACGTGCTGTGGCCTCTACGTGCTTGGGGCGTTCTGCCCGTGAGAAAGATCAGTTTAACGGCTTGATTGCGCGGAATGGAACAGTTCGTCGAATTGATACAGCCTAAAATTCTACCCTGCTAATCGCTTCCACCAAGACCGCTGTGCCATCGCCCGCCAAGCATCACGATCCGCCGCTAAATCGTTGCGGAAGGCTATAGCTTCATCAGCTCTACGGCGCTCAGACTGCACAATCTCGCGGAGACCTGTGATTTCAGCCTCTAACAGCGCAATCTGTGAATGAACCGGATTGTTAGGCATGTCACTTGGGTTGTCCCCGGTACTGTCCCGGGGACAGGGGAGGGTATCAACCGGCACCTGAATGCGGACTGCCCCATCATTACCAGTTACTCGGTGCCACCGTTTCCTTTGTACTAGCTTCCGCGCCGATTCAGGCTTTACGCCCAAGCGCTCCGCTAATTCCTTGTAGGTTAGTGCTAACGTATCCATGGGACTATCCCCTGTGACTTGTCCCGGGACTATCCCGGCGACTATCTCAGTGGACAGTACCCAGACAAGGTTAAGCTTCTGTCACTCAGTTTGAGGAGCCATCCAGTCTTCTAAATCGCTTTGCTCAGGTTTACCCTGGCTAAGTGACGGCAGGTCTGGCTCCATCTCCGGTAAGGATGGTTGGGAGGGGGGTGGAAGACCATCACCCGTCGGTAACTGACGTTCTCGTGGAAACATTCTGGGTAGTTTGCGCAGAGGCTCTCTGCTCTCGAGGTGGCGCCCTTCTTGTTGCTCTTTAGCTGATACATAAACAGTCGCTGAAAATAATGAATGACGGAGGTCATCCCTAGATTTCGTCCAAACGACACGATCGTTCAAAACATAAGCTGCTGCTGTACCTGTTGGGCCAACCCGCCACGATTCGATCCAATGGCCTTCTTGTAAAACCGCTAACGCGCGTTTCACGGTGCTAAGACTCATACCCGTCGCTTCAGCCAGTGCACCTTGGGATATTACAACGGCATTTAAATCACCAACTTGAGCCGCCAAGAAGTGCAATATTCCAGAAGCGGCTGGATGACGTATGGCAAGTTGAGCCCACGCTTCGTGTGTGGCGCGATCAGTTTGAACCCAATTGCTTGTGATTTTTTTGGTTGGTAATTGAGATGGTGTCACAGGTGAACTACCCCTAGGTCAATCGTGAATGAATTTTGATCACTTGTGACTAGTATTCATTACCAAAATAATGTCAATCGTGAACGAAATCTATTCATACCTAGGTCACAGCTATGAACTATGGATAGGTCATAGCTGTGACCTATCCCCCATCACTAAGTATCTGATTTTATTTAACTTTTTTTTTGCTCCTTCTAATGATCTAAGGAGCGCCATTTTTTTCGAAAATTTTGCGAGGGTAGCGCGCAATATAAAAAGCGCTGTAGCGACCGAGCAAAATAAAGAAAAAGAAAAATGGCGAGTTATATCTGGTTGTTAAGATACCGCTGATCTAACGATGCGAAATCTACGAAAAATATAATAATATCGGGCCGTTAGAGCAAACTGCTTGCTGGAGGGCCTTGAGTTTCACATCCGTTGTTTATGGGGACGGGACTGCTCTACAGGCTTTTTAGCTTCTTTGGATTGCTCTCCCTGCTTCTCTCCCTTGGCTTCCAACTGTTTTTCCGGCTGCTTGGGAGTTTCCTTTGGATTGGAACCTGCCTTGATTTCAGTGGATAGCGTTTGAGTTTGCGGCTTTAAAATAGCTCGATCTATTGGATCAACCATTTGAACCGATTTTTCCTGTTTTTCCCGCTCAGTCCGCGCAATATCTGCTGCCATCCGGCGCGCATCAGCTTGCAACTGTGTTTCTCTTTGGTGCTCTCTTGCGGCTTCGTAAGGCTTGCTGGCTGTCATATAGGCCTCAAATGTTGCCTCCATATGCTCTTTTGCAGCATTATAGTCTGTGAGAATTTGATGTTTCGCCGCCTCACGTTCTGCTATGCGAGATGGATTAAGCTTGTCACGTATCCTATCGCTGAGTTTTTTTTGGGGAACTTCCCTGGCCCATTCGACTTCTGCACGCAGACGCCCTTCTAGAGCCATGGCATTATTGAAGGCAAACCGGGTTCGGTCATACTCGCGCTTCAACTCAGCGATAGACTCCTGAGAAACAATGCGTTCATTAGCTGTAGCGGGTTTAGAACTTGCATCTTTGTTTGGATGAACGTTTGAAGGGTTTCTTGGTTCTGTTGACGCCGGCTTATTCTGAAATAGCCCCTTAAATCGCTCAGCAAGGGCGTAAGCTTCGGTTCTAACTGTCTGAATACCTATCCACGCCTTTTCGATCAAGGAACGCTCCTGACGAGCTTGCATGGCGTCTTGATAGGCATGGGCTTGTTCTGCACGCCCTGTTTTTGCCATTTGCAGGGCAACGGGGCCGATTTTTGGCTCTGGCTGACGATCTAGAGCCTTGGCGAGCAGTCCCGCTTCCTCGCGCATCTGTGGGGATTTGGTATTATCGGCAACAACCATCAGCATGGTTTGACGCTGTTTAACCAAAGAACGATGGTCAACACGCTCCTCTAAGTTTTCACGTTCCATTGCCGTGTTGACATGGTTGGCCCAACTTTTCCGCAAAGCATCAATATTTTCCGGCTGATTGAGAGTGCGGTCTTTTTTGGAAGCAAAGCCGTCCTGATCGAGGGGGCGATCTGAACTCATGACGTGAGCGTGAGGCTGGCGATTTCCATCAAGCGCGGATGGCTCATGAATTGCGACATCCGCCACGAGGCCGCGAGAGGTGAAGTTGTCTTGAACAAAGTTCCGAACAAGCTCGATCTGTTGCTCACGGCCAAGTTCACGCGGCAGGGAGAGCAAGATTTCACGTGCAGTCATGGCATCCCTGCGTTTCTCGGCCGCGTCCACATGATTCCACAATTGTTGACGATCATAAGCCCAATCAGGAGCGTCGGCCGGTGCAATGATCTCTGAATGAAGAACGTCATCTTTCTGGTCGTAGCTGTGGGTTAACTGTTGGCGCTCATCCTGCAATTTCATGGCATGGCGATAAGCTGCTGCTGCGACCACTGAGCGGCCTTGTCCTCTGCTAATTGCTTTCACTTCCAAACGATAAATTGCCACGACAATCCCATGTAAAAACGCTGATTGAGAACGTACTTGAGGCGTGGTATGCGTGTCAACACTATTGAAAAGAGTGCGCGGTTACACATTGCTGCGCAATGTACCACGTCCTATTCGGGGATTTTATCCCCACGCGGAGCTATACCCTACCAAGGACATTGCCCTTGGAACCCAATGCTGGAGTCTGCCATAATGCGGAAAACTGATGAGGAACGACTACTTGAACTTGCGGTAAAACGAGCTGCACTGGAAGCTCGGATGGATGCCCTGACTGCTCGTCAAAAGCTGCGTGTCCGAAAGCACGATACGCGGCGCAAAATCATCCTTGGCGGGGCATTGCTCGAGCTGGCCGAGCGCGATCCAATCGCTCGCGAGCTTCGGGATCGCATCGTTGCATCACTTACCCGCACTCAGGATCGCAAGGCTTTCGATCTGGTGTAGTCGGGCCTTTCGTCATTACGGCGCTGTATAAGGCGCGTTCCTCAGGCCCTCATACTGCGGCCTTTTTATAAAGGTGTTTTATTGTGAATGAACTCAGCTATGCACAGGCCCGTGATATCGGAATAGACCCTGCTCTTTACCAATTTGATCTGATTGAAGTGCTCGGAATAGGAACCTATCCGGGTACTCTGGACCATTTAGTCTGGGCCAGAAGTAAACCTATTTTGCAAGCGCTTGTAACCCTCAATAGTGGACACAAAATCAAAGCCTCGGGCTTTCAGCGGCACAGCCGTCACGATTTACCCGAATATTTTGGCTATCGAAATCTTGTTCCTGGTATGGATATTCATCTTGTAGTCGACCGAAATTCCCGCGGTTTGCAATGCCTCGTAAAGGAAGCCCATTCATAACGTCACCTTGACGAGTCTACCATTTTGCACTATGTGTTCCTTCGAGATGAGGGCGCGGGATCCTACTAGTTACCCCGGATCATCTCACCCAAAACCCACCTTAATCGGTGGGTTTTTCTTTAGGGGCCGATGTTTATAGGCTTGTTATTGTCACCCTTTGGCATCACTGAATAAAGCTCTGCCCTTGGCTTTTTGGCGGTCATTTCGAATACGCCCCTGTCATGGACCATATTGCCATATCTATCTGCTCTGGGAATTGGATTATCAATACGAGACCAAGTCTCGGAGATGTCGACTACTGAGGTATCGGAAAGAGCAGAAGCGATTTGGTCGATAATGTCGTCGATCGTGTAGCCGTCTCTCATTCTGCTATTTAGCAGATGTTTGCCAATGAAAATAATCTCGTTTTGTTCAAGTAGATGCAGATCAAATTGCCCCCTGAGTATGTTCAGTTGCGCAAATTGAATCTCTGTTAGAAATCCTATTGGGGTTAGAGGAGCTTTATCTCCCGCTTGAAGTCTCAATAGATTGAATCGGATTCTATCTTCTGCATCTGCATACAATGGCACTTCGATACCCAACCCCCACTTATTTGTTTAGTATCGCTTCCCCAAAAGTAAAAACGGGCAGCTGATCAG
>UCNP01000055.1 GCA_900473335.1 Hyphomicrobiales bacterium | reverse complement strand
GCTATCGCAATCTGGCTCAAATAGTTAAATCATCACTATGCCTCGTTGACCGCCTCAAGGCGGGAAACGAACGACTTCATGTCTTCCGGCGATGCCTTATTCTCAAGTATCCGCGCCATGGCGAACCTCCTCGGTTGGGTTTGGTGGTTACAAAATCGAATGAGGCTCGGATTCCTCACTAACCGACTGCGCCCGAAGCTCCGGAGCAATTCGAGCCGCCAGCCAATCTGCGCAGAGCAGCAAGCTGCCTGCGATCCAGAGGCGCACCCTCCTTCGCGAGAAGGACCGCCAAGCGGTTAGCGGTGGCTGCCAGTTTAAGTCGTTCATGTCTTGCTTCCTCGAGCGCTTGCAACTCCTTGAGTGCGCGCATTTCTTCGTAATCGACGCGACGAACTTCACCATTGTGTAGCGAGCGAACACGCCGCTTGGTAAAGCGCTCACGTATGTCCTTGGAAAGTAGCTTGGATAGTTCGCGGTAAATAAGGTCGTACTTGACTTTGGCAGGCATATTGGGAGCAAGGAGCTCACCGATACTCTCCGTCAAATTGCGGGCCTCTGTTACGCTAGACATTCTTGTCTCCGTGCAAATTGTCGCCTTGGAAAACGCAGCCAAGAAATCGTCTCTGCCAGCGGCTATGTCTCTTCCCAGAAACAACGAAAGGACACGAAATGGCGTACAAGAAAAGAGCGGTGGATTGCACGGCGGCACGCGCAACCCACCAGGCCAACACCCGTGAAAATGGAGCGTCGGCGATAGCGCGCAGATTCAAGAAATGCGCGGGCAGTAACATCATAGAACAACACCTTGAGAGGAGCGCGACACAGCTAAGTATTCCGCCCGGGTATCGTTGATGTCTTGGAGAGATACTTCCGTCCTCGTAACGCTCACGATCATAGCGGCCAGCAAAGCATCAACCGGTGCTTCGCCCGTCTCTATGCGCTGCATTCTACGTGAGGGATTCGCGCCATGGCCGATGCCAAGGAGTTCTGCCAATTCACGCAGCGTTTTGTTTTCGCGATTTCGCCAATCTTTGAGTTGCATGAACCAAACTTATCATGAAACGCTAAGTACGCAATAGAAAATTAGCGAATTGTGTAAATTACAAACTTAGCGCAATGAGCTATGGAGGACAAATGACTAATAACATTAAGAAAATTCGCAAGAGCAAGGGCATTCAACAAAACGAACTTGCTGAGCAATTGGGGATGCACGTTACGAGCCTGAACCGGATAGAAAACAATCGCTCGGCTCCGTCCCTTAAACGAATAACGCAACTTGCTGAGGCTCTTGGCGTGGATGTTTCGGACTTGATGCAGGACGACATCACGACACAGGAGGTACCGATAGTAGGGTTCGTTGGCGCTGGCGCGGAAATTACGCCGGACCTAGAGCAAGTTCCACCAGGAGGGCTGAATTCCGTTTCACTGCCCTTTGGTATGGATGATGATATGATTGCTTTCGAGGTCAAAGGGGATGGCATGCTACCTCGCTACGATGATGGCGACGTAATCGTGGCCTATCGCAATCAGCGAAGGCCGACCGATACATTCTACGGATCCGAAGCCGTTGTTAAGACCATGAACGGTAAGAGATATATCAAACAAGTTTTGAAAGGCGCTAAAGGCATCAATCTTATGTCTTGGAATGCCAAACCCATTGAAAACGTGAGCATTGATTGGGTGGGCGAGATCTATGTCACGATCAGAGCAGATCAAATTCCTCGGGCCTTGAAGAAAAAATGAAGCTACCCTCCCTTATCCGCGCCGGAGCATTTGCAGCGGCGCTAACTACTCAGACTGCTTGGGCGGATTACGAGGAAAAGGCTTATTTTCCCATCACTTCTGAGCTATTGATGAATAAGATTCTCGAAAGCTTAGATAACCTTCCCATCGGGATACCCTTTCAGCAGCCGATTTGCGGTGTGCCAACAGTTCTAAAATATTGTCGAATCCCCCTCACGGCAAATCTTACATTTGGGATTACCGAGACTTATTCAGATGAAACAACCGTTCCGGGTTTTATGCGGGGTGATCCAGGCAACGTTTACGATGTATTTGCCACGCTAAAAATTAGCCCAACCGATCAAGACGGCGCAATGTTCGATACGCTCTGCGCCGCAATCATTTCGTCCATGCGACCAAAACTCTTGCCAGAAAACGCGCTGCAATTGCACGTTAAGGCTTTGAATAAGGCTATCAATCGCTCTGGGAAGACTGGAGAAGGAATTTGGATTGATCAAAATGGTGCCCCTCTCGTCGAGTCGGCCAATAAATCGAGCGTGACCTGTCGGATAACTACCCAACCCGAATCCTACGAGATTTCGGGCTAAGTTTTATTGATAATCGTGGTTTCTTCGTGCGCGCCCGTCAGGAGCGTGCGCACGCGTATATATTTTAATTTAAAATAATAAACCTTGAAGGTTATCTACTACGTTAGAACGTAGAGTATAAACAGCAAACATCAAACATGCGCTCGACGTTTCAGAATAAAGCGCTTGAAGCGCTTATTCTGATTCTTAAAGTTATCGTTTACGCGCTAATGCGCGAACAATTCACATCAATTTTTTGATTGAAACCTTGTCGAGCCTCACCACTTTTGCAGAAATTAGCGTATTGTACTAATTTTTCAGTTGACATGTAATTAGCGTTTTGTGCTAATGTTTGGCATAGGAGAACATGTCCCATGCCAACTGAATTTAGCCCGGATCAACCAACTATAGCGGCGGCTGTCCGCAAATGGATGCAGGGTTTCTGCCTTTCGCCAACTGAGCAACTCATTGTCGACTATGCCCGCGTCACTACGACTATTCGCGCATTGGCGGGTCGCTCATGACCTATCCAGTGCACTCCATCAAAGAGCTCCGCAATCAGCTCGACCGGGCCGAGTTCAACCTGAGCCGCGCTGAAATGATCGACGCACCCGCAAAGCGCGAACGCGAAATCTTGCGCTATCGCACGCAACTCAATCGCATTCGCGTCCAGATCGCGGAGATCGAGAGCTTGACCAATGGTTGAGATTATCCGACCCACTGATCGCGCCGCATGGCTTGCCGCCCGACGACAGGACATTACAGCCTCCGACGCCTCTGCGCTGTTAGGCATTCACCCCTACAAGACTGCTTTTGAACTTTGGGCCGAGAAGACCGGACGTAAGCCGGAGGCTGAGGACAACGATATTTTCCGCCGCGGACGTGCAATGGAGTTTATTGCAATCGATTTTCTCCGTGAGGATTATCCGGATTGGAAAATCACCCACAGCTACAATAACCGGTATTGGCGCGATACCGCCAACCGAATGGGTGCCACCCCGGATGCATTCGTCCGCATTCCTGGCCGCAGAGGCCGGGGCATCATCCAGATTAAGTCGGCATCTGATTTTTCGGTGAAGAGTTGGATGGATCCAGACACACGGGAAATCACCGCTCCTCTCTATGTGGCCGTCCAAGCCATCATAGAAGCCGCCCTGACCGGCGCGGACTATGCGCTCGTCGCACTGATCGTATCAGGACATAGTCTTAAACTTCATACACCAGTCGAGATCCCTTTGCATCCAGGACTGATGAGTAGACTTCGAAACGAGGTCGCGGACTTCTGGCATTTGACCGATCGCGGTCTCCACCCCGAGCCAGATTGGAAGCGCGACGGCCCACTTATCGAAGACCTTTACGAGCCAAATGGCGAAGTCGTGGATCTCTCAGCAGAGAACATGCTGCCTGAACTCTGTGATGAAAAGGCCCGGATAGCCTCGGAAAAAAGTGCCATCGAGAAACGCCTCAAGGAAATCAAGGCAGAGATGCTCGACAAGATGGGCGGCGCATCTGCTGCGAGAATCTCTGACGGTCGTGTGATCACCGCAAAATCGGTTGAGCGAGCTGGCTACGAAGTTAAACCGACCAGCTACATCGACGTCCGCATCAAAAAAGCGGGCGGAAACTGATCTCTCGCAATGCAATAGGAGACCTTTGCAATGAACACACCAGCTAGAGCAGATTCGACTTATTCCGGGTCATATCCCGCGGCCTCGAAGTAGTGCTGGCATTCGACTGGTTTG
>UCNP01000038.1 GCA_900473335.1 Hyphomicrobiales bacterium | reverse complement strand
CACCCGGCTCCGCCGTGCCTTTTATCTCCGGCCTACCGTCGCCATCACCAACCTTCAAATCCGTAGCTGCCAACGGAGCGAATGTGTCAACATAATCGCTTGACAGCCGATTTATAATTTTACCATTCGCATCGGTGAAAGCCACCATGACCGACCCGGGTTTTTGCACCGTGGGTGCTTCCCAGTTCAAACCTCCATCGCTTACAGACTGGCTCGAACTGTCAGGCCAAGTCAGTATAAGTTTCCCGCCCAGCAGTTTGGTTCCCTGTACATCTGGTTTACCGTCGCGGTCGACATCAATAAAGTTAGGAACAATATATATACTGGCCGTATCACTATCACTCAGCGACGTGCTGCCGGTATTTCCATTATCATCGGTTTTCATTGTGAGCGTCACATAACCGATAGTGCCGGAAAGCGACGTGAACAGCGGCGCTGACGCTGATGCAAGATAGGCATTGATATCAGCAAGATTGCCTTTAAGGTTGATCGAGGTGGAACCAGATCCGTTCACCGTCACGCCGTTGGAACTCGTCGCACTGAGCGATCCATCATTGACGCTAAGCGTTAACGTCATGGTGCCATTATCGGCATCAGCATCGGCAATTGATAGGCCTATGAGCCTGACAGATTGACCTTCCAGTACATTCCAGCCGTTCACCGGTATCGTATTGACCGGCGCATCATTAACTGCGGTCACTGCCATGGTAATAACAGCAACGTCGGAATCAAGTGTGCCGTTGTTGACCGTTACATAAATATTGCGCGATATAGTAGATGGATTTTCCGAAGTTGATTTATAATATATATTTTGTAACGCTGTTATATAATCAGATTTCGGTGCGATATTACTTAAATTAAAGGTAAAGGTTTTTGGGTCCCATATTGCCGTGATATTGGTCGGAAACCTACTTGCAAGAAATAGAGTATCACCTGCCTGAGGATTAGTGATAACGATCTTCGCCGAAGCCATAGTGTCGCTAGCATCAAGAAGACTTACATAACCAAAAGCAAGTGCTGACCCAGCACCATTTTCGTTGTAGAATACTAAGCTTTCGTTTCCAGGAGTAGCACCATTCAGAGCAAGCACCGGCGGGCGCTGGACAGTGATTGTCCTTGTATTCGATGTGATCTTGGCCCCATCTTCGCCCGAATTTCCACCATCATTGCTCACCATTGTCAACGTCACAGGCTTACTGGAATCAAAAGCCGGTTTAAATATTGGAGCTGTTACGGCTGATGCCAGATAAGCATTGATATCACTCAATTTGCCTTTCAATGTTACTGAGGTCAGATTCGAGTTAAGTGTAACACTCATGCCCGCGGCAACAGCTGCGGGGGCGGATAGTGAACCGGAATCGATACTAATGATTACCGTCACATCACCATCATTGGCATCCGGATCAGTGATGGAAAGGCCAGTCAGCGTAATTCCACTATTAAGTCTTGTGGTCCAACCTCTTTCCGGCATGATGTTTGTCGGCGCGTCATTCACCGGGGTTACATTGATGTTGCTCCTAGCAAGATTAGAATCAAGCAGACCATTATTAGGTGTAACTGTAATAACCCGTTTTATATTCCCCGGATTATCCGAGGTTGAACTATATTTTATCTGCTTCAGTGCCGTCTTGTAGTCATCTGTTGAGGCTTTACCGCTGAGCAGGAAAGTAAAGTTTTTCTCATCCCATGTAGATGTTATGCCATTTGGCAATGCGCCGTCTAAAGACAGCTTATCGCCTGTTTGACCGTTGGTAATAATAATTTTTGTTGAAACGAGAGGCGCGCCACCATCGTAAATTTCCAGATCTGTCGTAATAGGAATCGGGGCGGCATTCTCCTTGTAATCCTTTACAGCATCCTCGCCGTGATGACCCCAGATGTAATCCAAATCAATATACGGATTTTTAACTACGTGGATTTTGGTTGTGGCAGTTATTGGATCGGGCAGGTTACCACTGAAAATGGAAACTATTACACGACGATCCTCAGTGTCCGAGTTTATGGTGTCAAACACAACGAGGCGCAGAGCAGCTTGATATTCCGCAGCGCTGGCAGTGCCGCTCAACGTTATTACATTATTATCGCGGACCCACTTGATCCCACCAGGCAAGATACCTGCAGTATCGGTGGGCAGCGCACCTATAATTTTAAGATTATCATCCCACTTCAAATTCTCAATTCTAACGGTTGCTTTCGATATATTGATATCCGATTTGATTGATAGGGCATTGGAAATTGTAATATCGCTATCGACGACATTCAGCGCTTTGGTTGTAGCATTTCCTGTTTTATTATCAATTTTGTCGACCGCATAGGTAGCCGTATAGTCATGACCTTTTACGCCGGAGCTGTCGTCCTTATCCAGATCAAGCGTGGTTGCGCCACCAAAAGCCATCTTGTAACTGAAGCTGGTAGCAGAGTTTAGCTTGCCCAGATTAAACTCAATGGCAAGTTTATTGTTAGTGTCTGTAGCATCGAGTGTATTGGGGATGTCCTTACCGGAGAAAATCTTATCCTCTACGGAAGGACCCGAATAGAAATGATCGAAATCCCTGTCACCTTTGACAAAGCCCATCGCAGATGGAATCGATCGACCGGTGCCAACAAACATCATCTTATCATTGATATTTGTGGTCTCCTTGCCATCATTATTAATAGCAAAGCTCGTGCCATTGTCATTGCTGCCCAAATAACTATCACTCCAGTGATAGAACTTGACATCCTCCTTATTGCCGACTGGAGGTGTGACCATTACAGTATTGGTGAAATATTGCTCTCCCTTGATATAGGAAGTCTTTACTTCAACTTTGAATTCCGTATCCGGATTATAGGTCTTGTCATTATTTGCATCATAGAACAGTTTGGTGGTGACAATTGTTGGATCACCAGAATTTATTGGTAAGTCAATGGTTTGGTCTTCCAGAGACACCCAATCTGCCGTCGCACTACTATCTTGCGGCCATATATCGGTGCCAACGACGCGGTTACCAACAGCCAGATAAATCCCGTTATAGCTACCTTTGTCCAGCTCATTGGGATCCCTCAAATAAAACTGCTGAATACCCTTATAAAAAACCTGTAATCCTCCCTGATCATTTACACGAATCTTGAGCCCATCCGACCCGTCTGCCTTAACCCCACCATCAGGATTGATCGTACGGCTGCCAAACTCGGCCTTGACATTCTTGCCTTGGGACAGATTGCCTGCTTTATCGGTGAGTGTGACATAAGCCAACTTTCCATCATCAACCGATGGTTTAAGGCTTATATTAAAATTACCATCAAGACCAACTATACCACTGCCAATAACCTCACCATTACTATCACTACGTTTGATGGTTACTGTCGCACCAACTTCACCCGCACCTATAAGTATACTGCCGCGCCGATAAAGGGAAAGATTGGTAGGCGCGTCGGGAGGAGTAAAATCAACTGTAATCGATGTGGAAATTGATTCATTGTCCGCCCGATCGCGAACAAAAACTTTCACCTCATCCTTATCTTGCAGCAGTGTCTTAAAGACAATGTTAAACTTACCGTCGGATTCGACTTTGCCTTCCGCCAGAATCGCGCCATTCTTACCCACGGCAACAGCCGTGCCGCCACTCTCAGCTTTATCAACCGCACCGGTCAGTTTACCGCCCTTATCAAGAATAAACAGATCCTTTGGCGCATCCGGTGCTTTCACGTCAGCTATAGTGTATGAAGGATTTGATTCATTGCCTGCTTTATCAATGAACGTCACCGTCACCTTATCGCCATCGCCAAGCGGTGTCTTAAAAGTAATTGTAAATGCGCCATCAGCCCCAATTGTTGCGCTATCGCTTAGAACGTTGCCAGCCTTATCCTTAACAAGGACTTTGTTGCCAGCCTCAGCTCTCTCAGCCAAGCCGGTAAGAACCGTGCCTTTACTGCCAACAAAAAGAGCGGTGGGCGCATTTGGTGCGCTCACATCCGCAGTGGTCGACGTCTCATCTGATTCATTGCCAGCTTTATCGGTAAGTGTGACTAAAATTTCATCATTATTGTTAAGCGGCTTTTCCAGCACAAGCTCGAATTTGCCATCAGCACCAACGATGGTGTTACCAATCAGCCAAACAGTACTCACCGGCCAGCCACTACGCTGCTTGACTGTCACCGTGGCACCGGGTTCACCCTTGCCTGTTACAATCTTGCCTTTGCTGACCCAAACATCTGTTGGCGCATCCGGTGCTATCAAATCCACCGTCATGAGCACTTTCAACGATTCATTCTCCGCTTTATCGCGGAGAAAGAACTTCACCTCATCCTTATCCTTCAAGGATGGATTAAAGCGAAGATCGATCTTGCCATCAGCGCCAACCGGACCAAGTTTAACGATTTTTCCGGTACTGTCTTGAACCATGACATCGGCACCGGCCTCTCCCCTGCCGGTCAATTTGCTACCTTTTTCGCTGATCTGAAGCTCAATGGGCGCATCCGGTGCCTTCACATCGGCCACAACCGATGCGGAAGCCGATTCATTGCCGTCCGCATCACGGCCTCTGAGCACCATTGTCTCTTTATCGTTAAGCGGTGTTGGAAGCGTGATGTTAATCTTGCCATCAGCGCCTATCTTGCCCAGGACAATGGTCTTGCCGGTCTTGTCCTGGGTAATCAAATCGCCATTCGGCTCGCCCCAGCCGGTGAGCGTGCCACCCTTACCGCTAATCAATAGTCCACTTGGAACTTTCACCCCTGCCTTGATCGAGGTGGGCTGTGATTCATTGCTGGCAATATCGGTTATTGTCACCGAAGTAATGTCGCCATTGTTCAGTGATTTATTGAGGAGAATGGCGAACGTGCCATCAGCTGCGACACGATCCGACCCTATCGTGGTGCCATTTTTGTCCTTGACGGTAACGAACCCGCCGGCCTCGGCTTTGTCAGCCGTGCCGGTTAGAATATCCCCTATGCCACCAACGGCAAGATTAGTGGGGGCATTCGGAGCCATCACATCTGCAGGTGCGGATGCAGCCAGTAGCGAGGCATTGCGCTGGTTATCAAAAAGTTGGACATACACAACCTCGTTATTTTGCAGCGACCTGTAGAGGGTCGTATTGATCTTGCCGTCAGTGTCGACCTCGCCCTTACCAATAAGGTGGCGTTGAGAATCATAAACCCCAAAAAAGGCACCGCGCTCACCCTTTCCAATCAGTGTATTGCCCTTGTTCAAGATAAAAAGATCGGTGGCTGGCGCTGGCGCTATATAATCTCGCGGGATCGTAATGGCGGAGGGTAGGCTGAAACCTATTGAATCAGAACTCCCCGAGTTATCTATTGTGATTCCAAAATGCCCTATGGAAGGGGCCTCCATAGGAAGATCGATCGTTATTTTAGATATATTCCAACCATGATAAGTTGATACATAGCCATGCGATATTGTCACGCCATCACGTGACACGTTGCCCTTGTATTTATTCTCAGCATCCGAGGAATAACCAAACTCTCTAGGTTTCGGAGCGGTAGCCTTCTTAATTGTTATTGCTCCGTCTTGAACAGTAATAGTACCCAACGAAAATTCGGCGTCGCCCACATCACCATACAGGTCGCTGATCGAAACCGTGAGTTTGCGTACATCATTAAAAGCGTAAGATTTGGAGTGCGTGTCCCATAGTAAATAGAAGCTAATTCGAGCACCACCAGAAGGTGACAATCCGGAGTTCCAGCCTTTTGAAGCATAATCTTGATAATACCAATCCCTGGTTCCCCTAGGGGCCACAAGAACGCAAAGATCGCCTATCATCCTAAAATTAGCGCCTGAATCTTGAACCGAATGTGTAAATCCATTTGGATCGATTAGCTCATTCGAAGCCTTAGCGGAACTCCGATTAGGATAATCGGCAGGAAGTGGAGTGCTATATTCGCGAACATGACGCGAGTTTAGCCCATTTATATACCTTGAGAATTTAGGATTATCTTCCCAATTTCTCACAAGATCGGCATCCCAATTTCGCGGCCCCTGAAGAACATTCCCTTTAGCGCCATCAATGGAGATGCCGGATCTTGACCATTCATCCGCATGGATTGTTTCCGCTTCCGTCGATCCGGTTTTATATTCGAGATTCCAGTCGCCGCCGCGCTCTGTGCTGCCCGTATCATTGGTTGAGGCGGCAACATCGGCCCCGGTCAGATTGGCGAGGAGATCGGCCGTGCGGGCTCCGGTTTCGCCCTTGGCAAAATCGCAGCCATAGACGAGAATATCGGCATTGTCTGTGAGGGCGCTGCGCAGACCTTTCAGATCATCGCCATAACGCTCCATCATTGTGTGCTCGTCTAGCGTGGCAGAACCGAGGTTTAATATTCCCTCCGCGCCATGCGACATAATATGGATTGCGCTGACATTATGCATGTCTTTGAGCGTATCGGTGATCTGCTTGACACCATCCTTGCTACCGTCAAGAATGACGAGCTTGTAATCGCCCTTAATATCTTTGATCAGGTCCTGGTAATCAGCGACATTGCTATCGACAAAAACTATTTGCGTTGCGGGCTCGCCCGCGGAACCGCCACTAACAGGCGCTTCAACCAGTGAAGGTTTTTCAATAGCGGGCGCGGATTCATTAACTGGTGCCTTTTCCACTGCTGCGCCGGTTTGCTTGAGTGCTTCTATCAAGGCGGCATGATCATCTTGACTGGCAGCTTCAGCCGTTGCCGTGTGGGGGTCCGGTGATACAGGCTCATGCCCGCCATCATTGAGCTTATCGATTGTGACAGCACCGGCGGCATCGAAGGCGATGCGCTGCTCAAGCTCCATCAGCATCATGGAATATTGCGGCCTGGAGACCGCAGGGGATTTCCCGTTTGCCTTTGCAGAAGTTGAGCGCATGCCCTTTTTGCCGCCCTTTGGTCCTGACAAACGCTTGCTCATTATTTCACTCCCTTATCGGCGATCTGCATATTGGTCTGGCGTTCATTCCACATGGCCTCCAGCTGTGTCGTAATGCCCGCCACACTATCTCCGGTATTTACATTCGCTGGGAAGGGATCGAGGCCAAGAGATGTATAGACATTGGCATAGGCGCTTTGCAGATCGGCATAGACCATGTCACGCTTGGCATCAGCCAGAAGCGTGTTCATTTCTTCTCGGATCAGTGCTTGCTCGCCCACATTCTGCGCAAGGGTTTCCGAGCGGATTTGCGTCAGGAGCCGATGTGAGACGTCCGAAAGGGAAGTCGCAGTGACATAGGATTTCTGCAGATGCTGATAACGTACACGGCTGATGTGGACCTGCGTCATGACAGCCATTGCCACGGAAAGAGCGCGCGTATCAAGCGCGGCTTTCTGTGCATCGACCTTTTTCAAAAGCGTCGGCGTAGTGGTTAGCTTGAGAAGATTCCAGCTGACCTTTGACCCCCAAGAAATCCAGTCATTGGCGGCAACGAACTCGTTGGAGTCATAGCTGACGCCAGCATAAAGATTGAAATTGGGCAAAAGCTCAAGCATGGCTGCATCAATGTCCCGATCATTGATGCGAATACGATAGGCAATCTCACGCATTTCTGGACGGTTGCTGGCGGCAATAGCAAAAAGCCCATGCAGATCATTGGGGAGACCAAGCCTGGTTTCATTTTGCTTTGGCACAGCGAGCTTAAATGACGTCCCCGGCTCCGCATTCATGATCGCCGCCAGCTGGCTTTTGGAGACCTTCAATTCACCTTCGAGAATTTCGATCTCCCGCTGGACTTGTATAAGGTCGCGCTCGTAAGTGAGCGCAATAAGCGGCGAGTTCTCTTGGCCAGTGGAAAGCTGCGTGGTGTTATGAAGCGCCTTGCTGATACGCCCTTCAAGGGCGTGCATGCGGCCAACCAGCCGTTCATAGCTTACGGTACGCCAGTAAGCCGTACGAACATCTTCGAACACACGATTAATGACCTTTCGCTTCATCTCCTGTTGGATAAGCGCTTGGTCAGCCGACTGCTTTGCCCGCACATAGGAAAGGCCGAAATCAAGAATGTTCCACGAGAATGTGAGATCCGACGACAGAATGTCCTTATCCCGCGTAGACACTGTTGACGCGTCAGCATCATTGCGACCGGCATAGCCGGAGGATGCTACCAAAGTGGGTAGCATCCCATAACCCGATAATTCCGCGCTTCGCACTTTAAGCGCCGCATCCATCATCTCGACGCGGGCATCAAGATTATATTTAAGCGCCCGCGCCATGGCTTCATAGATGGTCACGGGTCCAGTGAATGGTTCTTGATTAGCGCTTACGCGCTTCAACTGCTCCTTGGCAAAGGTCAAATTGTTCTCAGCCGTTAGCGGGTCCATTTTTATGGCACATCCGCTGACAAGAAAACTTAAACCAAGCGCTAAAAAACTTTTGCGCATGCGTAAAGAAACCGCGTCGCCATGCATTACGAACATTTCACATCGCCTAATTTACAAATAATTCAAATGAAACGTTCTTCTCTCATTCACGCCATCTTGAAAATCGGTGAAATTACCTAGTGATGGGGTTTCGCCAAGCTCCTGGATGGCATGCATGAAATTGCTCAGTGGAGTTTTAATAGAGTATTAGAGCGAGCGACCGCACCCTCGGCTTCTCGGCACGTTGCAAATATGAGACGTCCGGCTCTTATTTGAGCGGGAGTTGATATCCGTAAATATTATTGAGCTCATTTGATTAAGAATGGCAAGAGTAAATCGGTGCAGGCCCCAATGATACAGCGTTTTTATGCGTGCGCAGCTTAAGTCCCGGACTCACGCACAATCACTGTGAGGATGCGGCGCCATGCCTGCGCAAAGAAGCTTTCGGGCTTTCCTTCAAGGACAAGCAAGCCACTGCGAGTTTGAGACAAAGGCACTGTCGCGTCTTGTACGTCAGCTATCACTGCATATTGTGCAGCGACTGGGACGAGCCGATTTTCTGACGTCCTCTGGACCGCAAGCTTGCCGTTAAATTGTGATGTCAGCTGCGCAATCTCGATTTGTCTTGCTCCTGACACCGCCACTGCATTCAACACGACCTTGACTTTTGCCTGCGTAGTGTCATCAGGGATGAACCAGCCAACGGAGCCGCTGTCAATTCGGCCCCGATCATCACCGGATACATAGCCATGCACGATGGTTCCAGTCTGACCTTTTATATATCCAAGTTGCTGCTTGCGCGATATCCATTGACCCGGAGACAATTCTTCGTTCAGGTCGCTGACTACGCCAGCAAATGGCGCCCGAACGGTCAGCTTGTCCTGGCGAGCAATAAGGCCATCTTGTTTGGCAAATAAGCGTCCGAGTTCGCTCTCAACCACTCCTCTTTGGACGAGATCAGGGGAACTCGCACCAATTCGGGCAAGCCGCTGCTTATTTAAATCTATTTCGATCCGAGTTAGTTGAAGCTCATGTATAAGCTCCGGAGCCGTTAGAACGAACAGGGTCTGGTCTTTGGTCACACTCTGACCGCGTTTCACATTGACCTCTACCAATTGCCCCTGCTCCTGCGCAAAAAGGCGCGAGAAGGTTTGCGGCATCATGATCGCCGGAGCTCGTACTTCGCCCGATAATGGCAGGGCCAGAAGAAGAACGACAGCAAACAAGGCTGCAAAGCTGACATATGCCCGCCTCTGCTGAAGAATATTGTTTCGCATATCCCACCATTCTTTCAACAGCGACCATACCGGCCGGATCATGAAAAAACCGACCTCAACGGCAAACAGCACAACGCCGATAATTTTGATTGTAAAATGATAAACTAGAAGGGCGATGCCCACATAAAGCACCAACCGGTAAAGTGTGGTCAACACCGCATAAATAGTAATGATTGCATCAAGACGCGGCGGGAATTGCTCGATTGGCTGATCGCCCAGCCCAAAGAGCAACTCACGCAGGCGCCAGCGCATATGCCTGAATGCACGAGGTTGCAGATTCTCTATCCCAAGAAAATCTGCAAATATGTAATAGCCGTCAAAACGCATAAACGGATTGATATTGACTAGAAGACTCATAATCCAGCTGACTGTTGCTAGCACAAAAACGGCGCTGCGTAGCGGACCGTCTGGAAGGAATGCCCACAATAACAACGCAAAGGAGGCAACGCAAAGTTCTGCTAACACCCCCGCGCTATCAATAAGAATGCGGCTGCGACGGGATTTGAGCCTCCAGGCATCCGATACGTCTGTGTAAAGCAATGGCAACATGACCATGAAGGCGACCCCCATGGTTGGAATGCGGCAGCCATAGCGATGAGCAGTATAGGCGTGACCGAGTTCGTGCACACATTTGACCAACGCAATAGACAGGACGGAAATGAACGCGCCTTCAAGGGAAAAGACATAAGGAAACGTGCCGATAAATGTATTCCATTGCCGGGAGACGAGGTAGAGACCGATAATTCCTGCACATAGGGATACGACAAGAAAATTGCGCGAGAACACAAGCTCCATAAGTGGCCAAGTCGCGTTAATAAAGCGCTGCGGACGCACGACAGGAATCTTGAAGAAAAGATAATTGTGAATGAGCTGCATGAAAAACCCATGGTGAGGTCGCGATTTTGCGTGCAGGTCGCGCCAACTACCGGTCAAAGGCCCAGTAAGAAAGAAACTGGCATCCAACATTAGAATGACCGCCTCGATCTCTTCATCCTCTGGCTGACGACAGAAATGCTCCATGACTTCGGCCACAAGATCCTGCTGGTTCTGGCAATGGTTCCACACTGACAAAAGCTGGTACATCTCAAAGCTGATGCGGAAAAACCGGTTACGTATAGGGTCGAAGACCACCCATACCGGCGCGCCACTATAGCTCATCCCACCCCGCTCGATCTGCAGGTCTTCGCGTAAACGGGGAAGAGGGATCCGGGCGGACATCAAAACCCAAGCCGTTGGCGTATAGCCGCAATAGGCCGACGAAAAACGTAAAGTGCCAGCGGAACTTTTTTACCAAATATTTGCGCAGTGCCATGAATGCCAAGGCGCATACCGGTGGGCATGGTCGAGCCAGAGAGGGTCGCATAGACACGATAGGCAAGAACACCGGTTTCGATCTGTTGGGCTTCAAAAGAGGCCGATACAACCTTGGCTTCTACCGGATGCAATGGATCAGAATCCAGGAAGGCGCGAACCTCTGCTCCTGCCTGAACTGCAATAGCATCCGCAACGGGCACGTCAATTCTGATCTGCATTCTGGTTGGATCAGCAATTTCCATCAGCCGTTCACCCGTCGATACAGGTTTGCCAATCCAATCACGCTTGTCTGAATAGATGGCAACGCCTGATGCGCTTGCTCCAACGTTCGTCCGCGCAAGTAGTTCTTCCGCATATTTCCTTTTGGCGGAGGCAAGCGCGAGTTCACTACCGGCAACCGCTAGATCACCTCGCATCTTTGGATCGTTAATCGCACCTTGACTGATCTGCTTTAGCCGTGCTTCGGCAACACTTACTTCCTGTTCCGCGATGAGCAATTGATTGCGCAAGGTGGTATCATTGAAACGCAACAAGATATCACTCATGCCAACGGCAGCATTCGGCTCAACCTCGATGCTCTCGATCACACCATCCATCGGGGCTGCAATAATGTGAGGATTGACGGGCACCACTTCTGCGGGCGCAAGAACGCTCATAGGTACGGGTAAAAATCCTGCCGCCGTAATTGCAACTAGGCAACCTGCAAGGATCGGTTTCATCCGTATTTGGCGTTTGAGACGCCCTTCGCCCGCCAATGCCGTCCAAGCGTGGCTAGCCGTCTCGGCAAGCCGCGTAAGCACAATTGCCTCACCCTCTGAAAGGGGCCTATCGCGGGTTACTAATATTCCCCCAAAGACATGGCCGTCGCGCAATTTTAGCGGTAACCATACAAAAAATCGGTAGGGAAACAGCTTGTGCTCCTCCTCACCTGGCTTGCAATAAGCTGGCAGGCTGAACTCCCGCTTTGCCTCAAGACCGGCATCCTTTTCCAAGCCAGCAATCACACTCTCAATCCAGCGGATACGAGGTGCATCACGCTCGACTTTGCTTACGGAAGACACTGCCTTAACGCATTGACGATTAGTAGACCCCACAAAAACATATATTTGCCCTGCGCGGGTCAGCTTGACGGTCTCATTGGCCAACAGGAAGGCGAGTTCGTCCGGTGTATGTACCCGACGTACATCCGACTCAACCTTCAACAAAAACTCTATTCCCGAGAGCGGGGCAGGCCTAGCCTGTTGAACCTGCGCCTGAAAATCCTGTCTTTGTTGGGAAATCGTCATTGTTTTACACTCTGAGCCTCAATCTCCGCGAAACTTGCTGGACCGCTCATACCCGGCAAAATGCTTGGGGCAGCACCGGAGAATCGTCCCGTCACTTTCACTGTCTGACTGACGGGATCGACCACTGCGCCAATTCGACTAACGACAGCCGACATTGTTGCACCGGTCTCTTCAATGGCAACATCGAAAGGCATGTCAACCTTCAACCAGCGCAACCATGGGCTAGGAAGCAATACATCGATTTCCATATCCGATCGACCGATGATCTGCATGAGTGGTGCTGTCTTGTCGGGAAATTCAAAAGCGTGTACGCGCAGGGCAGCTACGTATCCGTCAAACGGTGCATAAATCGTGCAATGCGAGATTTTGTTGCGCAGCGCTTCGACTTCCGCGGCAGCCTGTTCCGTCTTGGTGCGGGACAGATCAACCTCGAGCTTTCCGGTTGCGTTCAATTTGGCAAGGTGCGCATTGTTGTCAGCTGTTAGCCACGCACCGCGCAGAACCGCTTCCGCCGCTCTAAGTTGCGCGGTCAGATCCGAGCAATCAAAGGTGATAAGGACATCCCCTTTGGCAAAAGACTGGTTTTCGCGAAACCCAACGCTCTGTACCCGCGCCGTTAAGTCGGTCGAAATCCACGCTTCATTAACAGCGCGTACGATAGCACGCGCTGAAGGTAGCGGTTCTTGCGCCATGGAAGCTTCAGGAATAATCATACAGGCAAGCAGAGTAACTACTCTGCGCAAAGAGTGTGTAATCGTCATCAGATTCTCTAAAACGCGCCTGAATTTGCAACCAGTATCCAAATCCAAAGGCAATGGGGGAACGGTGCAGGCGCTGCGCACGTCACAACGACGAACTGGCAGCCAAATGGAGCAGCACGTCAAAATTGCCTTTGAAATTCAGAAATTTTGTGCAAAATATCGGGAAAATAAGAAATATCTATTGGTAATAGTACCTAGCTGTGGAGCCTCAA
>UCNP01000036.1 GCA_900473335.1 Hyphomicrobiales bacterium | reverse complement strand
ATCACTACGGCCTAGAGTATTTCCGGCGAAAACGGAGTCGCCTTAGATGCTCTATCTCTTTGTTTTTACGCAATTCCGATTGCTAAAACCGGTTCCCACTTTTGCTAGAATTGCTCTAGGCGGCCATAAGCTGCTTGCGATCCGCGCGTTCCTGTTGAGGGGATCGTCCGTATAGTTCACGATAACATTTCGAGAAATGAGAGGCGGAAACAAATCCGCAAGCGACAGCAACTTCAACTATCGGCATCGATGATTGGATCAATAGGTGGCGTGCACGATCAAGCCGAATTTCGAGATAATAGCGGGCAGGAGAGCGGCCCATTTCCTGGCGAAACAGGCGTTCAATCTGGCGCCGGGATAGTCCCACATGATCGGCAATTCCAATCAAGGAAAGCGGCTCTGACAGTCGCGCTTCCATCAACTCGATAATAGTGAGCACTTTTGAATTCTGCACACCAAGTCGGGCACGAAGCGGCAAGCGCTGACGGTCATGCGGGCTTCGAACCCGATCAGTAAGAGCTTGTTCGCAAACGCGATTGACGATGTTATCGCCAAAATCATCGCCAATGAGTTTCAACATCATGTCGAGGGCTGCCGTTCCGCCCGCGCAGGTATAAATATTGCCATCGACCTCAAAGAGATCGGCATAAACATCAGCTTTAGGAAAGGCTTCGGCAAAACCAGGCAGATTTTCCCAATGTATCGCACAGCGTCTTCCTGATAACAGACCGGCGGCTGCTAATATATGTGCACCCGTACAAAGTCCTCCGACAGCAACGCCGCGATTGAACTCTTCACGCAGCCAGGCAAAAACGGACTTGTTCTGGAATTTTTCAACATGAACACCGGAGCAAACGAAAACCATCGATGGACGCTCTTCGCCTGTTAGGTAACGCCGCTCATCCTCCAGAGAGGAAGTGGTGGCGCATTCCACACCATTGGATGCGGTCACCGGCTTTGCATCCACTGAGGCAAGACGCCAGCGATAGGCCTCATAACCCAACATCCGGTTGGCAATGCGCAACGGTTCAATCGCAGTGGCAAAAGCGATCATCGAGAAATTTGGGACGAGAAAAAATACGAAAGAGCGCTTGGTGAGACTGACTTGATCCATGTTCTATGTTCCCGTATCTGGCTTTAAGGACATGTCGCACCTGAACCAGCTTATTCAGGCGGCGGGCGTGGTCTCTAGAGCTTTTTTTTAGATACAACCATAGAACTATTCTAAATGGAAGCGGTTCAACCTGTGTCGCAAAAGCGCAGGTGTCACTAATATTAAAAGGAGCAGATAGTTTGTTATCTGCTTCCTTTTTAGAGTTGATCACTCATTGGTTCGACCAACGTTTTGCGTCGTTGCACTCTGTGACCTGACGCTCATACAGGTCCGGCCAGCCAATATCTTCTCGAATATTATCGGGTAGCAAATCGAGGGCACTTTCGGTTGTGCGGAGTCTGTGCATACGCACAATTGTATCTCGTATGTTTAAAATTGCTTGTACCAGATTATAGGCACCATGGCTGAGAGAGGTGGCAATCCGTTCCGAAAATCCGGATACACTCTTGTTATAGCCTTCATCACATATACTCATGTTCATTCTCCTTTTGAAACGTCTTCTTTCGGGTATGCTTGACTATCGCCTTAATTTGATGTTCAATCAAACGAAATTAGCGAATGATATGATTAAGAAAAATTGATTGAGGAGATTGAACATGTCAGCGCCTATGCATCACCCAATCCCAATCCTAGACTTGGATGTTTTGCGTACATTTGCGATGATCGCTGAGACAGGCAGTTTTTCCAGCGCTGCGAATGCAGTGTTTCGAACTCCCTCTGCGGTTTCCATGCAAATAAAAAAACTGGAAGAAATTCTTGGCCACGTTCTGTTGGAGCGTGATGCCCGTTCTGTGAAGCTGACCCCAAGTGGCGAGATATTGCTTGGTTATGCCAAGCGTATGCTTTCCCTCAATCGTGAGACTGTTGCCAAATTTATCGCTCCGACAGTCTCTGGTGTTGTGCGACTTGGTGCGCCGGACGATGTAGGCGAGAGGGTTCTGCCCTTTGTCCTTAAGCGTTTTGCTGAATCACACCCTGATGTGACAGTCGATGTAGTCATTGACCAGAGCAACAATCTCCGGAAACGCCTTGATGAGCAACGCCTGGACGTCACCTTGGTCAACGTCAATGAAACTCTGGCAAAGCTTGACGAAATCGAAGTGCTAATGACCGAGAAAATAATCTGGGCTGGTGCCAAATGCGGTAACGCTCATGAACGTAATCCATTGCCATTGTCGATGTGGGAGGAGGGCTGTATCTGGCGTGCCAATGCTATTGAAGCATTGGAGAGCATGGGGCGTGACTATCGTGTCGCCTATATGAGTGCCCATACGATGGGGCAGCGCGCCGCTATTGTTGCTGATCTTGCAGTTGCGCCATTCTCTAAATTTTTGCTGGACGACAATATGGTCCAACTCGGACCGGAGCACGGCCTACCGGAGCTTGGCGAGTCAAAGCTCGGTATGCTCGTCACCAAGAACGCCGGAGCGCATATCAGGGCTGTGGCTCAACACTTGCGTGTTTACTTTGAAGGATATGAGCGCACAGGTAAGCTTACCTGTTAAGGCAATAATCCTTCAATGCCCTCACAAGATCGGGGCAGGTCTGTTTTTGCGAAGTGGTTTCAAAACCAAGAGATCTTGCGGATTCGCTGACAATTGGCCGGGAAACAGAGCAAGATGAATGGATTTCAGAAAAGGGAATGCGATCAAGCAGAATTCCCGCATTACTAATATTCACGCCTGACCCCGGCATGATCTTTATGCGCCCTCGCGCAAGATCAAATATCTGTTCAAGCTCATCTATGCCTTGAGGTGAGGTGAGTGCGCGACCAGATGTGAGTATCCGCTCGAATCCAAGTTCGACCGCCAAGTCGATAGCGTCTGCAAGGTCGGGTACAAGATCGAATGCGCGATGTAATGTGATACCCAATCCGCCACATTGCCGGATTAAGCGTTCAAGTGTGGTGTGATCTAGCTCGCCACTGGTCAGATTTGCACCTAAAACCACGCCAGCAAGACCGTTTGCGCGGACAATATCAATTTCACGAAGCATTGCGTCTATGTCTGCTTCATTGAAGATGAAATTACCAGCTCGAGGCCGGATCATCGCGTAAACAGCTGTGGGCGAAACTGCGGCCTGCCCAATAAGACCTGGTGTCGGGGTGAGGCCACCAAGATCAAGCGCGGAGCAAAGCTCTATGCGATCAGCTCCCCCCTTAATCGCGGCTACCAATCCTTCAGGATTATCCACGCAAACTTCAAGTAAGATACTCATTTAGGTAGTTCCATCAATCCCAGAACGCCAGCGCCAATCAAGCCAGGCTCAATCTTAAGTTCTGCCGGAATTACCAGCGGCTTGTCGGTGCGTCTCAAGATTCTGGCGCGAACTGCTTCGTCCAGTCGGCTGATCAGAGAGTGAGAATTGGCAAGCCCTCCGCCGACCGGCACAATTGAGGCCCCAACTATATTGATCGTCATTGCCAATGGACCGCTGACAACGTCAATATAGACATCAATTGTTCGGGCTGCAGCCTCATCCCCGGCGTCCCAGGCGGCAATGATCTCAGTGCTTGCAAGTAATTTACCATGAATATGTGCATGGAGCCGTTCCATGCCGCGAGCCGCTCCAACTGCATCAACGCAGCCAATTTGGCCGCAACCACACGCATAACGAGGAATGGAAACGGGTGGATTTCCTGCAAGTGTAGCTGAAACTGGGCCGTGGCCCCATTCGCCAGCAAAACCGCCAGTTCCTTCATGAATTTTGCCGTTTATGACCAGCCCGCCACCGACACCCGTCCCCAAAATGACACCGAAGACGATTCGATGGTCGCGGCCTGCACCAACGACTGCTTCAGATAGGGCAAAACAGTCGGCATCATTAGCCACGAGAACAGGGCGTCGTAGTTTTTCACTAAGATCTGCAACCAAGCGGCGACCATCTATGCACGGAATATTTGCACATGTGATTATACCGGTTTCTGAATCAATGACCCCCGCAATTGATATTGCAATCAGCCGCGTCGGATCGGCGCCAGCTTCGGCTGCGATCCGTTCTATTGCCAAAGCAAAAAGATCGAAGTCGTGCAAAGGGGTTTGAACCTTGGGGAGTGGTCGAATATCCTCAGGCGAATAGGCTATCGCGCCTTTAATAGCTGATCCACCAATATCAAAGCAGGCAATCATAGGTAGTAGTTTCCGAAATCAATCATCTTGGTTGTTTGATAGCGGAATTTGCGAAAGTCACAAGCTAATCGCGTGATCGACGGGCGGCACGGTCTTCGCGCGAACGACGACGTGGTGAAGCATCGCCCGCAACGCCGTCCTCGCTGACATTTTTGCGCGGCGGCAAAGTGACCGCCTTGGACAGTTTTGGAAATGGATCAATCTTATTGGGCATAGCCATCGCATAGACAAAATGCTCTTGAAATTTGGGTTCTAGAGCAGTTTCAATTTTTTCGATACGGGTAACCGTGTGTTCTATCTCGCGGCGGTAGATGCGGTTTAATAGGGCCATTCGTGCTCCGGTCCCTGCCGCATTGCCGACAGCTTGGACCTTATCCAGATCGCAATCAGGGATAAGACCGAGAACCATGGCGTATTTCGGGTCTATAAAGGAGCCAAAAGCACCTGCAAACCGGATTTGATCAACGTGATCGATGCCCAACTTGTCCATCAGCAACTTGACACCGGCATAAAGCGCCGCTTTTGCCAGCTGGATAGCTCGGACGTCTGTCTGGGTTATGGTAATTGTCGGCGTGCCTTCATGCAAAAGGTAGGAGAATGTACGGCCAGTTGCCATGACGCGTGTCGATCTGGCAGCAAGGCTACCGTCGATCACGCCATCCTCGGAGATTATTCCGGAAAGATACATTTCTGCGACGACTTCAATAATGGCCGAACCGCAAATGCCGGTAATACCGCTGGCCTTCACGGCTTCGTCAAAGCCTGGTTCGTCTGACCATTGTTCTGTCCCGATCACCCGGAAGCGGGGTTCTAAAGTCACAGGATCGATACGGACGCGTTCTATGGCGCCGGGAGCCGCTCGTTGACCACCGGAAATTTCGGCGCCTTCAAAGGCTGGACCTGTGGGCGAGGAAGCTGCAACTGTTCGGTGACGATTGCCCAGAACGATTTCGGCGTTGGTCCCAACATCGACGAGCAACATCATATCATCTTGACGATGAGGCCCTTCCGCTAAGGTGGCTGCGGCAGCGTCGGCACCTACATGGCCGGCAATACATGGCAGCATGTAAACACGAGTCCCAGGGTTCATCGGGAGACCGATATCAGAGGATTTGAGATGTACTGCGCCTGAAACGGCAAGGGCAAAGGGTGCGCCACCTAGTTCTGTAGGATCAATGCCCAAGAAAAGGTGATGCATGATAGGATTGCCAACGAAAACTGCGTCGAGAATATCCTCCCGGGCAACGCCACCTTCGGCACACACCCTGTCAATCAACTCGTTGATTGCCCCACGTACCGCAGTTGTCATGCCTTCACGCCCGTCAGGATTCATCATGACATAGGACACGCGGCTCATCAGATCTTCGCCAAATCGAATTTGCGGGTTGGATGTCCCAGCTGAAGCTATAGTGCGGACAGACAAAAGCGAGGAAAGATGCATGGCAATCGTTGTTGAGCCAATATCGCATGCGATGCCATAAGCTTCATTCTTGAGGCCCGGCCAGAGGCCAATCATGGTTGGGCGCGATGTTTCTTCATCGTGATGAATAGCTGCTGTAACGCCCCATTCTCCTTTACGCAGTATCTTCTGCACATCGGCCAGGAGATAGGTATCGACATCAATATTGTGAAAGCCCCATTCTTTTTCGAGGGCTATTTTCAGGCGGTCCAAATCGCCAAGCGGCTTATGCATGTCGGGTTGCTCGACTTCGACATAGCACATGCGGACAGCAGGATTACGCTCAATGATACGCGTATCTACATCTTTACGCACGACCTGCGCATTGACCTGAACATCTTGTGGCACATCGACGACAAGATCGCCTAAGATCATGGCAGAACAAGAAAGTCGACGGCCCTCTTTCAGGTCACGCTTTTCCGCATATCTTTGTTCGTTGGAACCAAACTCTGAGATATGGTCGTTGGAGGAAGTAATACCATGTTTGGCAAAGCGACCTTCCTGCACCTCGACCTGACAACGACCGCAAATGCCGCGACCGCCGCAAACGCTCTCAACATAAACGCCAAGGCTGCGGGCCGCTTCAAGCACTGGTGTCCCGACAGAAAAGCGACCGCGCTTTCCTGACGGCATAAAAAGCACAAGTGCTTCCTTGGTCGAGGTTTCAGGTGCTTTGACAGGTGCGTTCAAGATCGGTACTCCAAAACTTATAGGGGTAGAGACGACATATCGCCTCTACCGATCTATGCTGGACCCAGCGTCTGATGCAAATGCCTAACTTGCAACGCCGCGTCGCGCATCTCGTCCACCACGTCGGCGACCGCCGCCCGCGGAATCTGCAGGGACGGAAACCGAAGCTGTTGCGCCGGGTGCGGCTGGCTGATGATCACGATATTTCTTGATCCAATAGGTGCAGTTCGCATCTGTGCCATTGAGTACATTGGCTGCGTGGACGGCTTCCATTTCTTGCGGACGACACGGGTTCATAATTGCCGAGGTCATTCCAGCGCCGATAACCATGGGAATAAAACCGGCATTGATGCCATGCCTATGGGGCAGACCAAACGAAATGTTTGAAAGACCGCAAGTAGTATTAACCTTCAGTTCTTCGCGCAGGCGGCGAAGCAAGGCAAATACTTGACGTCCGGCATCACCAAGCGCTCCGATTGGCATGACGAGCGGATCAACAACGATGTCATGAGCGGGAATACCAAAGTCTGCTGCACGTTGAACAATCTTTTTAGCAACTGCAAAACGTACGTCTGGATCCATGGAAATGCCAGTCTCATCATTCGATATAGCTACGACTGGAACATTATATTTCTTAATAAGAGGCAGAATCGCTTCGAGTTTTTCTTCTTCTCCCGTCACTGAATTTACCAGCGGGCGACCCTTGGCCACGCGGAGCGCAGCCTCGATAGCTACAGTAACCGAACTGTCGATAGAAAGCGGAACATCAACAAGATTCTGTACAATTTCCAGTGTCTTAACCAGAAGATCCGGCTCGGTTGCATTGGGATCTACCGCAGTTACACCAGCATTCACATCCAACATGGTTGCTCCAGCGGCCACTTGCTCCAGAGCATCCCTGATTACTGTATCGAAATTCCCGGCCACCATCTCAGCGGCAAGCTTCTTGCGCCCAGTAGGATTGATCCGCTCACCGATCACGCAAAAAGGTTGATCAAAACCGATGATGATTTCTCTGGTAGTCGAGGCAACGATCGTACGGGTCATGCAGAAATCCTTAATTCGCTGCCGAGTTGACTGCTAGATATGGGCTAGCGCTCAAGTTCCATGAGCCACGACCAACCAGCCATTCGGAAGACTTCTTCAAGCCGCCAAATGGGAAAACGTGAATCTGCTTGATCGCTGATCCCGGATTGGCAATGGTGTGCTGCTCGATTGGACCAACAACGCCTTCTGGAGAATGGCTCGTCGCAAGCGCCGTTAGTGAAAGTGCATTCTTCTTCAGGAAGCTGATTGAATTGCCAACGCCGCACATGGCAGCATATTTGATCAAGGTAGTAATTTTCGCTGGCCCCGCGACACCCAGATGAACTGGTAAGTCGACGCCGTGTTGGCGTAACGATTCCGAGTAGCGGATAAAACGATCAGCATCAAAACCGAATTGAGTAACGACCCGCAGGCGTGCACCAGTCCGTTCGCCGAAATTCTTCTTCAGGCGAAGTGCTTCAAGGGCAACGGCTTCAGAGAACTCAGGACTTCCTTCCGGATGACCGGCAACACCCATTTCAGTAATGCCATATTTGTCGAAGAAGCCGGTTTCAAGAACCTGCATTGTCGAGGAGAATTCGCCTGCCTGACGTTCGAGGCCGCCACCGATGACCAGGACATCTGTGACGCCTGCTTCTTCCGCAGCGCGACGAATGCGCGTCTCAAGTGCAGATTTCGATGAAAGGCGGCGGGAGGCAAAGTGCGGAACTGGTTTATATCCGAGATCGTGAATGCGTCTTGCTGCCGTTGTCAGCGTGTCAACGCTATCGCTGCCCATATCGGTGATGTAGACGCGTGTGCCAGCTGGGAAAAGGCCGGGTAAATCCTGCGATTCTATAGCCTGGCGCGCTGCGACCTCTATTGATGCTGCAATTTTCGTCATTGGCTTCGCTCTCAATTCATGAATTGTCATGTCCACCTGCCTTTACAAGCGCCACTAGGCGTTCCCGGTCATAATCACTTTCAATGCGGGCGAGGGCTGCATCAGCCTCGGTTTCAAGGTCATCGCTAACCGGCACAGGCGTGCCGCGACGCCATTCTGCCAGATAAGAGTCGGAATCCTTTGCTCCAATGCGCATTGCGCACATATCAATGGCTTCTGTAAAACGAAGAGAAAGCTCACGTTTGGCTGCTTGACGACCTTTTTTGACAGTGACCTGGGCCGGAATATCCCGCCAATAAACGACAATAAGATCAGCCATGTAATAGATCCTCCGACAAGGAACGTTTTGCCGGAAAATAGTGGGTCGAGCTAGCTATCTCACGACGCTCGGGCACTCAAATGCGACGTTGTGTGATGGTGTTTTTGCGACAAGTCGCTTAAACCGGCCAAAAGCTTGCCGCATAGGAAATAACACTGGCTGCGATAAAGGCGAAACCGGCCACAATACCGATAGAGACAACGCCTATTGTAAGCCCTGCAAATAATAATCTTCCATCGCGTTCGCACAAAGCAATGCCGATAATGGCAGTTGCAAGCGCCGGGAGCCAGTTCGAAAGCGGCATGGGCAAAACGACAGACATACCAAGAATTGTGGTAAAGGCGCCAAGAAAGCGATCGCCTTGTTTCCGCCCGAAGGGCCAATTGCGTGGTTTTATAAAACGTTCCAGCCACTGTAGCCAAGGAACGACTTTATCTGAGACCTGTCTAAATCGTTCAGGTGAGATGGATTTGGTGCGTAAAAAACTTGGCAACCAGACGGAGTCTCTTCCTATGACCATCTGAACTGATACGAGCACGAGGGGGATACCCGTTACTATTCCTGTACCCGGCGGTAGCGGTAGCAGATTCAGGATTGCAAAGAATGTCAGCAGTGCAGCAAAACTGCGGTCCGTAAAAGCATCTTCAAGCTCCGTGAATGAGACCGGAGTAGTGGCTGAGAAGGATAAATCTTTGAACACCTGTGAGAGGGGGCGCGGATCATTGTCTTCTTGAATCCCTTCGATCTTATCTTCGGGCTCTTGCTCGTGATGTGCTTCAGTTGCTGTCATATTCTCGTCTTTGCTCGTTCTAAAGACGCATATGGCGTGAGCTTGGTGACATTGCAATGACGAAAGACTTAACGTTTCAGCTCCAGAACGTCCAAAAGTGATTCCCTTGCCGGTGACGGAAATTCAATGCGGAAAGAGTTTTTGGAGGTTCTATAAGCATAGCCAACCTCGTCAGTGTCTGCGCCAGAGCCATATTTCTTTGGCTTTTCTCCAGCGATATAACCACTTCCCAAATATGTCAGTCGATTAGCGCTTTCAGTGAAGAAGCGACCTTTTGTACGCTGCGAACCACTGGTCTTTTCAAGCATCCAGTCCGGCCCATCATCAGTAACGCGGCATTTGAACCAGCTATAAATCACAAGAGGAGTGGTCTTTCCGAGTTTTGTTGTACGGCACTGCCAATTTCCCGTCATATCGAAGTCCTCACTAAATCCGAGGGAGGATTGAGCGAAAATTGCATTGAGCTTGGCAATATCGGCGGTGTCTCCGCCTTTTCTTGCCTCATCAAGCGCCTGAGATTTTGTCGTTTCATAGGTTTCAAGGCGAGCCTTGTCCGAAGCGGTTATAATTTTATTGATTGTGCCATCTGCAAAAGCAGAACCAACGCTGCCGATCAGGAGAGCTGTCAGAACATAAAGGCGCATATGAAAGTTTCCGGTTGGGATCGCACGATATAAGGACGATTTTATCGGGCCGATATTGTGGCGGATAAGCAGTTCAGTGATTGGCTGCAGCCTTCAAGGCAGGCACGAGATCGCCATATCCTGTAAGTCGGCGTTCGTAATCGAGACCAAGAAACTGCGCAGCCTTTTCGGCCCTCATGCTGAGTTCCGGATTATCTGTCTGGGCCATGTAGATCATTTTCTTGTAATTACTGAAATACATGTCGCGCAATTCCGGATGACGGTCCAATCCTAATGGTTTGACCATGAAGGCATCGAAATGACGGGCAAGAAAATCGGTCATGAAGAATGATGTCATATCGTCATTCCATTGAGCGGCGAAGAGTTCGTTGCCAGCATAAAACGAAAAACAGTGAGGGCCTGCAATCCGTTCAACACCATGTTTCTCGCACACGCGATCCAGCAAGCCGCCTGTTCCACAATCAGCATATCCGATAAAGATGTTTGTTATGCCTTCGGCCTTTGCTTTTTGAATAGCTTGGTCAACAGACGGCGCTATTTTATCGGGATAGTGGTGGAATTCTGCTGGAAGGCATGTCAGCTGCAAATGATTTAAGCCAAATTGCTCGCGAATAGCCAGAATCTCCCGTGCAATCATACCGCACGCGATGACCCTTACGGTTTCCGGTTGAATTTTTTCCTTTTGACTAACATTCATGGAACTGATGTTGCTCCATCGCGTTATGCGAACGTTGGATTTAATTTATCAGAACGGGAGACATTTCCATGAAACTATCACATCTTGCTCCGATCGCAGCTATCCTTGCTGTAGTAACACTCGCCGGTTGCGCAAATACAATTCGAGGTGTTGGTGCCGATGCCGCTAATACTGTGAATGCAACGCAGAATGCTGGCCACCGCGTCGCAAATTCTGCACAATAATTTAAGCGCCAATATGGCGCTATGCCCTATTGTCCCAAGAATAAACGGCTGCATTATCATGCGGCCGTTTTTACTATTTTAAGCGCCAGACATTTGATTGTGTTTGCGCTTCATAAATGATTTCGCTGTTTCGACAGCGACAGCCGCATCGCGGCAATAGGCATCCGCTCCAACAGCTTTGCCAAATTCTTCATTGAGCGGCGCGCCGCCCACCAGCACCACATAGTCGTCACGAATACCCTTTTCCTTCATGGTGTCGATGACGACCTTCATATAGGGCATTGTCGTAGTCAGCAGGGCAGACATGCCAAGAATATCGGGTTTGTGCTCCTCAATTGCTGCCAAATAATTCTCAACAGGGTTATTGATGCCCAGGTCGATTACATCGAAGCCTGCACCTTCCATCATCATGCCGACGAGGTTTTTCCCGATGTCGTGAATGTCACCTTTGACCGTACCGATCACCAGCTTGCCCTGCTTTGGAGCGCCTGTTGCGGCAAGAAGGGGGCGAAGGATAAACATCCCGGCCTTCATGGCATTTGCTGAAAGCAGTACTTCCGGCACAAAAAGAATACCATCGCGGAAATCTTCGCCAACGATGCGCATTCCTTCCACAAGTGCCTCGGTAAGAACCCGATAAGGCACCCATCCGCGTTCAAGCAGAATATTTGTGCCTTCTTCGATCTCTTCTTTCAAGCCATCATATAGATCATCGTGCATTTGTTCGACGAGTTCTTCGTCTGAAAGCTCCGAAAGAATGATTTCATCGTCGGCCATTTCTATGCTTCCTTTCGCGCCTCATGCAGATGTCAACAAGGGTTCTGGCGTTTCTCTATCATATCGGGCAAGTTGCTGAAAACACATTGCTTAAATGCGACCTCGTAAATGACGAAAACGACTGTCGGTTGTCTCCGATGCGCCACCCAGTGCCGCTCACGGAAACGCTCTTGCAGTCTATGCCGCTAGGATTTGATGTGTTGAAGAAAAAATCTGCGCTTCCAAAGCGCTGAGGAGATAAGAAAATGAGTGAGGATACGTCAGTTGATGCTCCCGCCGAGGCGGAAACAGGTGGGGGTCGTCGTGGTCGTGGCGCAGGGGCTGGTTCAGCCGCGCGGCGGGCGGCGCGATCCGGTGGAGGCCCCGGCAAATCGCTGACCTATATCACCCGCAAGATCAACACCTATGAGGTGTTGGACGTGGAAGGCTTGGCAATCATCGAGGCCAATGCTGATACGGTTCTTGAAGAAATTGGCATTGAGTTTCGAGACGATGCGGAGGCCTTGTCCTTATGGAAAGAAGCCGGGGCTGATGTCAAAGGTGAACGCGTGCACTTTCCGAAGGGGTTGCCACGATCGCTTCTAAAAACTGCGCCTTCCATTTACACTCAATATGCGCGCAACCCTGAGCGGTCAGTCCAGATTGGTGGAAAAGCGACGGTTTTTGCGCCTGTATATGGCCCCCCATTCGTACGCGACCTGGATGGTAATCGCCGCTATGCGACCATCGCAGACTTTCAGAATTTCGTGAAGCTTGCCTATATGGCGCCTTCAATTCACCATTCGGGCGGTACCGTTTGCGAGCCGGTGGATGTGCCGGTGAACAAGCGTCATCTTGATATGATCTATGCTCATATTAAATATTCCGACAAGCCGTTCATGGGGTCAGTTACTGCGCCTGAACGGGCGGAAGATACGATTTCCATGTGCAAACTTGTGTTCGGTGAAGACTATCTCGACCAAAACACCGTGCTGACCAGCCTTATCAATGCAAATTCGCCGATGGTTTTTGATGAGACCATGTTGGGTGCATTGAAAGTATATGCGCGCAACAATCAGGCCTGCATTGTCACGCCATTCATTCTTGCTGGCGCCATGAGCCCGGTTACGGTGGCGGGGACATTGACTCAGGTTCTGGCCGAGGTTTTGGCTGGCGCATCATTTACGCAGCTTATCCGTCCCGGCGCCCCGGTTATTTTTGGAACCTTCGCTTCGTCAATCTCCATGCAGTCAGGGGCACCGACATTCGGCACTCCTGAGCCATCGCTTGTATCTTATGGTGCTGCACAACTTGCTCGTCGCCTCGGTTTGCCGTTTCGCACGGGGGGATCGCTCTGCGCATCAAAAGTTTCCGATGCACAGGCCGCTTATGAAAGTGCAAATACACTGAACTCCACCCTGCTGGCGGGAACCAACTTCGTGTTGCACGCTGCTGGTTGGCTCGAAGGTGGATTAGTGTCCTCATACGAGAAATTCATGATGGACATTGATCAACTCGGCATGGCTCAGAAAATTTCGGAAGGCGTTGATTTGTCTGAGAATGGCCAGGCCATGGATGCCATCCGGCAGGTCGGACCTGGAAGTCACTATTTGGGCTGCGACCATACGCAGGCAAATTTCCAGACAGCCTTTTATCGGTCGAATATTGCGGACAATAATTCTTATGAGCAATGGCTCGCAGAAGGTGAGAAACGCGCTGACCAGCGCGCCAATGAGCTTGCCCGCCGCTGGCTGGAAACATATGAAGCGCCGTATCTTGATCCGGCAATTGATGAATCGCTCAAAGAGTTTATTGCGAAAAAGAAAGCATCAATGCCCGATGCATTCACCTGAAAGAAGCCCGAAGACGGCCGGGCTAAAGTGGCCGATCTGATCCATAAGGATGTCTGGGCCTCAGCGGTAAAGGGGTAGGCCATCTGGCGATGAATGCTGACATGATATTGGATAATGTTGCCGCGGAACTCAGGCCTTTCGGTCTGGTTCCGCGTGGCAGTTTTATTTTCGACACTCAGACACCAGCTCCTAATCTTATAGAGACGGCTGATTTCAAAAGCGCAATTATGATTGGGCATTTTGGCTCGAGCATATGGCCGCAGTTCACTCAATGGCGACAACTTCAAGCGAATATCTCTGATCCGCTGGATACTTGGTCGAAAGAAGTGCTGAAAAATGTCGCCACGCGGGTCGGGGCAATTGCAGTTTTCCCTTCTGACAAGCCTTATCAGCCATTCCAGCAATGGGCAAAGCGTGCTGAGGGACTCTCCGCTTCTCCCCTTGGGCTGCTTATCCATCCCCACTATGGGCTTTGGCATGCATTTAGGGGCGCGCTTTTATTTGATTGCGAGATTAAATCATCGCAACCAGCCCCTGCCAATCATCCTTGCGATTTCTGTTTGGATAAGCCTTGTCTGTCAGCGTGCCCTGTGGGGGCTTTTGACGGGACTGGTTTCGCTGTTAATCGTTGTAGAAATTATCTTGCGAATGATGCATTCGAATGCTTGGACAGGGGGTGTAAAGCTAGGTTGGCATGTCCCGTTGGACCGGAGCATGCCTACCTGCCAGATCAGCAGCGCTTCCACATGAATGCGTTTAGAGCTTAGCCACGTCGCCCACGCCGCTCGCGTTTGGGCGTGTTGTCCGCATGGTCGGCAAGTTTATTGCGCATGGGTCCGATAACCTCAATAATTTCTTCGACAGTTGGCCGGGGGCCAGGAATGTGGCTGTCAAGGGCTTTACGCATTGCGGCGAGATGTTCGAAGGATGTGCCGCAGCAGCCACCGACGATTTTTGCGCCCCCATTTATTGCAAGATGGGCATAGTTGGACATAAGTTCAGGCGTACCAGAATAATAAATCTCAGCGCCGCGAAATTCCGGAATGCCGCAATTGCCCTTGATTACAATGGTAGCCGTGGGATCTGCTTCGCTCATGTCGAGCAAAGACGCCAATATATCCGAAGCGCCAACGCCGCAATTTGCTCCGACGGCAACTGGACGCTCTGCCAAACCGTCCACCACACTATGAATCTCCTTGGGCGGCAGACCCATCATAGTCTTGCCCGCTGTATCAAAGGAGCCTGTGTAGACATAGGGGAGGCCAAGTTTGACAGCTGCTTCAGCTGCCGCTCGGATTTCACCCGGTGCAGACATTGTCTCGATCCAGGCAACATCAACGCCGCCAGCTTTCAAGCCTTCCAATTGTTCTGTGAAGGCGGCAACCGCATCTTCTTGCGTAAGAGCGCCGAGCGGAACCAGTAATTCACCTGTTGGACCTACCGAACCTGCGACGATGACTTTCCTGTCAGCCTTATCTGCAACGCAGCGCGCTAACTCTGCTGCTGCCTTATTCAGTTCAAATACGCGATCTTGCGCATGGTGCAGCTTTAGGCGATGGCGTGTGCCACCGAACGAATTCGTCAAGATAATATCAGCACCGGCATCCACAAACCCTTGGTGTAGCGCAATGATTTTTTCCGGTTGCGCCTCGTTCCAAAGCTCCGGTGCTTCACCAGCCTCAAGACCTGCTGCAAATAGATTAGTGCCTGTAGCGCCGTCAGCCAATAGCACGCCCTTCTCAGCAATCAGATCGGCAAGCGGGTTTGCAACGGTCATGGCAATATCCTTTGTTTGATAGTCTATCGATATAAAGAGATCTTTATATGTGGTCAATTCCATATGCGACAAGCCTTGACGCTGTGGTTATTTGACTGTCAGGGACGAGACATAATTGGCAACTTCATGGGCGTTAATTTTGGCAACGCGTATAAGGCCGTCAAAATGACGTTGCATGGTTAAAACTGCTTCTGTCGTGTTAAGCACAAGGTACATGCCGCCAACAAACAGGGCGACCCGATAGGGTCCAAAGACCGTATAAGGGACGGAAAACCTTTCGCGCCCATCGAACAGATAGAGTCGAAAGGAAGGATAGAGTTCCTCAAGCAGGGCAGACATGTGTTCTAATTGCTCGGCACGCGCATTCTTCGTCAAGTCGTTCCAGATGCCATAGCCCGATGCGAAATCTTCCAATGTCTGGAATGGCATGCAAACTTCCATGTCGGTGCCGGGCTGACGATTATAATCAAGCCGGAAAGCCGTTTCACTCATCTGCGCTGCGGGGTCGCGGTGGACCATTGAGGTTTCATAGGCAATGACAGCGGGAGTGCGTAGCAGATCTGGAATGCGTGCTGGTACATAGCGTATCTTGCTGCCTGTCGCTTCAGCGTGCCAACGCACCAGAAGCGTGCGCTCAAAATTATCCGGTCCTTCTTCAATTTCCATACTCGGACGGAGTTCGCCGGTAATTCCTTCATCTTGGCTAAGACCCAACAGCCAATCCAATGAAACGGAGTGGCGCTCTGCAATGTTAAGCAGGGTTTCAACTCTGGGCAGTCGCGTCGATTGCCCTGATAAAAGTTGCGACAGCGCAGACCTGTCTATGCCAACCGAATGAGCAAAGGCCGATTGATTTTCACCGCTACGATTCAGAAGGCTTTTTATTCGCGTCTGAAACAGACGCGAAAGCTCTCGCTTATCCATTTAATCATCGCTGTTTGTTTATAATATACAACAATTGCATTATTTGGTGCGCAAAATCAACACTTAAGCACAATTATATCATTGCTGACAATTCCTGACAGTGAGACCATAAAAATATGGAATCAGAACAACATACACATGTTGCAGCATCCCCTGCTGCAAATCAGAAACGGCGCCGAAGCATTGAATGGCCGACAATCGCGTTAATTGTCTCATGCTACGGGCTTTGGACGTTTGCTGGAATTTATCTCTATTCTGCGATGCCGATTGCGGCTCTTTTGATAATGGCAGTGGCTGTCGCGCTTCACTCCTCGCTGCAACATGAGGCACTGCATGGGCACCCCACTCGCAGTGGAGTAATTAACGAGTTACTTGTTTCCATACCGCTCGGTATATTTTACCCATTCAGGCGGTATAAGCATTTGCACTTGAAGCACCACGCTGATGAGCGTTTGACAGATCCTTATGATGATCCTGAAAGCTATTTTCGTGCACTGGGCGATTGGGAGAAGCTACCGAAGCCATTGAAACTGTTGTTGAACTGGAACAATACGCTCATAGGGCGGGTTATTATTGGCCCAGCCTTGATGGTTGTTGGCTTTCTCATAAGCGAGTTGAAGCTTATCTCCGGCGGCGACCGTAAAACCCGCAATGCGTGGATTTTGCACGTACTGGGTCTCACTCCAATGCTTGCCGTCGTCTGGTTTGTATTCGGCATCCCAGTTTGGATCTATGCCCTCACAGCGGCCTATTGGGGATTGTCAATTATCGCCATCCGCACCTATTGCGAACACCAATGGTCTGAACGCCCCGATGGACGGACGATCATCGTGGAGAAATCCCCTCTAGCTCTGCTGTTCCTCAATAATAATCTACATTTTGTCCATCATAAGCGGCCTACAGCGCCCTGGTATGATCTGCCACAGATTTATGATGAGCAGCGGGAGGAGTGGCAACGAATGAATGGCGGCTACGTTTTCCAAAATTATTTTGAGATTTTGCGCGCCTATGCATTCCGCAAAAAGCAAGAGGTCGTCCATCCTGTATTGCGGAGAGAACCAGCAACAGCGCGGGCTTTCCGTCCTCGACGTCATGGTATTAACCTGCAAGGTGGCACCACTTTACCTATTCCTGCCGAGCCTCCGAAAGATTAGCATTACTCCATGACCCTGGTAGCGGCTTTGCCGATGTATGACTGGCCGGAGCGGCGCGCGGAAGTGGACGCGCAGTGGTCCACCCTGCGTGATGCGTTGCGCTCCAACGGTTTTGACGCACCGGAATATCTTGCTCGGCGCAATGCAGACTTACCCGCAGTGCCGGGAGGGATTCGAGATGCAGCCGGCAATATAATCGCGCCAGACCCGGCAACATTGCCGCCTGATAAGTTTGATCTCCAGACGCTTTGGCGTCATCCGTCACTTTTGCTGGCACAGGCCTGCTGGGGCCCTATGGAACTCGGATTACAGCAATATGTCCAAGTCGTAGGGCAGGATAATTATTCCGGGATAGAGGGTGGGAAACAAGCCTTTTATTCGAGCCCGATTATTATGAGGCGCGGTGAGGTGATTGCCATTTCGGTTCCAGCAGATGGAAAGCCTCATTTACCTTTAGATATAATCAGGCAGAAACGCCTCGCATTTAACAGCTACGATTCCATGTCTGGATATCTTTCGCTTAAACGCGACCTTGAGATTTTGGGCGAGACGCTTGATCTGTTTATTAGCCAGCACGAGACGGGTGGGCATCGAAACTCTATACAAGCCATTGCGTCCGGTCGCGCTGATGTTGCGGCCATCGATTGCAAATCTTGGGAGTTAGCCCAGCGTTATGATGAAGCAGCGAGTGCCCTGATCGTCGTTGGGTGGACGGGCAGGCGAAAGGGCCTGCCCTTTATCTCGGCGCGGGCATTACCCGCGCATCTTTTCTCCTGATGGATCAAAAGGCGGCTCGATATTAATGCGGGCTGCTCTTCGGCGACCAAGAATTTCCACTTCAAACAGTCCGTTGCTTTCATTTGCGGCAAGCTCAGCGGGAACATAGCCTTGCGCCATGGAATGTCCAACATAATGGGCATAACCGCCAGACGTAACCCAACCAACAACGCGCCACTCCCCTTGCACGGCGCCGATGTCGCCGGTGTTGGCAACAATTTCACCTTTTTTATTGAAACGCGGTGCGCCAACGCCATGACTGGCTTGAACGACGCCATAATCCTTGGAAACTTTTGCCCATATTGGCTCGTCTCCCATTACGTCTGCTGCCTCGTCACCTGAGGGGACATCAACGATAAGGGAGACCCGTCGCATTTTTGTGCTCGCACCCGCATCGAAATCCGCTTTTTCTTGCGCTGCGATTTCCCGGCCGATGAAATCATTCTTGGAAAGCTTAACGAAGCGATCCATTGATCCTTCATAAGGACCATAAATGGGTCGCAGTTCACGATACCATGTCGGAAAATTCTTTTCGAGCCGCATGGAGAGCAGGGCGCGCATGCCGAAATCGACAATGCTAAATTCAGCGCCAGCATCTTTGATCGCTTTATAGACAAGGCGTTGATAGGCGGGCTCCATCCATATTTCATAGCCGAGGTCGCCTGTATAAGAGATGCGATTGACTTTGCATGGCGCGCCGCCAATGGCCATTTCCCGATAATCCATAAAGCGGAATGAAGTATTGGAGACATCTTCATCAACGAGTTTGGCGAGTACGTCTCGCGCTTTTGGGCCTGCAATCGATAAGCCCACCAATGTTTGGTCAAAGCGATGGATGTGGACTGAACCGTCCTTTGGTTGTTGCTTCTGAAACCAGCGCATGTGATAGCGCTGCGCAGCCGATGATCCCCATATTAGAAAGCGTCCATCATCTGCCTTGGCGATGGTAAAATCGCCGATAAGCTTGCCTTCATAATTAAGCATCGGTGTCAGGACAAGTCGGCCTTTTTTGGGCATCGTATTGGTCATCAATCGGGAAAGAAAGGCTTCCGCACCGGTTCCCGTTACTTCATATTTTGCGAAATTGGCGATTTCCGTAACGCCAACACGCTCACGCGTTGCCCGTACCTCATTACCTATGTGTTCAAAATCATTGGAGCGATGATAGGAAACAATGTCCTTAGCTTCCGTGCCTTTGGGCGCGAACCAAAGAGGCGTTTCCAGCCCCCAGGAATCGCCCATCACAGCATTTTGCGAAAGCATTGTTTCGTAAAGCGGTGTGGTTTGCTGGGGCCGGGCGGCAGGAAGCTCTTCGTTGGGGAAGCGGATGGAGAAGCGGCGGGAGTAATTCTCACGAACCTTCGCATTAGTATAGCGCAGGGTTGCCCATTCTCCAAAGCGTGCAACATCCATACCCCAAACGTCAAATCCCGGTTCGCCATGCACCATCCAGTTGGATAGAGCCAGACCGACGCCACCGCCCTGACTGAAACCGGCCATAACAGCGCAAGCGGTCCAGTAATTGGTTAGTCCAGGTACCGGGCCAACCAGCGGATTTCCGTCTGGGGCAAAAGTGAAAGGCCCGTTGATAATCTGTTTGATGCCTGCCTTTTCGATGCCCGGAAAATGCTTGAAACCGACTTCAAGAGATGGGGCGATACGGTCGATGTCAGGGGCAAGCAGTTCGTGACCGAAATCCCAGGGCGTATTGACCGGGGACCATGGCTTTGCTGCCTTTTCATAGGTGCCAAGCAGGATGCCATTGCGTTCCTGCCTTGTATAAATTTCGCCTTTGAAATCCATGACGCCAATCAGTTCGCGGCCAGTGCTTTGATTGAACTCCATCACTTCTGGAACATCTTCAGTTAGTAGGTACATATGTTCCATGGCGAGAACCGGCAGTTCCAGCCCGACCATTCGTCCAATTTCACGAGCCCAAAGACCGCCGCAATTGACCACATGCTCGGCTTTCACAGTGCCCTGTTCGGTTACAACATTCCAGGTACCGTCCACTTCCTGCGTCAGCTCAACGACGCGGTTGCGCAGCGATATTTCGGCTCCAAGTTTACGGGCGGCCTTGGCATAGGCATGTGTTGTCCCCGATGGGTCCAGGTGACCCTCGACTGGATCCCACATGGCACCTACAAAGTTGCTTTCGTCCATTAAGGGAAACATGGCTTTCGCTTCGGAAGGCGTGATCAATTCTGTATCCATGCCAAGATAGCGGCCGCGCGCATGGGCAAGGCGCAGGAAATCCATTCGCTCCGGGCTGTCAGCCATCATGACCCCGCCTGTCAGATGCAGGCCACATGATTGACCGGAAAGCTCTTCAATTTCCTTGTAAAGGCTGACCGTATAGGCCTGTAGTTTGGCGACATTCGGATCACCATTAAGTGTGTGAAAGCCGCCTGCGGCATGCCATGACGAACCGGAGGTCAGTTCAGAGCGCTCAATCAGCAAAACATCAGTCCAGCCGGCGCGGGCAAGATGGTAAAGAACGGAACATCCGACAACGCCGCCGCCGATGACAACTGCTTTAACGTGCGATTTCATGCAATTAAGCCTCTTGGATATTGAATTGATTCAAGCTGTTGAGAAAATGATTCAGCCAGTCAGTAGTCTGTTGGCGCGCCGCCTTCAGACTTTCGCCTGGCAACGAAAGCATCAATTTCTTCTTCGATAGCCGGGTCAATGGCGGGTTTGACGTAAGTTGCCAAACGTTCCTTCCAGACCCGGTTGGTGCGCTCGATAGCTGTGGGGGATCCAGCTTCCTGCCAACTCTCATAATTGCGCCAATCAGAGATGATTGGAGCATAGAAGGCTGTTTTGTAACGCGATTGCGTGTGCGCCGTGCCAAAGAAATGTCCGCCGGGTCCAACATCGCGTATGGCTTCGACACCAAGCGCATCATCAGACAGGTCAAGCGGTGTCAGAAATTCCGCCACCATCTGCAAGAGGTCGAAATCGAGCATCATTTTTTCGTAGGAGCAACACAGCCCCCCCTCAAGCCATCCTGCTGAATGCAGCATGAAATTGGCACCACCTTGGATAGCGCCCCAAAGTGAGAAAACGGACTCATAGGCTGCCTGTGCATCCACCGTGTTGGCGGCGCAAACATTGGAGGTACGGTAGGGGATACCATAATGGCGGGCCAACTGCCCTCCTATCATCTGCGCTTTCATATATTCCGGTGTGCCAAAGGCTGGTGCTCCGGATTTCATGTCTACATTGGAGGTAAAACCTCCGTAGCCAACCGGGGCACCCTTTTTAACCATTTGGGTGAATGAAATCCCCGCAAGGGCTTCGGCGTTTTGCTGCACCAACGCGCCAGCGATGGTTACTGGCGCCATTGCCCCGGCAAGCGTAAAGGGGGTTACAATCACAATTTGACCATTGCCGGACATCTGGATGATGCCTTCCATCATTGGAATATCCAGTTTAAGCGGCGAATTGGTATTGATAATAGTATAGCAGGAAGCTTCTTCCTGTAATTGTTCACGGCTGATGCCACGGGCGATCCGCGCGATTTCTATTCCGTCTTCGTTACGCTCCTTGCCGAGCGAGTAGATATGAAATGGCTTATCCGTTAGGGTTGCCAGATCACGAATGCACTCCAGATGCCGCACCGAAGGGTGTATATCGATGGGCTCGACAGGATAACCACCGGTCGCATTGATGATGTTGTGCATCTGTGCAAGTTTCAGAAAATTTCTGAAATCAACCTGATTGCCTGAGCGTCTGCCATTATCCATGTCGGAACAATTCGGTGCTGACCCCATCTGGGCAAAAATGAGATTATTGCCACCAAAACGCACATTATGCGCGGAATTCCTTGCGTGCAGCGTGAATTCCGATGGCGCATATCCTACATATTCAAGGATCATATCTTTGTCGAAATGCACACGCGCTGTACCGGAGCGTACGTCAGCGCCGGCCTGCCGCATGATTTCCCGGGCGCCATCGTGCAGAACGTCAACGCCAATCTCTTGCAGCACTCTCAGCGAGGCGTTGTGTATCGATTCCAATTCGTCGTCGGAAACGATTTTTGTAGGCGTCATCGGAATTTTGAGCTGGCGAAAAGGCGGCTGGTCGAATGCACCGCTTTCAATGCTGCGGGGGCGGGATCGCCCCCCACGTCTGCCATGATCTCGAGATGAACCAGTGCTTCCAAGTTCAACCGCAGGTTCGCTCATCATATATGCCCTCTGTTACACCCTTGAAGGGCGATACAGTCACTATCGCCAGAGGCAACGAAAGGATGCGCGGCGTGAGCGACTCCTTGGGCAAAGTAAACGACATGTAGCGCTTATATGAAGCTCTCCAGCCTAACAGCGATTTAGCTCATTCAGCGGCGACAGCCGTGAGGTGGCTGATCGGTGTAACCATGGCCTGAATAAGACTATTCATGCTCAGAACGCCCAACGCCTTACCATTTTCGTCAACCACGGTAGCATATTGTTGATTTGCGTCGGTCATGGTTTTGGCGGCTTCTTCCAGGGTAGTGCCGCTGGCAACCGAGACATGGCCCGCATCCGCGGGGCCGCCGGTAGTTGTCGCTATGGTGTCTACCATAATGACACGTCCGCGATTAACTTCCTTGACGAAACTGGAAATATATTCATCCGCAGGCTGCAGAACAATGTCCTGCCCGGTTCCTTGCTGAACAACCTCGCCATCGCGCAGAATGGCAATACGGTCGCCGAGGCGTAGTGCTTCATCAAGGTCGTGCGTAATGAAGACGATGGTTTTCTTGATTTCCTTTTGGAGATCGAGAAGTACCGACTGCATATCCATGCGGATCAACGGATCAAGTGCTGAAAATGCTTCATCCATCAGTAAGATTGGCGCATCATTTGTTAGAGCACGTGCAAGGCCGACGCGCTGTTGCATTCCGCCCGAAAGCTGGTTCGGATAGTGGTCCTCAAAGCCCCTGAGGCCAACGCGTTCAATCCAGCGGCGGGCTTGTTCTTCCTGCTTTTCGCGGGAAAGCCCTTGGATTTCCAGGCCATAGACTGTGTTGTCCAAGACAGTGCGGTGAGGCAGAAGCGCAAATTTCTGGAAAACCATTGCAGTCTTGTGGCGACGAAATTGACGAAGGTTATTCTCGTTCATCTGGCAAACGTCTACACCGTCAACAATGACTTCACCGGCCGTTGGATCGATCAGACGATTAATATGGCGGATGAGAGTGGATTTGCCTGAGCCGGACAGGCCCATAACAACCTGAATTCCGCCGGCGGGCATGTCGATATTGATATCACGAAGACCAAGCACATGGTGATGGACCTCATTAAGTTCTGTCTTTGTCATGCCGTTCTTTACGGCTTCGACATAAGAAGATCCGCGCGGACCGAAAATCTTGTATAGATTCTTGATCTTGATACCAGCGCCTTGCACGTTTTGATCAACCATGGACGACCTCCTGATGCTTTTGAAGACGCTTGCCATAGGCCTGACTAACGCGGTCGAAAATGATGGCAATGCCGACAATGGCAAGGCCGTTAAAGAGTCCGAGTGAGAAGAACTGGCCATTGACGGAACGCAACACAGGCTGTCCAAGCCCCTGAACCCCAATCATGGAAGCAATAACCACCATGGCCAATGCCATCATGATTGTCTGGTTGATGCCCGCCATTATCGTTGGAAGGGCGAGGGGGATCTGTACGTTTTTCAGGCGCTGCCAGCTCGATGATCCGAATGCATCGGCGGCCTCAAGCACGTCCTTATCGACCAAGCGAATTCCCAGATTTGTCAGGCGGATCATCGGCGGGATGGCATAAATAACCACGGCAATAAGCCCGGGAACTTTTCCGATCCCAAGCAGCATAACGACAGGAATCAAGTACACGAAACTTGGCATTGTCTGCATGACATCCAGGATCGGATTAACGACGCGCTGGAAGCCGTCAGATCGCGCCATGACAATTCCGATGGGAATGCCAACGACGATGGACACAACTGTTCCGACAAAAATCATTGCGATGGTTTTCATAGCATCGCTCCACATGTCGAAATATCCGATAAGAAGCAAAGTAAGAACGGTCCCAGCTACAATCTTCCAATTGCGGCTGGCAATCCACGCTATGCCTGCAATGAGCAGGACCATGATGGGCCAAGGTGTGCCTGTCATGAAGCGCTCTGCCTGAATCAGAAAATACTGTAGGGGCTGAAAGAACGATTCAATGATGTCGCCATATTCGCGCGTGAAAGCTTTAAAGCCCTCATCCATCGCTTTTTTCAGATTACGCAGCGTCTCATCATTCATATTCGGGAATGAGTAGAACCAATCCATGCGTTGGCATCCCTTCTAAAGTCATAAAAAGCCGCGCTTTTTCAAACGACCTTGCTGGCTGAATGCACATGCACCCACCCTGTTCGAGATAGTAAGCAGCGGGGCAAGCCCCGCTGGAATTAATGCGTCCTAACCCTAACTATTGTACGGCTGCCTTGATTTTCTCTGCGGCTTCGGGGGAAACCCATTTCGTCCAAGTAGCCTCATTGTTTTTCAGGTAATATTTTGCGCCGTCTTCGCCTGTCGCCTGATTATCGACCATCCATGCGAGAAGCTTGTTCGTTTCTTCAGTCGAAATCTGACGCTTCTTCAGATATTCAAAGGCAGGTCCGGCACGATCGGCAAATTTTTTGGTAACAATCGTATAGATATCAGCAATCGGCCAACCATTTGGCTTTGGGTCCGGGCAATCTGCAATTGCATTGCAACGCGTCCATTCTTTTTCATCCCATGGAAAGCCATTATCCAGCTTTACCATCGGATATTTGCCGAGAATGGCTGTTGGGCCCCAATAATAGCCGAGCCAAGGTTCCTTGCGTTCGTAAGCTTTGGCTATTGAACCATCGAGACCCGCTGCCGAACCTGTGTCGACAAGTGTGAAACCGTTCTTGTCGCCCTCATAAGCCTTGTAAAAATTGGTAGTCGTGATCTGGCAAGCCCAGCCTGAAGGGCAGTTATAAACGGCACCCTTCTTGGGATCTTCGGGAGAGGGGAACAATTCGGGATGTTTCATCGCATCAGCGATGGTTTTTATGTCCGGATGCGCATCAGCAAAGTATTTGGGAACCCACCAGCTTTCAGTGCCGCCTTCGGTGATTGCTGCCGCTGCATAGACCAGCTTGTTCTCTTTAACAGCCTTTTCAAGAGGCTCCCGAACAGCATTCAACCAGCCTTCCGGCGCAATATCGGGCTGACCTTTTTCAATCATGGAGGTGAAGGTCGGTACGGTGTCGCCGGCTACAAGTTCAGCATCGCAGCCATAGCCTTCGCTCAAGATTATCTTGTCGAGGTTGGCCAATGCTTCGGCTGACTGCCAGTTCATATTTGCGATCGTGACCGTCCCGCATTCTTCGGCGGCCGAAGCTGATCCAGCATAGCCGAATATTCCAGCTGCCAATATAGTTGAAGCGAGTAGCTTTTTCATGTTTTTAGTCTCCCACTCTTTTTTGACAGTTCACCCGAATGCGAATTTACCCGGTACTGCCATTACCAGTCATTCGCTTATGTGCCATTTGGCATCGTTATCCCGACAGAATGCAATGCTTTGATTGAATAAATGCGGTATATCACGACAAGGCCTATCGATAAAACGACGCGGAGATAATGAATGAGGTGCCAGAAGAACAATGCTCATAATGGCATCGTAACAAACCAATAGATGAAAGATCAACGCTTTCAGTGATTTTCTTTCAAAAGTTGATGTCGGTACGTGCCGATATCATCCCGTTACGGTTTTTTAGCTGCAACGACATAGCGCGCTATATATAGACACTGTGGGCAGTTCTGGTCTTTCCTGTTAGCGCCATGCACTATCCGGAGGTTTTTCTGTTGAAAATGCCCGCAGGGAAGCCAAGATATCGTGAATTTTCATGGGTGCCATGCATTTTTGATGTGACTGCCAACGTAAATGCGACAAGGTATGACGAATTATCGTGATCAAACTTTAAGCAATAAGCGCATTTGGAGTGCAACAACGGTTTCTCTTCGAGGTGCAGAAATGCTTTACATTTTCAATCGAAATAATGGTGTCCACATAGCGTGGAATGCAACTGAAAAGCGCGATACACCGCGCACCAATGCTAAGAGCGGCGTTGTATCGGCTCTGTCGTTCATCTGGACACGTTCGGCAGGTTAATTGCCATTGGCTTGCATGAAGCCGTTGCCTCGCCAGGTGACGGCTTTTTGTCATTCGGACTAGGCTTTGGCGCGAATAGCAAAAAACCGCTCTGCTTAATACAAAGCAGCGCGGTTTTTGCCAAAATAGATGTGGTATCTGTCGATTGGTAAATTCGCCAGGAAATCCAACCCCGGTACGCAATACCTGATCCGGAGCGGTGAGCAGGGTCTTGATCTACTCACCCTTAAAGTTTTACCCGGACATCCTTACCGCGAGGTTATCGAGAACTTAATTAAATCTAAATTTTGCGAATTTCAGCATATGTTAGGTCAATCTTCCCGGTGGGTTTTGCGCAGGTGATTGATGATGGCGGAAAAATCGAAGCCTTCATTTCCTGCGGCTCCGAATTCTGCATAAATGGCTTCCGCATGAGCGCCAAGAGGTGTTGCAGCATCAACGCTTTTGGCAGCGTCCTGTGCAAGCCTCAAATCCTTTAGCATCAAGGCCGCTGCAAAGCCTGGCTTGTAGTCATTATTGGCTGGAGAGGTGGCAACGGGACCCGGAACCGGGCAGTATGTCGTTAGCGACCAACATTGACCGGAAGAGGTTGACGCAACATCGAACAAAGCTTGGTGGGAGAGCCCCAGTTTCTCTGCAAGGGTAAAAGCCTCGCTGACGCCGATCATGGAAATACCGAGAATCATATTGTTACAGATTTTTGCCGCCTGACCATTACCGGCATCACCACAGTGAACAATCCGTGCGCCCATCTGGCTCAAAATGGGCTGCGCCTTGGTAAAGGCATCGACACTGCCGCCAACCATAAAGGTCAACGTACCCGCTGCCGCACCGCCAATGCCGCCGGAAACAGGCGCATCTACGGAAAGCAGACCGCGGTTGCGCGCGATTTCATGAGCCTTGCGCGCAGACTCCACATCAATCGTCGATGAATCGATAAAGAGCGCATTCGATTTTGCTTCTTTTGTCACTGATTCATACACTGAGAGAACGTGTTTTCCAGCCGGCAACATTGTGATGACGACATCTGCATCCGCGACTGCGGATTCCGCGCTTGGCGCGACTGTTACGCCATTAGCCACCGCAATGGATAAATTCTCTTGCAAGAGATCAAAGCCCAGAACCGTGTGTCCTGCTTTGACCAAATTAGCAGCCATCGGGTTACCCATATGGCCCAGACCTATAAAGGCGATTGTCGTCATCGCAGCACTCCTCCCTGAAATTTCTGCTTAGTGTTTAATCATATGGCGCGCGATGATCACCCGCATAATTTCGTTCGTTCCCTCCAATATCTGGTGGACGCGCAGGTCACGAACAATTTTCTCAACGCCATAATCGTGCAGATAGCCATAACCACCATGAATTTGAAGAGCGTCATTTGCGATGTCAAAGCCCTTATCTGTCACGAAACGTTTTGCCATCGCCGACCATTTGGATGCGTCATGTGCCTTTGCATCAAGCTTTGACGCTGCGGTGTAGAGAAGCATGCGTGCAGCGCAAATATCGGTTTCCATATCCGCAAGTTTAAATTGCAGAGCCTGAAACTGGTTGATGGCCTTGCCGAATGCCTTGCGTTCTGAGGCATAGGTAATCGCCTTGTCCAATGCTGATTGTGCACCGCCCAGAGAGCATGCTGCAATGTTCAGGCGGCCACCATCGAGACCACCCATGGCAATTTTAAATCCGTCGCCTTCAGCGCCGAGCCGGTTCGCTACTGGAACCCGGCAATTATCAAAGATTACCGTACGGGTGGATTGCGCGTTCCAGCCCATCTTGAATTCGTTTCCGCCAAATGAGAGACCGGGCGCGTCCTTGGGTATGATCAATGCGGAAATGCCTTTTGGACCGGGCTCACCTGTACGCACCATGGTAACATAGATATCGCTATCGCCTGCGCCCGATATAAACTGCTTTGCACCATTTAAAACGTAGTGATCCCCATCCAGAACCGCAGCGGTTTTGAGTGCTGCCGCGTCGGAGCCGGAATTCGGTTCAGTCAGGCAATAACTACCAAGCCACTCCATTGAGGTCATCTTCGTTACGAATTTTTGCCGTTGAGCATCTGTCCCAAAGAGATCAATCATCCATGTCGACATATTGTGGATTGATATAAACGCGGAAAAGGCTGGGCATGCAGCCGAAAGAGCTTCGAATATCAGCACAGCATCAAGCCGCTTCAAACCCGATCCGCCAACATCTTCACGCACATAAATGCCGCCCATGCCCAGTGGGCCTGTCTCACGAATGACATCGATGGGGAAATATTTGTCACGATCCCAAGCGAGGGCTTTGGGGGCCACTCGATCAGCTGCAAAGGCTCGCGCCATGTCTTGGATCGCCAGCTGGTCTTCATTGAGCTCAAATTGGCTGGTCGCCTTATCAAGGACTGCGTCCATTGTACTTCCTCCCGAATGCCTATGCGGGTCACTCTATCGGATAAGCGTAAGCGTGCAACGGCTCGGAAGGGACTAGGAAGAGAAAGACATATCCGCTACTCAAAGCCCATGACACACGCAATCATGTTGCAAGGAACTGGCTCAGACGTTGGCAAATCCGTTCTTGTAGCGGGCTTATGTAGACTTGCGCGCAATCGAGGCTTGAGGGTTATGCCCTTCAAGCCGCAAAACATGTCCAACAATGCGGCTGTGAGCGATGACGGTGGTGAGATCGGGCGGGCACAATGGTTGCAGGCGCTGGCATGTGGTGCGCCATCATCTGTTCACATGAATCCAGTCTTGCTTAAGCCTCAGTCAGAAACCGGAAGCCAGATTATCGTGCAGGGGAAAGTCTGGGGGCAAGCAAAGGGCCGGGATTATCAACAACTCAAAGCCCGACTGCTGGATGCGGTCATGGAGTCATGGGATATTGTTCGTGCTGGTGCGGATATTGTGATTGTTGAAGGGGCCGGATCACCTGCGGAAATCAATCTACGGGCAGGGGATATCGCCAATATGGGGTTTGCGATCAAGGCAAATGTGCCCGTCGTTTTGGTGGGCGATATTGATCGGGGCGGTGTGATTGCGTCGATCGTAGGAACGCATACGATCCTGTCATTGGAAGATCGCCACATGATTGCAGGCTATCTTATCAATAAGTTTCGCGGTGACGTTTCCCTCTTCGATGACGGACTGAAATCCATTACCGAATTTACAGGCTGGCCATCCTTCGGAGTTGTTCCATGGTTGAAAGATGCTTCCCGTCTTCCGGCGGAAGACTCCGTCGTATTGGAACGTCTCGTCAAAGGCGGGGAGCGGGCATTGAAGATTGCAGTGCCGGTGCTCGACCGCATTGCCAATTTCGACGATTTTGACCCACTTATAGCAGAACCGCAGGTTGAGGTTGTGATGGTTAAAAGCGGTCAGCGCCTTCCTGAAGATGCAGGTCTGGTGATTATTCCCGGCTCCAAATCAACGATCGGCGATCTCCAGCGATTTCGAGAAAATGGCTGGGATCACGATCTCGACCTGCACAGGCGCAGAGGTGGTCACATAGTGGGGATTTGTGGCGGCTATCAGATGCTGGGTAAAACCGTCTCTGATCCTGAAGGTATTGAAGGAATGAGCGAGACGGTCAAAGGTCTTGGCTATCTCGACATAGAAACGGTTATGGAGCCGGAGAAGACGATTCGCAATGTTCAAGCTCATTCATTGCCGTTTGATTTGCCGTTAAGCGGCTATGAAATTCATCTGGGCCGGACGACGGGGCCAGATTGCGTTCGACCAGCAATGAATATTGAGGGTGTAGCGGATGGCGCAATCTCCGCCGACGGCAAAGTCTTTGGTACTTATATGCACGGACTTTTCAATTCGGACGCATTTCGAGCGGCATTCTTAAAGTCTTTGGGCGTTTCCGCCAGTCCTATCGATTATCATGCAGGCGTAGATGCGGCGCTCGATGCCATCGCGGCGCAATTGGAGGCCGTTCTGGATATTGAAGCGCTGTTTGCACTAAAACACACCTGATGGCGTGGGCAGCATTTATGGTGTCGCAGATTCGTTTGACTTTTCCGGCGCTTGGTGAGTAACGTTCAACAGATGATTGGTTCCCGCATTGGCCAAAGGCCAAGGGATCAAAAGGGAATGCGACGATCGTACCCATCAGGGCGATTTCACCGCAGCCGACCCCGCGACTGTAGAGCGGTTAGGGTAGATGCCATGCCGAATGCGAAAGCTGATGGCAGTCACTGGGAAACCGGGAAGGCGGCATTTATCTTGTGACCCGCGAGCCAGGAGACCTGCCAGTCATAGGGTAATAGTGCCCAAAACCGAAGGGGATAGTCCCTTCTGGCCCTGCACGGAGGTTGTTATGGCTACTGTACGTACTTCGAATACGATTTCTCTCCCGCTCGCATCGCGTCTTACGACCGCTGTTGTATCCTTGCTGCTCGGCATTTTCATTGTTTATGGCGTCGGTCTTTCGCACTCTGAAACATTGCACGATACAGCACACGACACCCGCCATTCCTATGGATTTCCTTGCCACTAAAGTCTTGGGCAGCTGAATTTTCGATTCAGCTATCCGGCTTAAGCATTGGATAATGGTGGTTTGTTTGGTCCGGGGCCTTTTCAGGTGCCCGGCGTCTCGCTTTGGGATTGGGGAGTAAATTCCATGTTGGTCAAGTATCTGTTGGCTACGATCATAGCTGGCCTGTTTGCCGGAATTCTTTTGACACCGGCCATGTATGTGAAAACGGTACCGCTTATTTTGCATGCGGAAGAATATGAAAATGCGGGTGGTGAGGGTCATTCTCATGAAGCACCAGCCGCCACAACGGAAGCTGCACCTGCGGTTGCTCCACATGAACATGGGCAAGAGGCTGGTCCTGAACTTCCATTAGGGCGTTTTGGCAATACATTGCTGATCAATTTAGTGGCCGGAGCAGGCTTTGCCTTGATCACTGGGGCTGCAGCACTTTTCCTCGGTCGCCGCATTACCTTGCAGAATGGAATCTATTGGGGGCTCGCGGGTTTTTTCATCTTTAATTTCGCGCCAGCGTTCAGCCTTGCGCCTGAATTGCCAGCAATGCCTGCAGCTGATCTGGCAACACGACAGGCTTGGTGGTTGATTACTGTCGTTCTGACAGCCGGCGGTGTCTATCTGATTGTTCTTCGTGACGAGATATGGGCCAAACTCGTTGGCGTTGTGTTGATCGTCGCTCCCCATGTTTACGGCGCACCGGAAGCAGAAGATCTGGCATCGGCTGTGCCTCCCACGCTCGCTTCAGAATTCGCGGTCTCCACACTTGCAACCAATCTCTTTTTCTGGGTGGTGCTAGGGACAGCGCTTGGCTGGGCAATCCAGAATTATGCTTCATCGGAGCTTGATGCCTGATGCATCTGCTGGAGCGCAAAGTCACCTTTATTCTTGGCGGCGCGCGTTCCGGAAAATCGTCCTTTGCTGAAGGGCTGGTCGAAGCGTCCGGGTGGGAGGCCATTTATCTGGCTACCGGCAGAGCTTGGGATGATGAGATGTCCGAGCGTATTGGCCATCATAAAGCGCGCCGCGGGTCCAGGTGGTGCACAGTAGAAGAACCAATTGATCTTGCTGGTAAACTGGAAAGTCTGGCGGGTGAGGATAAGGCAATCCTGGTTGATTGTCTCACATTGTGGTTGACCAATCTGATGATGGCTGAACGCAACATCGACGCCGAAGTGGCGCGCCTGACGAACACACTTAGCCATCTCTCTGGAGCCGTAATATTGGTTTCCAATGAGGTTGGGCTTGGAATAGTGCCGGAAAACCGAATGGCTCGTGAGTTTCGTGACCACGCTGGCCGGTTACATCAAGCCGTGGCTGCGGCCGCGGCAACAGTCTATTTCGTGGCAGCAGGACTGCCGCTCAAAATGAAGGGATAACGATATGCAGGGTCACAAAATTCCGGCAACGGTCATCACTGGTTTTCTTGGTTCGGGCAAGACCACAATGATCCGCAATTTGCTTGAAAACGCTAATGGCAAGCGCATTGCATTGATTATCAATGAATTCGGCGATCTTGGTGTTGATGGCAATTTGCTCAAAGGCTGTGGTATTGAGGCCTGCCGTGATGAGGATATGATTGAACTCAACAATGGCTGCATATGCTGCACTGTGGCCGATGATTTCATTCCCACCATGACCAAGCTTCTGGATAGGCCAGAGCGATTTGATCACATCGTCATCGAGACGTCTGGCCTTGCCCTGCCGCAACCGCTTGTTGCCGCCTTCAACTGGCCGGAAATCAAGACACAGGTGACCGTTGATGGTGTTGTTACGGTCATTGACGCTGCCGCTGTGTCGGAAGGCCGTTTTGCCGACGATCATGACAAGGTTGATGCTCAGCGCGAGCAGGATGAATCGCTTGATCATGAAAGCCCATTGGAAGAATTGTTCGAGGATCAGATTCGGGCTGCTGATCTCATTGTTCTGAACAAAACCGATCTTATCAACGCTGCACAGCTTGCTGGTGTCAAGAGTGATGTCCAGAGCCGCTCATCACGCTCGCTTAATATGGTTTCGGCGAGCTTCGGCAAGCTTAGCAATGAACTTCTGCTTGGTCTCGGCATCGGTACCGAAGAAGATATTGCCAATCGCAAGTCGCATCATGAGATGGACCATGAGGCAGGTGAAGATCACGATCATGACGAGTTTGAGAGCTTTGTCGTTGGTCTTGGTCCGGTTGCGGAGCCAAAATCATTCGTTGAAAAACTGAAAGGCGTGATCGTTGAGCACGATGTTTTGCGCCTCAAGGGCTTCGTCGATGTGCCTGGAAAGCCGATGCGCCTGGTTGTTCAGGCTGTCGGCTCACGCATCGAGCATTATTTTGATCGTAGCTGGAACCCCGGCGAAGAGCGCCAGACAAGGTTGGTTGTTATTGGTCTGCACGATATTGATTCCGCAGCAATTACCTCCGCTGTTAATGCTGCTGCTGCCTGATTGGAAATTGAATGCATCTCCTCCTCGCCCAAAAAGGCACGATCGCTGAAGGTACCGAGGCAATTGACCTCGGCCAGACGCCAGGAGATGTACTTTTTCTTTCTGCTGCTGACACGGAGCTAGCAAGCCTTGGCGTAGCTCAACGGCACGCAACGAATAGCCTGTCGTTGCGTCTTGCAAATATGATGGCGCTTGCCCATCCAATGTCCGTTGATGCCTATATTGAGCGGACAGCGCAACACGCCAAGCTAATTATCGTCAGAATTATCGGCGGAGAAAGCTATTGGCCCTATGGGCTCGAAGCGCTTCACGCTTGCGCGGTCAATCATAAGGTACAACTGGCAGTTCTACCCGGTGATGATAAGCCGGACCCGGGGCTGGACAGATTCTCGACCGTTGCGCGTCAAGATCGTGATGCTCTTTGGCATTACTTGCTGGAAGGTGGAGCGCAGAATGCGCAACGCTTTCTTGATTATTGCGCGGCAATGATCAATGGCGGAGATAAGCCGCAAGAGGCGGCTCCTCTTTTGAAATCAGGACTGTGGTGGCCCGGCAGTTCTGCTCCATCGCTTGCGGAACTTCGCACTCACTGGAAAGCAGATGCACCCATTATTGCCATCTGTTTCTATCGGGCGCTGGTTCAAAGCGGACAAATGCAGCCGGTCGAAGCATTAGTCGAGGCTCTAAGAGCAAAGGGTCTCAATCCTTTGCCTGTCTTTGTCTCCAGTCTGAAAGATCCCGTTTCGGTGGCGACGCTGACAGGGGTTTTCGAGGAGGCCGCACCTGCTGTTGTACTAAATGCAACCGGGTTTGCGGTTTCTGCGCCGGGGGCCTCCCGCAAGGCAACGGTGCTTGAGCATGACGGCGCGATGGTCCTACAGGTGATTTTCTCAGGATCAAGTGTCGATCAATGGCGCAATTCTGATCAGGGCCTGTCGGCACGCGATCTGGCGATGAATGTCGCACTGCCAGAGATTGATGGCCGGGTCTTGTCCCGCGCAGTATCCTTCAAGTCTGCTCGTCATTATGATGAGGCTGTGCAAGCAAACATTATTACCCATGAGCCTTTGGCTGATCGTGTTGAATTCGTTGCGACACTGGCTGCAAATTGGGCGCGGCTTCGTGTCACAAAGCCTGCAGTCCGGTTGGTCGCCCTGATCATGGCGAATTATCCAAACCGTGATGGCCATCTTGGCAATGGCGTAGGTCTGGACACACCAGCATCTACTTGGCACATACTTCAGAGATTGCGGGTGCAGGGCTATCCTGTCGCAAATATTCCTGCCAATGGCGACGCCCTGATTAATCATTTAATGGCAGGACCAACCAATGCAGTGAATGATGGGCGAGAGGTGCGAGAAACGATTTCGCTGAGTCAATACAGCAGCTTCTTTGAAAAACTTCCACAATCGATTCAGGCTGCTGTTATTGAGCGCTGGGGTAAACCAGATACCGACCCATACTTTATGGCGGGTGAGGGCATTTTTGCCTTACCATTGTCGAGGTTCGGCGAAACTCTGGTCGGCATCCAACCGGCTCGCGGTTATAATATCGATCCCAAAGAGACATACCATTCGCCTGACCTTGTACCTCCACATGGCTATCTTGCCTTTTATGCCTATCTGCGAAATGTCTACGGCGCCCATGCCATTGTTCATGTCGGCAAGCATGGCAATCTGGAGTGGTTACCCGGCAAATCCCTTGCGCTTTCGGAAGAATGTTATCCAGAGGCAGTTCTTGGCCCTGTTCCCCATATTTATCCTTTTATCGTCAATGACCCAGGTGAGGGTACGCAGGCAAAACGCCGTTCATCGGCAGTTATTATTGATCATCTCACCCCACCACTGACACGCGCTGAAAGCTATGGACCACTGAAGGATCTGGAAGCGCTGGTCGATGAATATTATGAGGCGTCCGGGGTTGATCCCCGCCGTCTTATCCGCCTTAAAGTGCAAATTCTCGATCTTGTGCGCGATATTGGCCTCGATAGTGATGCTGGCATCCATGATCACGACCCCGATGATCTCGCCCTGCAAAAGCTCGATGCTTACCTGTGCGACCTGAAAGAAATGCAGATTCGTGATGGACTGCACATTTTTGGACAATCGCCTGACGGTCGTCTTCTGACTGATCTCGTTGTGGCTCTATCCCGAGTCCCTCGCGGTGCCGGAAAGGGTGCAGATCAAAGCCTGCAACGGGCGATCGCATCCGATCTTGAATTGAATGGTTTTGACCCTCTCGATTGCGATATGGCTGCGCCGTGGCGTGGTTTGCGTCCAAACGAACTGGAAATTATTTCGGATAGACCTTGGCGGATTGCCGGAGATACGGTTGAGCGGATCGAGATGTTTTCGGCGATGCTTGTCGCGGGTGAAATTGAATGCCCCAAAGATTGGGCCGCCACCTCGGTAGTGATGCAAGGCATTCAGGACAGTCTATATCCAACCGTTTCGGCATGTGGTGATGCGGAGATGAATGCACTTTTGACTGCGCTCAATGGACGTTTTGTGGCGCCGGGTCCCTCGGGAGCCCCGACGCGGGGGCGCCCAGATGTTTTACCAACAGGTCGCAACTTTTTCTCCGTTGATACACGCGCCGTGCCGACGCCCGCCGCATGGGAACTGGGGCAAAAGTCTGCCGAGCTTTTGATCCGGCGCTATACGCAGGACCATGGTGAATGGCCGACATCGTTTGGTCTTACGGCTTGGGGCACGTCAAACATGCGCACCGGCGGCGATGATATAGCGCAAGCGCTGGCTCTTATCGGCGTGAAGCCTGTGTGGGACATGGCATCCAGACGGGTAACCGGATATGAAATTATTCCCCTCGCTTTATTGGGTCGCCCACGCGTGGATGTGACCTTGCGCATTTCGGGATTCTTTCGAGATGCCTTTCCCGACCAGATCGCATTGTTCGATACAGCAGTTCGGGCAATTGGTGCCTTGGACGAGGATGAGCAGGACAATCCAGTCGCAGCGCGGATGCGTGATGAACAGGCTCGGTTGATTGCACAAGGTGTCGACCAAAAGCTTGCAAGACAGCGCGCTGGATATCGTGTTTTTGGCTCAAAGCCGGGAGCTTATGGTGCCGGGCTGCAGGCGCTTATGGATCAGAATGATTGGGCCAAACGCGATGATCTGGCAGAGGCATGGCTTGTCTGGGGTGGCTATGCCTATGGCGCTGGTGAAGAGGGCAAAGCAGAGCGCAGTCTTCTGGAGGAGCGGTTGCGGACGGTAAATGCCGTTGTCCAGAATCAGGATAATCGTGAGCACGATCTGCTTGATTCAGATGATTATTACCAGTTTGAAGGCGGAATGTCCGCAGCAGTTGAACTCGTGTCGGGTGAACGACCGACGGTCTATCACAATGATCACTCGCGCCCGGAAAAACCGATTATTAGAACTCTTGAAGAAGAGATTGCGCGAACTGTGCGTGGGCGGGTGACCAATCCCAAATGGATTGCCGGTGTCATGCGCCACGGCTATAAGGGCGCCTTTGAAATGGCTGCGACTGTTGATTATCTGTTTGCCTTTGCTGCGACAACGGGTGCAGTGGGTGACCATCATTTCGAGGCTGTCTATCAGGCATTTCTCGTGGATGATGATGTTAGGGCTTTTTTGACTGAGAAAAACCCTCATGCCTTGCGCGACATTGCCGAGAAGCTGGAGGCTGCTGTCGATCGCGGTTTTTGGTCGCCGCGTTCCAACTCGGCACGATTTGAACTGAGCAAGCTGGCTGCTTGAGATTATGATTCGGAAGGATACGTCAAATGGCTGAAAAATCACAAAAATTGCAGAATCTGACCGAAGAGGAAATCAACGAACGTCACGCTGACAAAATGCGTAAGAAAAAAGCCGTTCGTGACAAGATACAGGCCACCAAAACCGATGAAAAGGGCCTGATCATTGTCAATACCGGTAAGGGAAAAGGCAAGTCGACTGCCGGTTTTGGCGTTGTTTTCCGTGCTTTGGGTCATGGCATGAAAATCGGTGTCATTCAGTTTGTTAAAGGCTCATGGGACACAGGCGAGCGCTGGATTCTTGAGAAGTTTCCAGAACAGGTAAAAATCTCCGCGATGGGTGAAGGGTTTACTTGGGAAACGCAGGATCGTGCCCGTGATATAGTGATGGCCCGTGATGCATGGGAGCAAGCGAAGGTAATGATTTTGGATGATGTTACAGAGTTGGTGCTGTGTGACGAACTGAACATTGCACTTCGCTATGACTATCTACCTGTCGATGAAATTATCGAAGTCTTGAAGCAGAAGCCTCATATGAAGCATGTCATCATTACGGGTCGTAATGCTAAAGATGAGTTGATCGAGTTTGCTGATCTTGTGACGGAAATGGAAATGATCAAACATCCTTTCCGCGCAGGCATAAAAGCGCAGAAAGGTATCGAGTTCTGATCGCTAAAGCGCGCTGCTAGAGTGTTTTGCGTTTTGTTAGATTCAAAACAACACTCTAAGTCTTTGATTTTACGCAATTCCTGACGGAAAAATCGCTGCGCACTCTTCCTGGAATTGCTCTATAAAACACTCGATAGCCAGACGCGAACAGGATTGTTAGCGTCGAGCAATAGTTTAGTCGCTAACGCCAAACATACGATAATGAGAAGTGGCTTGATGATTTTCGCGCCGTTTTTCATAGCCATGCCGGCGCCAATGCGCGCACCAATGAACTGCGCCACCCCCATCAATAAACCGATTTTCCAGTTGATTGCGCCAAGAAGCGCAAAAGTAATGAACCCGCCAAGATTTGACGAGAAGTTCAGCAGTTTCGTGTGAGCTGTGGCTTTCAATAGGCCAAAACCGGCGAGGGAAACAAAAGAAAGCATAAGGAACGAGCCCGTGCCGGGCCCGAAAAGCCCATCATAGAAGCCGATCAGCGGGACGATGCAAAGGCCAAAAATAAAGGGTGTAAGGCGCTGTGCTCTGTCCACATCGCCCATGTTGGGTTTGACAGCAAAGTAAAGCGCGATTGCTATCAGCAGTAACGGCAAGAAGGCGCGCAGCACGTCGCCGGGCAGGAACCCGGCCAACATAGCACCTCCAACGGCACCAAGCGTTGCCATCAAGGCTGACGGCAACTGCTTTTTCAAATCGACATGACCCTTTTGCGCGTATGCTACGGTTGCGGAGGCTGAACCGAAGAGGGATTGCAGCTTGTTCGTTCCAAGTGATTCTATTGGTGACATACCGGCCAGAAGCAGAGCAGGTACTGTTACCAACCCACCACCTCCGGCGATTGAGTCTATGAAGCCCGCTGCGAAGGCTGCGGCAATTAAAATCAGATGAACATTGTCGAAGAGGGCGGACATGGCGAGAACTCATTGAACGGCGCGGACCATAGTGGGATTTTGCAGTTTTGCGAGTGGGCTTGTGCATGATTTATGGCATCTTGGTGCGATTAGACTGCTGCTGTGTTGTTTGCGCACTTGAATTTGATGGATTGCACTGCAATCAATCGCGTCAAATCATTTTGGGGGTACAATGAGCGAAAGCATCTTTGATAGGATCACGGCATTCCTGGGCACGAAAAGTGCGGTGCAAAAGGTGGCGGATGATCCGGTGCTCACAGCAGAGCTATTGTTGCTTTTGCATATCGCTCTGGCTGATGGAAAAACTGAAAAAGCTGAATATGCTGCCATTATGCGCATAGCCTCGACTGATTTTGGTATTTCCCCTGATGAGTTTGGTGAAGTTGCTGAGTATCTCAAAGATTTTGGCTATGAGACGACGAGCAGTCAGGCAGCCTTGGCCTTTGCCGATGTTTCTTTTGAACGCAAGGTGCAATTGCTGCGTCACCTTCTGACCATTGCGAATGCGGACAATGAACTTGATCCCAAGGAAGCCAATCTTATCCGCAAGACTGCGGAAATGTTGGGTGTAACTCCGGAAGAGCTGCATAAGTCTCATTAATGGAAACCTATGCTCTTGGACTTGGCTGTGAGCGCGGTTGTGATCCTGCCGAGCTACTTGCTTTAGCAGAACAAGTTATAACCGCGGTCGGAAGCGACATTTCGCGGCTGGCCGGCGTATTTACCATTAATGACCGCATAAACGAGCCAGCAATTGTCTACGTCGGCACCCGCCTTGCTATTCCCACATACGCATTTGATGCCACCAGGTTGGAAGCGGAAACGCCGCGCTTGCTTAATCCGTCAGCGCAGGTTTTTGCGCTTGTGGGTTGTCACGGCGTAGCTGAAGCTGCTGCTCTGGCGGGTGCGGGATCCAATGCGCAGCTGATAGTTGGCAAGACAAAATCTGCTCACGCCACTGCGGCACTTGCAGTTTACAACGCAATCCCATAGCGAATTATCATGATCGTTCATTTTATCGGTGCGGGCCCCGGCGCCCTTGACCTCATAACAGTACGGGGATTGAAGCTCATTCAGTCCTGCCCGGTTTGCCTTTATGCAGGGTCGCTTGTTCCGCCTGAAATGGTTGCCGAGGCGCCACAAGGTGCGCGCGTTGTGGATACATCTTCGCTTAATCTCGACGAAATCATTGCAGAGTTTGAGCTGGCTCATGCGGAGGGTAAGGATGTTGCACGGGTCCATTCCGGCGATCCGTCAATTTATGGAGCGGTGGCGGAGCAAATGCGCCGTCTCGATGCGCTTGGGATTGAATATGATGTTACGCCTGGCGTGCCTGCTTTTGCCGCAGCGGCTGCAGCACTTAAGAAGGAATTGACAGTTCCGGAGGTTTGTCAAACCATTATCCTCACGCGTACTTCGATGAAATCATCTGCCATGCCTGAAGGTGAGGAATTGGCGACACTGGGTAAATCCGGCGCCACCTTGGTGATCCATTTATCGATCCGTAACCTGAAGCGCATCGAGGAAGAGCTTTCTCCACTTTATGGCGCTGATTGTCCCGTCATCATCGCCTATCGCGTTGGTTGGCCAGACGAACAGTTTCTGCATGGTACGCTTGCGGATATTGCAAAAAAAGTCGCGGATTCTGGGTTGATGCGCTCTGCAATGATCTTCGTCGGGCGGTCATTATCTGCGGATGGGTTCCGGGATTCAGCGCTTTACCATAAGGGCCATAGTCACACATTGCGCTCAGGTTCCAAGTGAATTCAATGTTTTCCCGACAAAACCGATAACGCTTTCCACGTCGGGCAATGTGTAGACCTGAGGGCGGCGTGGCCGCTCGATCATAATCACGGGGATGCCGAGATCACGCGCAGCCTTGATCTTGGCGTAAGATGCCTCGCCGCCTGAGTTACGACACACAATATGAGTGATGCGCTTGATGGTAAGAAAGCTGGTCTCGCTTTCAACTGATCCAGGTTTCGACAATTCGAGTTCGAAATCAACCAGATCGAGTGGCGTTTCTGGCGGGTCAATCATGCGGACCACGAAATGCACGCTGTTCCGCTTGGAGAATGCTGCAATATGCTGTTTCCCAAGCGCAAGTAATACGCGCGCTTTTGGTGGAATAGCCTCGGCTGCTTGTTCCAACGTGTCAACCAGCGTCCATTTATCGCCGGGTTTTTCACGCCATGCAGGGCGTTCCAGTCTCACAAATGTGACCTTGCTGTCAGTCGCCGCAAAGATCGCATTGTCCGATATTTGCGTGGCAAAAGGGTGGGTCGCGTCAACCAACAAAGTCACATTTTCATTCTTGAGGTATTCCGCCAACCCTCGTGATCCCCCAAAGCCGCCAACACGCATTTCACCTACAATTTTCGCTGGTGCAAGTGTTCTACCGGCCAACGATGAGATCACGCGGCGACCAGGGGCTTGGAGTTGCGAGGCGAGCTTGATGGCTTCAGCGGTGCCACCGAGAATAAGGATTGTCGATTCAGACACGGGCGAGCACGGTCCCTTTTCGGTCGGTCACAATGACCTCCACGTCAACGGGAGCGCCTTTTAGCGTGTCAATTGCGGTCTGTTTCGCTTTGATGGCAATGATGGGGGCGAGGTCGATCCCAAGACTTTGAGTTATTTCAAGCACTTCCTGAGCTGTATTCGCATTTAGAAGCCGCGTTCTTTCGACTGGATCAAGCCCAAGTTTTATCGCCTCATCTGCCAGAAAGGTCATATTGACCTGGCTGCGACCCGAATGAAGATCCAGAGCGCCTTGCGCCAGCTTGGTCAATTTTGCAAACCCGCCCGCGATTGTGAGCTTATCAATTGGGTGAACCCGCAGATATTTCAGTAGCCCACCGGCGAAATCACCCATATCAAGCAGAGCAATCTCCGGTAAATCATATATGGCCTGCGCAGCATCCTCTGACGTGGACCCTGTTGCGGCAAGGACGTGTTTCAGTCCAGCGGCGCGAGAAACATCAATGCCCCGATGGATGGAATGAATCCATGCGGCGCAGGAAAAAGGGTGCACAATTCCGGTTGTTCCCAAGATGGAAATGCCGCCAATAATTCCAAGACGAGGATTCCATGTTTGCTTGGCTAATTCCTCGCCCTCTGGAACTGATATCACGATCAGCAAATCGGCTGGCAAATCATATTCCGCGCAGATTTCTTCGCATATCTTCGTCATCATTTCGCGCGGTACGGGATTTATAGCGGCTTCACCGGGGGAAATGGGCAGGCCAGGCAGCGTAACTGTGCCGACGCCTTCGCCAGCGGCAAACTGTATGCCGCTTCCCGGCGGTGCTGGAAAAACCGTAGAGATTATTGTCGCACCATGTGTGACATCAGGGTCGTCTCCGGCATCTTTAACAATACCAGCCATAGCATAGCCTTCGCCGATCGATTCGATGGCGAGCTGAAAGTGTGGAACTTCGCCTTTCGGCAAAATAATGGCGACCGGATCGGGAAATTCGCCTGTTATCAATGCGAGCAAAGCTGCTTTAGTTGCTGCCGTGGCGCATGCGCCTGTCGTCCAGCCACGGCGCAAAGGCATTCCGCTGGCTTGCTGGGGTTTGCGCAAAGCTGTCTCAGGTTCATCATTCATTCCGACCTTATAGACCAGCTTGCACAATCGTTGCATGATTTTTCCGACAAGTGCATTCTTGCAGACAGAAAAATTGTGCTATGCGCAGATAAGGGGGTTAAGTGATGCGCGCAGAGCGAAGCAAATTGCCAAAATTCGAGGCCGGACATGTCTGGCTTGTTGGAGCAGGTCCGGGTGATCCCGGACTTTTGACGCTACATGCGGTCAATGCGCTCGAACAGGCCGATTTCATTGTCTATGATGCGCTTGTAAATGAGGAGTGCCTTTCATTTGCTGGCCCCTTGGCAATTTTAGAATTTGCAGGCAAACGAGGTGGCAAGCCGTCACCACAACAGCGCGACATATCGCTAAGGCTGGTTGAGCTTGCGCGGGCAGGCAAGCGGGTCCTGCGCCTCAAGGGGGGAGACCCATTTGTGTTCGGCCGCGGTGGTGAAGAGGCGCTGACACTGGTTGAACACAATGTGCCCTTCCGAATTGTGCCAGGCATCACTGCCGGCATTGGCGGTCTGGCCTATGCCGGTATTCCGGTCACCCACCGCGAAACCAATCAAAGCGTTACCTTTTTGACAGGGCACGATGCGACAGGGCTTGTCCCGGACAAGATGGATTGGCAGAGTATTGCGAAAGGATCTGCCGTCATCGTCATGTATATGGCGATGAAGCATATTGGTCTTATAGCTTCCCGCTTGATGGATGCAGGTCGCCCAACTGACGAACCTGTTGCTTTTGTCTGCAATGCCAGTACCGCCCATCAGCAGGTTTTGGAAACGACGCTTGAAAAAGCTGAGGCAGACGTGAAAGCAGCTCATCTTAAACCTCCGGCGATTGTTGTCGTTGGCCAGGTTGTTCGGCTGCGCGGCGCACTGGATTGGTTGGGCGCACTCGAAGGGCGCATCTTGACCAATGATCCGCTGGGCTCGCGGCAAGAAAAGGATGCCGGATGAAAGGGCTGTTGATCGCCGCGCCCTCGTCAGGCAGCGGTAAGACGACAATCACGCTTGGACTTTTACGCGCATTGCGTAATGCCGGAGCCGATATTGCCGCCGCAAAAGCAGGGCCAGATTATATCGATCCGGCATATCATCAGGTTGCAAGTGATGTGCCTTGCGTCAATCTTGATCCTTGGGCAATGCGCCCCGATCTCATCAGCGCATTGGCGTCACGGCAGACTGAAGGCGGGAAAACCTTAATCGTTGAAGGCATGATGGGACTATTTGATGGCGCAGCGGACGGTAAGGGTTCCGCCGCTGATCTGGCCAAGCATTTATCTCTACCGATCATTCTTGTCGTTGATTGTGCCCGCCAATCGCATTCCATTGCCGCACTGGTCAGTGGATTTCGGGATTTTCGGCGTGATGTCATGATTGCCGGACTCATTCTCAACAGGGTAGGCAGCGAGCGTCATGAAATGATGTTGCGCTCTGCATTGGGGCCTGTCGGAATTCCGATATTGGGGTCACTGGCCAAAAGTGACTTATTGCATCTGCCGGAAAGGCATTTGGGTCTCATTCAGGCTGGGGAGCACCGAGAACTCGAAGGTTTTATTGAGAATGCCGCTTCCATGCTCGCCAGGCAGCTTGACCTTCACCGTATCCTTGCAATCGCGGAGGGGTATGGTGCGACGGCGGCAATGGCTAATGTCGAGCGCATTCCGCCTTTGGGGCAGAGGATAGCGGTAGCGCGGGATAATGCCTTTGCCTTCTGTTATGTTCATCTGCTCAATGGTTGGCGCAGGCGTGGTTCCGAGATCAGTTTCTTTTCGCCGCTTGCTGATGAATCGCCCGCTATAGACAGTGATGCAATTTATTTGCCCGGTGGCTACCCAGAACTACATGCGGGAAAATTGGCCGCAGCAAGCGGCTTTACCGAGGGTATGAAACGGGCTGGAGACAAAAACATCCCCATTTATGGTGAATGCGGAGGCTATATGATGCTGGGTGAAAGCATCGAGGATGCTGCAGGCATGTCACACAAGATGCTTGGGTTGTTGCCGGTCGAAACGAGCTTTGCCAAACGGAAAATGCATCTTGGTTATCGCAGATTGGAATCCCTTGAAGGCGCGCCTTTCAAAGGCGCGTTAACGGCGCATGAGTTTCACTATGCGAGTATTGTTCGTGAAGGCAATGCTCAGCGGATATTTCGCGTAGCTGACGCCTTGGGTAATAATTTGGGGGAGGCTGGTCTGCGCGTGGGCTCGGTCAGCGGCTCCTATATGCACGTAATTGATTTGGCTTGATGATGCAGATTGAACATGGTGGCGCGCTTCACCGCGCTGTAGCGCAATTTGGCGGAACGCCGTCTGAATGGATCGACCTTTCGACTGGCATTAACCCGGAACTATTTCCCCTGCCAGACATCAGTCCGGAGACCTGGAATCGATTGCCCGATCAGACATTGTTGGATACGGCGATTGAAGCAGCGCAGCGTTATTATGGCGCCTGTGATAAGGCTTTTATTGTTGCTGCTCCCGGCACTCAGGCCCTGATACAAATATTACCTGAATTGATAAATGTTGGTGAGGTTGCAATTCTTGGCCCAACCTATCAGGAGCACGAACTTTCCTTCAAAGATGCCGGGTGGCGTGTTTCGCATTGCGCCGGGATAGAAGAGATTCCCGAATCAGCCAAGGTTGCTGTGATCGTTAATCCGAACAATCCTGATGGGCGGATCGTACCTGCAAAAATCTTGATTGATCTTGTCAAGGAAATGCATAGCCGCGGCGGATTTCTTATTGTCGATGAGGCCTTTGCCGACCCCCACCCTGAGTGCAGTGTCGCTTCACATGCGGGCATGGCGGGGTTATTTGTTCTCAAATCATTTGGAAAATTCTTTGGTCTTGGCGGATTGCGCCTCGGATTTGCTTTGACCACTGAAGAAAACGCGAAAAAAATAAAGTTGAAGCTTGGTCCATGGGCCGTTTCCGGACCAGCGCTTGTTATTGCAACTCATGCGTTCTCTGATGCGGCTCTTCTGCGTGATTATACATCCAGATTGAAAATCCGCCGCAAATTGCTCGCAGATGTGTTTGCACAATCCCAGCTAACTGAGGTTGGAGGCACGATGCTGTTTTCACTCGTAAGGTTCACGGAGGGTCATCGCCTTCATGACAAATTATGCGAACAGCATGTTTTGACCCGGAAATTTTCTTATGCACCGCAATGGTTGCGATTTGGGCTTCCGCTGGATAAGTCCGCGGCCGAACGTTTGCACAAGCGTCTTGCCTTTGCCCTTAGGGCTGTTCAAAGCTGATGTTTTGATTCAACAGGATAAATCTACATGGAAATCAATCTCTTGATCCTGTTTCTTGCACTGCTGGCAGATCGCTATTTTGGCGATCCAGAGTGGCTTTGGCAAAAAATGCCTCACCCCGTGGTTATGTTTGGCAGGGCTATCTCCTTTGCAGATAAACGCTTCAATAAGCCAAGCAATTCTGACCAGCAGCGGCGGCGGGACGGTTTTCTTGCAGTTCTTGGTCTCCTGTTACTGTCGGCAGCTATAGGTTTCTTTATTCATCTTGCTCTACAAACAATTCCGCCGTTTGGTGGGCTTATCGAGGCAATTATTGTGGCAATTTTCTTGGCACAGAAGAGCCTCGGCGATCATGTGGAACGCGTCGCCATTGCCTTGCGGGAAGAAGGGCTTATAGGCGCGCGACGCGCGGTTTCAATGATCGTTGGTCGTGATCCCGAGGTTCTTGACGAGCCTGCGATCAGTCGCGCTGCTATTGAGAGCTTGGCGGAAAATACTTCGGATGGAATTATTGCGCCTGCATTCTGGTTCGCTCTGTTGGGGCTTCCCGGCTTGCTGGCTTATAAAATGCTGAACACAGCGGACTCTATGATCGGGCATTTGAATGATCGCCACCGCGATTTTGGCCGCTTTGCCGCTAAACTTGACGATGTTGCCAATTGGATACCGGCGCGCTTGACTGGCCTGTTGATCGCAGGTGCCGCTTGGTTCGTTTACGGATATGGCGCGGCCAAGCAGTCATTCGATGTCATGATGCGGGATGCTCGCTTGCACAGGTCGCCAAATGCTGGCTGGCCGGAAGCAGCAATGGCCGGTGCGATTGATGTCGCGCTGGCAGGGCCACGGATTTATGGCGGCGTTATGGCAAATGAACCTATGTTGAATGGTGCAGGACGGCGCGATGTGGGGCTGGAGAACATTGAGGACGCGCTGCACGTATTCCGCATTACAACAATGATCTTCACGATAGGCGTGCTGGGTTTCTTCGTGGTTGGTCTGCTTTTCTAGAGCAATTGCAGCAAAAGTGGGAACTGGTTTTAGCAATCGGAATTGCGTAAAAAAACAAATAGATAGAGCATTGAAGGCAAATCCGTTTTCGCCTGAAAGGCTCTAAATCGCCAGACGTCCTCACGGACACGAGATGGTGATCTAAATTTCAAGCCGATATTCTAGCGCATATAGCGCAGCTTTGGATCAAGTAGATCTCTAAGGCCATCGCCAAGTAAATTAAGTCCGAGCACCGTCACCACGATGGCAAGCCCTGGGAACAGGGCCATATGAGGTGCCAGGCCTATCATCGTTTGTGCCTCGAACAACATGCGTCCCCAACTGGGCATCGGAGGTTGGGCACCAAGCCCCACATAGGAAAGCCCTGCTTCAGCAAGAATGCCGAGGGAAAACTGGATTGTGCCTTGTATGATCAGGATGTTCGCCATGTTTGGCAGAATATGATCAATGGTGATGCGGCCTTCGCCTTTACCAATTGCACGCGCCGCAAGGACAAACTCCCGGACCCATAATGCCAATGCTGCTCCGCGAGCAACACGTGCGAAAACGGGAATATTGAAGATGCCTATGGCAATGATCGCGTTAATAGCTCCTGGGCCAAAAATGGCGGTAATCATGACTGCCGAGAGGAGTGCGGGAAAGGCGAAAATGAGGTCGTTGAAGCGCATAAGCATCTCATCGACAAGGCCGCCACGGGCCGCAGCCCAAAGGCCAAGCGGAATTCCGATACCTGCGCCAATTGCTACGGACACAAATGCCACGAAAATCGAAGCGCGGCTGCCGATCATGATCATAGACAGGATATCTCGACCGAAATGGTCTGTACCCAGCCAGTGAGAAATGGATGGCGGCTTTAACTTAGCAACGATATCAAGCGTTGATACGCTGTAGGGCGTCCATGCGAAGGATAAGCCAGCCATCACCCCTATGATAAGCGTAATGGTTGCGCCGATCAAAAAAGACCTGTTTGCAATCAGGCTTTTTGTGCTTGTTGCGCGCTTCACCTGCGACTCCATAGACGCGGATCAACAATGGCATAAGAAAGATCAACAAGCAGATTGACGACGATCACGGTGGCAACAAGAATTATCACGACGCCCTCTACGACGATAAGGTCTCGCTGCGTAATGGCTTGAAAAACCAGACGCCCAAGGCCGGGCAGATAGAAGACATTCTCCACGATAATTGTCCCGGCCAGCAGGAAGGAAAACTGCATACCGATAATCGTCAAAACCGGTATCAATGCATTACGCAAAGCATGATGGTAAAGCACTTTGCGACGCGACAGTCCTTTGGCACGGGCAGTGCGAATATAGTTTTCACCAAGCACATCCAACAAGGAAGAGCGGGTTACACGCGCAAGAATAGAGGCTTGAGGCAGGGCCAGCGCTACCGATGGCAGGATCAGGGATTTGACGCTTGGCCATAAACCATTTTCCCAGCCCGTGAACCCACCCGCAGGCAAAAGCCGCAATACGACCGCAAATACATAAACAAGGAGCAGAGCGAACCAGAAGTTCGGGATTGCCACACCAATTTGCGCGATCCCCATAGCAGATGTATCTGCAACACTACCGCGCCTTGATGCTGCGAAAATGCCAATCGGAATGGCTACCATTGTCGAAAGAGCGAGCGAAATCAATGCCAAGGGCAGGGAGACTGCAATTCGCTCCTTAATAAGATCAATCACGGGAACCGAGTAGGTATAGGACTTGCCGAAGTCTCCCGTCAGCAGGCCGCCAAGCCAATTGAAATACCGCCAGATCAGGGGTTGGTTGAACCCCATCTGCTCCTGCAAAGCTCTAACGGCATCTTCAGTAGCATTCATGCCAAGCATGAGCCGAGCCGGATCGCCCGGAACAACTTCAAGGACGGCGAATATAATGACCGATGCTGCCAGCAACGTAATAATGCCAATAAACACGCGATTTGACGCGTAGCTCAGCATGGGATTCTTTTGCTCTTGCCGCTTGTCACCTTAGTCGGTCCATTTCACAGCAGTGAGATCATTTGCCTGTATCGGCCCATTCTCCCAAAGCCCTTCAATTTTTGCATCCCACACTCCGGTCTTTGGCAATTGGAACAGAAATACGGCAGGCTCATCTGCAGCAAGAAGCTTCTGCGCTTGGCGATAAAGTTCAGTTCGCTCCGGTCCATCGGATATTGCTTCAATCTCTTTGATCATGGCTTTGAATGGAGGACTGTCATAATTGAAATAGTAATCATCACGCGCAAAAATGTTCAGATCGTTTGGCTCTGTGTGCGAAACGATGGTCATGTCATAATTTTTATTCTTGAATACCTGATCAAGCCATTGCGCCCATTCGACAGGGATAATCTCTGCTTCGATACCAATGTCCCGCAGTTGAGCAGCGATTATCTCGCCGCCACGTCGTGCATAGGTTGGTGGCGGTAATTTAAGCGTTGTCTTGAACCCTTCAGGATAGCCAGCCTCAGTTAAAAGCTTCTTGGCAAGTGCGGAATCATAAGCTGTTTCCGCGGTCAAATCCAAATAGGCAGGATGATGTGGCGGAAAGAATGAACCAATAGGCGTTCCAAACCCGAACATGGCTCCATCAATGACAGTCTTGCGGTCAATTGCATGTGCAATAGCCTGACGCACTTTGACGTTGTCAAAAGGTGGTTTCTTATTGTTCATGCCCATGACAGTTTCGCCTTCGGTCGTGCCGATGACGACTTTAAAGCGCGGATCCGCCTGGAATTGAGCAATTGTCTCATAGCTGGGAAAAACCGGAAATGCCTGTACATCACCTGCCAAAAGGGCAGCTGTTGCGGCTGCCGGGTCAGGAATAATTCGGAAAGTTGCTTTGTTGAGCTGTGCAGGGGACCCCCAATAATCAGGATTTTTCGCAATGACGATCTGTGATCCCTTCGCCCAGTTTTCCAATTTGAATGGGCCTGTGCCTACGGGCTTATCTTTATTGGTATCGGCGCTTTCTGGTGCAACAATAACCGCATCCCCCCATGCCATATTGTAAAGGAAGTCACCACTTGGCTGTCGCAATGTCACTTTGACAGTCAGCGGATCAACGCTTTCGACAGTATCTATCGCAGCAAAAAGACCCTTCTGAGCATTTGTCGATTTTTCGTTTCGCGCTCTGTCGAGCGAGAATTTTACATCTCCCGCGTCGAAAGTCGTGCCATCGTGGAATTTAACATCCTTGTGCAGCTTGAACGTATAGACTTTGCCGTCGTCTGATTTGGTCCAGCTTTCGGCCAAGGCGGGCAGGACATCGCCTTTCGGGCCGATGCGGGTCAGACCTTCAAATATATTGGCATATACGATTTCGTCGATTGCTGCCGCTGCTCCGGCTGTCGGGTCAAGGTGTGGCGGCTCCAATACGATACCGAGCACAAGATCAGTTTTTGCAGCAAATGAGGTGGCCGAGGGGAGCAGGGCGATTGCCGTGCCGAACAAAAAGACCTTCCAGATATTCATTCAGCATCTCCCGTTAAATTGAACCGGACAAAAGCACTTTTAGACCAAGGGCCATCACTTTGGCTGACTCGACCATATCGTCAATGCCGACATACTCGTCCGGCCGATGGGCAAGATCGAGAATGCCCGGACCATAGGCAATACAATCATGTAAAAGTCCGATGCGCGCGATGTGTTTCTGATCGTAAGTGCCCGGCGATATGACATATTCCGGCTCTTTGCCAAAAACCGAGCGAATTGCCTGTGCGACCGCGGTCACCACAGGCGCATCACGCTCCGTCATAAGCGGTTGAACTTCCATAATGTCGCGGATTTTGTAGTGAAATTTTGGACGCTCCCATTTCAGGCGGTCGAGTATTGATGTGACCTCCCGTTTAACCTCGGTAATATCTTCTTCAAGCAGGAAACGCCGGTCTATCGTAAGCCGACATGAATCGGGGACATTGGGCGAGGGCAGGCCGGAAAAGTCATCTGTCTGCCCGCCATGCACCGAGTTGATATTCATTGTTGATCGCCGCGCACCTTCTGGCACAACTGGCATCCGGGTTTCTTTCCGGTCAAGGGCGGGGAAAAGTTCTTTCTCAAATGCATCAAGAACTGCGCCCATATGCCTGACTGCGCAATCACCAAGAAACGGCATCGAGCCATGCGCGATCTCGCCCTTGGTTTCGATCTCCGCCCACCAGACGCCGCGATGACCAAGGCAGATACGATCCTTGTTCAGTGGTTCGGGAATGATGACGTGGTCGACCCGAGGTTTCGAGAAAAAGCCCTTGCTGGCAAGGTAAGCAACGCCGCCAAAGCCGCCGGACTCCTCGTCTACAGTGCCTGATATCTCGATCGTGCCCGAAAAGTCAGGATAGACTTCAAGAAAGGCTTCAGTGGCGATGATCGAAGCGGCAAGACCTCCCTTCATATCGCAAGCGCCGCGGCCATAGACTTTGCCGTTCTTCACGACACCTTCAAACGGATCAACGGTCCAACCATCGCCCGTGTCCACGACGTCAATATGTGAATTGAAATGGACGGTCTGGCCACGAGTGCGACCATCAAAGCGCGCAACAACATTTGTCCGGGGATATCGGTCTGTATCGCCAGGAGTCCCTTCAGCGCGAATCAATTGCGTTTCAAAACCGCTCTTCTGTAATCGTTGTGCGATGTAGTCAGCGCAGGGGGCGTAGGCTTCGCCCGGTGGATTAATCGTCGGAAAACGTATCAACTCTTGCGTGAGTGCGATCAGATCGTCACGTCGTTTATCAATCGCGCGGGAAAGCTTTTCGTCCATTCGCCTATCAAATCAGGCGGTATCCCGATTTGGCAAGAGGCAAGTTTCGCAATGATGGCAAATTGCCGCTTTCCTGGTGAGATGTCGTTTGAGTGTTTGGTAGATTGGAATTGTTCTTATAAAACAATAAATGAAGCTGACAATGAGCGGGGCAACAAGACATGAATTCCAAACCACGCCTTGCCCTGTCGGAACCGGTTGGTGACACGATTGCCAAAACCACTTGCTATATGTGCGCCTGCCGATGTGGCATTGATGTCCATCTGAAAGATGGAAAAGTCCGCTACATTGAAGGCAATCGTGACCACCCGATCAATAAAGGTGTGCTTTGCGCCAAGGGTTCTGCCGGAATTATGCAGCATTATTCGCCTGCACGATTGCGCGCGCCATTGCTGCGAACAGGACCGCGCGGGGCAGGCGAGTTCAAGGAAATCAGTTGGGATGAGGCGCTTTCACTGGCAGTTGATTGGCTAAAACCTATCCGAGAGACGGAACCACAGAAACTCGCCTTTTTTACGGGACGGGATCAAAGTCAGGCGCTGACGAGTTTCTGGGCGCAAAATTTCGGAACACCCAATTATGCCGCCCATGGCGGCTTCTGCTCGGTCAATATGGCAGCCGCCGGTATCTACACCATAGGTGGCGCATTTTGGGAATTCGGCGCGCCAGACTGGGACAAGACCAAACTATTCGTCCTTTTTGGCGTTGCTGAAGATCACGACTCCAATCCCATCAAGATTGGCATTTCCAAATTGAAAAAGCGGGGTGCCCGCTTTGTTTCGGTTAATCCGGTTCGGACCGGATATTCGGCCATCGCCGATAATTGGATTGGCATAAGGCCAGGCACAGATGGTCTGCTTGTTCTTAGCATTATCCATGAATTATTCCGAACGGGCAGAATCGATCTTGATTATCTCACGCGGTACACCAATGCCCCCTGGCTGGTAATCGACAATCAGGGCCATGAGGATCATGGGCTATTTTTGCGCGATGATCTTGGAAAAGCGCTGGTAAGAGATAGAAAAACCGGCGCTGTCGTGCGTTTCGATGAGCCGGGTCATTTTGCTGATCTTAACGCAGATTTCGTTACGGCTGATGGATTGAAAGTTCGCAGCGTTCTGCGGTTAATGGCTGAGAAATATCTCGATCCGAAATATGCTCCCGAAGCTGTTGCAGCCGAAACCGGTGTTTCAGCCGCAACAATTAGCGGGCTTGCGGCAGAGATTGCGCGCGTGGCCTTCGAAGAAGAAATTATCGTCGAGCAGCCGTGGATCGATATGAAGGGCGAGCAGCATAATGTGATGATCGGGCGACCGGTCAGCTTTCACGCCATGCGTGGCATTTCTGCCCATTCCAATGGTTTCCAATCCGCCCGCGCTTTGCATGTCTTGCAGACGATCATCGGCTCTATCGATTGTCCAGGCGGCTATCGATATAAGCCGCCCTATCCAAAACCTGCCACGGCGCACCCCCGGCCTCATGGCCGTTCGGAACATGTGACGCCGGGAAAACCTCTGGCTGGCCCACATCTCGGCTATCCATTGGGTCCGGAAGATTTGCTTGTTGATGCTGAGGGCAAGCCGCAGCGGATAGACAAGGCGTTTTCGTGGGAAGCACCGCTTTCGGCCCACGGCATGATGCACATGGTAATCGCCAATGCTCATGCGGGCGATCCTTACCCGATTGACGTGCTGTTTCTGTACATGGCGAATATGGCCTGGAACTCGTCGATGAACACGCGTGGCACGATCAAGATGCTGGAGGAGCGTGACAAGGCAACCGGGGAATATAAGATTCCGAAAATTATCTACTCCGATGCCTATTCATCGGAAATGGTTGCTTATGCCGATCTTGTCTTGCCCGATACGACTTATCTCGAACGGCATGACTGTATCTCACTACTGGACAGACCTATTTCTGAACCGGGAGCCGTATGCGATGCAATTCGCTGGCCTGTCATCAAGCCTGACCGCGACGTGCGCGGTTTCCAATCGGTATTGATAGATTTGGGTGCCAGATTGAAATTGCCTGGCTTTGTCGATGAACAGGGCAGTGCGCTTTACAAAGATTATGCTGATTACATCGTCAATCACCAGCGAAAGCCCGGTATTGGCCCGCTGTCGGGGTGGCGCGGCGAACAAGCCGATAGCGAGGGCAGGGGCGCGCCAAACAAAGATCAGGTGCAGAACTACATTGATAATGGAGCTTTCTGGATCAAACACATCCCGCAGGAGGCATTGTATTTTAAACATCACAATGCCGCATATCAGCAATTCGCAATCGATATGGGTTTTTTCGATACTCCCCAGCCGGTGACGATACAACTATATGTGGAGACGTTGCAGAAGTTTCGGCTTTCGGCCGAAGGTCTTCGAAAGCCTGTGGCGCCTGCGCGGTACAAACAACGCTTGCTGGAATGTTTCGACCCTCTGCCAGACTGGTACCGCCCGTTTGAAGAACAGGGTGTGGATACGGCGGAGTTTCCGTATCACGCCATTACCCAGCGCCCAATGGCCATGTACCATTCATGGGGTTCGCAAAACGCCTGGCTGCGGCAGATACACACGAAGAACCCGCTCTATGTGCCGGGTGCTATCTGCGACGAGCTGGAGTTAAAAGAAGGTGATTGGGTGTGGGTCATTTCTCATCATGGCCGGATCAAATGTGAAATTGCCCGTACTGATGCCGTGAATGGCAAAACCATGTGGACGTGGAACGCAATCGGCAAGCGTGGCGGAGCCTGGGCGCTTGAACCCAATGCACCAGAAGCCACCAAGGGTTTTCTGCTTAACCATCTTATCCATGAATTGCTGCCACCAAAATCCGATGGCATGCGCTGGTCAAACTCTGATCCCATTACCGGACAGGCAGCATGGTATGATCTGCGCGTACGGATTGAGAAAGCTGAAGTTGGCGAAGGGTTTAGCGAGCCGCATTTCGAGGCAGTAAAACGTCCGGGCAGCCAAAAACAGCCGAAGGGTGAAGTGCGCTATGGACAGGAGTGGGCAAAATGACCAGCCTGCCGCAAAATCGTACTTCAAAAAAACTCGGTCTGGTTATCGATCTTGATGTCTGTGTTGGTTGCCATGCATGCGTTATCAGTTGCAAGGAATGGAATACCGGTGGCTATGGCAGTGCCTTGTCTGATCAGAATGCCTATGGCGCTGATGTTTCCGGTACGTTTCTCAATCGCATCCATAGTTTTGAGGTTGTTCCGGAAGGCGGCCAGATTATTGGTGAGGCTGGCGATGCCCGCATTGTGCATTTCCCGAAGTCCTGCCTCCATTGTGAAGATGCACCTTGTGTGACGGTATGCCCGACGGGAGCATCATACAAACGGTCAGAAGACGGCATTGTGCTGGTGGACGAGGATAAGTGCATCGGTTGCGGTCTTTGCGCGTGGTCTTGTGCTTACGGTGCACGCGAAATGGATCTGGCCGCAGGGGTGATGAAGAAATGCACACTCTGTGTGGATCGCGTGTACAACGAAACTTTGGAGCAAGAAGATCGCGTTCCCTCTTGTGTCAGAACCTGCCCGGTCAATGCCCGCCATTTTGGCGACCTTGGCGATCCTCTTTCGGAGGTTTCCCTCATGGTTGCGGAGCGGGGCGGTTTCGATCTGATGCCGGAACAGAATACGAGGCCGACGAACAAATATTTGCCGCCTCGTCCTCGCACTGCCCTAAGCAGCGTTGCTCCGATGATTCCACTTGCGGAAAACACGGACGGGGCACGCGGCTTTTTTTCCTGGCTCGACAAAACATTGGATAAGCTCTGATGCATCCCGCTTTTTCGATGATCATTTTTACGACATTGTCAGGGCTGGGTTATGGCCTTGCCATCGTTCTCGGCCTTGGATTGTTTGATCCAGCTTTGGTGGCCACCAAGCTTGCCTACATTGCTTCTCTTGCCTTCATTGGAACCGGTTTGCTTGCCTCACTTTTCCATTTGGGCAATCCGCAGCGCGCTTGGCGGGCCTTGAGTCAATGGCGTTCCAGCTGGCTTTCGCGTGAAGGCGTTATGGCAATTGCCACTTTCGTACCCTTGACCTTAAGCGCTGCTTTGGCATTCTTTGCCAATAGGCAGGACGTGGCTTTGGGGCTGATTGCCGTGCTGGGATCATTGACGACAGTCTACTGTACATCCATGATTTATGGCTCGCTCAGGACTGTGGACTCTTGGCACACGAGGCTTACACCAGTCTGCTTTATATCGTTTTCGCTGGCAGGTGGTTTTCTGCTGGCAAGTGCCTTTTCCACGCTACTTGTTCTCAAATTACTGTCGATACTCCTGCTGCTCATGGCACTCATTGTCAAAATGAGGTGGCGCAATCGCAGCGCAACCCTCATGCCGTTGTCGACACCCGAAAGCGCGACCGGTCTAGGTTTCATCGGCAAAGTGCGCCTTTTTGAGCGCCCACACTCACTCGACAACTATCTCACGCGAGAGATGGGCTTCCGCATCGCCCGCAAACATGCAGCCAAGCTTTGGATCATTTCATTGATGAGCGGTATTGCGCTGCCGGTTGTGGCTCTTTTGACGGCTATGGCTCTAGGACCTGGGATTCCAGCACAACTCATCATGGTCATCGCTGTTGCCAGTCATATTCTGGGTGTCTTGGTCGAACGTTGGCTGTTTTTCGCCGAGGCAAAACATGCTGTGATGAATTATTACTGACGGGTCTAAAGCAATTCCAGGAACAGTGTGTAGCGATTTTACCAATCGGAATTGCGTAAAACAAAGATTTAGAGCGCCATTTTGAATTTATCAAAACGCAAAACGCTCTAGTTCCAGCGTTTGTGGAACCACATCCATTGACCGGGATACTCACGAACCCAGCTTTCAACCTTGTCGTTCAGCGCCTGCGCTGTGGCGGCAAGGTCAATGATACCTTTCTCATCACGCGGCAGTTCCATTTTCTCCTCAAGCTCCAAACGGAAGCGTCCCCCCGGCAGGCGAATGCAGCGTGCGGGATAGACATCGCACTCATATTGGCGCGCAAGTTTTGCCAATAGCGGATTGGTTTTACAGGGGCGATCAAAGAAAGTCGTTGGAATGCCGCGATGAAATTTTTGATCGACCAGCATACCCACATTGCCATCAGCATTTAGAACACTGGCAAGTGACCACGCTGCGCCTGCTTTTGACGGAACCAGATGACCCATATTGGTACGTCGTGCACCGAGAATTTTTCTGGCGACATAGGGATTGTTCGGCGGCCGGAAAAGAGCTGTTACGTTCAGTTCAAACGTCGCGGCGCAAATCGGGAGCAGTTCGAAATTTCCCGTATGGCCGGTGAAGAAAATATGTGGCCGGTCTTTTTCATCGCGGATGCGCTCAAAGATTTCGCGGCCCTGTACTTCTATCAATCCCGGCTCGTCACTATTTGGATCGTAATCGAAGATCGCATCAAGGAAGACATATTCAGCTGTCAGCCGCGCCATGTTTCCCCACATGTCGCGCGCGATCAGCTGCAACTCTTCTTCCGATTTTTCCGGATAGGCTTTGCGCAGATTGGTCATTGCGACCCTATGGCGGCCCATTAACGGGCCGATCTTGCGGGCGGATGCGTCAATGAAATCCATCGCCGCCTTTGCGGGTAAACGACGCAAAAGCCAGAGTATGCCGAAAATAATATTCGCCGACAGCCAGTAATTGACCGACTTCAGCCTCTGGCTCCAGCGATATAAAGCTAGCTTTTTATCGAGTTTCATACGGGATCAATTGACGCGCAGGATAATCTTGCCAAAAACGTCTCGGCCTTCCATCCGCTTCAACGCTGTATCGATATCGTCGAATCCGACTTCAGTATCGATGACAGGATGAACCAGACCACGTGCCATCTTCTGCATGGCGTCGGCCATGTTCTCCATGCGGCAACCAAATGAGCCCAGGAGTTTCAGTTGCTGCTGGAAAAGCATCATCAGGTTCATGCTTGTCGAAACGCCGGACGTTGATCCACACGTAACAAGACGCCCGCCACGACGTAGCGAGAGCATGGAACCAGCCCAAGTGTCGGCACCCACATGCTCGAAAACAACGTCGACGCCCTTCTTCTTGGTCAATTTACGCACGACCCCTTCAAAGCGATCTTCGCGGTAGTTGATAACGTGGTCCGCACCAAGCGCCTTGGCCTTTTCAATTTTATTGTCGGAGCCGACAGTGGTGATGACAGTGCAGCCAATCTTCTTGGCAAGCTGGATTGCTGCGGAACCGATGCCAGACCCACCGGCATGAATCAGAATAGTCTCGCCGGGTTCAAGTTTCGCATTGTCGAAGAGCATGTGCTCGACAGTTCCAAATGTGACAGGAGCAACGGCTGCACCGATCTCGTCAACGCCGGGAGGGGCAGGGACCAAAAGGCGTGCCTTGAGATTCACCTTCTCCTGTGCGAAGCCATCCAGATGAAAGCCGTGCACGCCAGAAACGTGCTCGCACAAATTGTCTCGGCCTTCGCGGCAAGGACGGCAAAGGCCGCAAGTTTGTGCGCCATAAATCGAAACCAGTTGTCCGGGAAGCAGGTTGCCCACGCCCGGGCCAATAGCATCGACAACGCCGGATGCTTCCGCACCAATTGTCAGAGGCATTTTACGCTTGGCAAAGGCCATGCCGCGCCAGCCCCAAACATCAATATGATTAAGTGCAACTGCTTTGATGTTGACTGTCACTTCTCCGGGGCCGGGCGGGGGTGGCGGAGCAACCTCGACGATTTCGAGCTTGCGGTCTTCGATCAGCTGTAATGCACGCATTGCCGTTTCCTGGAGTGATGCTGCCACAGGGCAGTTAATCACTCATTTTGTGGGTTTCACAATTCCGGGCGGCAAATAATTTGCCGTAATTTCTGGAACTGCTCTAATTCAGGTTCCGGATTAGTTCGGTTCTGCCGTCATGACAAGACACGTATTTTGTCCGCCAAATCCAAAGGAGCTTGAAAGCACCGCCGAGACCTTGGCCTCACGCTTCACATTAGGCACAACATCCAGCACAATGGCCGGGTCCGGATTGTCATAATTGATGGTTGGCGGGATTGTACCGGTTTGTATGGTCAGTACAGAAAAAACCGCCTCAATTGCACCCGCTGCCGTCAATGTGTGGCCTATCATTGACTTGTTGGAAGAAACTGGCAGGGACGATATGCGGTCACCAAAAACCGTGGATAGAGCCAAATACTCCATCTTGTCGTTTTCGGGAGTCGATGTGCCATGGGCGTTGACGTAGTCGATGGCATCTTCCTTGATACCTGCATCTTCCAAGGCTGCCCGAACGGCGCCAATTGCTGGTGAGCCATCCGGCTTTGAGCGCGTGCGATGAAAATCATCGGCCTTTTCACCACAACCGCGCATGATGCCGAGAATGTTGGCACCGCGGGAAATAGCCGATTCCAGCGATTCCATGACAAGTGCGCCTGAGCCTTCTGCCATAACGAAGCCATCTCGATCCTTGGAGAAGGGTTTGGCAGCCTTATGGGCAGGCTCGTTATGGGTCGAAAGCGCTGATAAAAGCGAGAACCGGATTAGTGCCTCCGCTGAGACTGAACCATCAGTTCCAATTGACAGAACACGATCGCTTTCACCGCGCCGGATAGCCTCAACACCGAGCTGAATTGCCGTTGCGCCTGATGCACATGCGGTTGACAGCGTTATAGGCAGCCCGCGCGTTCCAAACTTGTCGGCGATGCATTCGGCGATGAAGCCGAATTCTGCTGTGTCAAACATTGCGCTCTGCGGCGCTTTGCGGCAAGCAGCCAACAACAAATCATAGCCAGGCTCGCCTTCAGACTTCACCAGTGCATCGAGAGCAAAGCGATTGCGCCATTCAAGTTCGACAGGCGGTGCTGCCAGAAACAAAGGCCCGCCGAAATCATCGATTGGAAAACCAGCTTGCGCTATGGCCTCCTCGGCGGCAAGGGAAGCGAGTTTTTGAGAAAGCGCGGATGCTCCCTGACTGCTCTCTTCAAGAAAATCGACAGTTCCAGCAATTTGCGTACGCAAATTGTCGAGCGCAAAGCGCGTAATGGTGTGAATGCCAGAAGTTCCGGAAGTCAGCGCTGACCAGTTTTCTTCCTTGCCTTGTCCAAGCGAGGAAACCACACCAAGGCCAGTAATGGCAACAAGGGGACGACCCAGATGATCAGTATATTTGGACATTGGAATATCCTTTAAACCTTGCTTAGGCGGGCAACGCCTTCACTACGTGTCGCGCCTATGGAGGTAGCGAGCGCACTGGAGATACGAGCTGTTCCAGTCGTCTCGTTTTCACGATCAAGTGGCGGGAATGCAGTGCCATTGTAAACACTCAGCGCGGCAATGGCGACTGCAAGCGGAAATTGTGCTTCGCGCAGATGTCCGGTTTTGCTGGAAAGTCCACGTGCTGTTGAGCTGGCGAAGGCTGCAAGTGCTGCTTTTTCAGCAGAAGTAGCCGCCTTGGCTCCTGTTGCACCCGATACAATCAGATCGACTGCTTTGTCTGCGCTTGCAGCGCCAAGAAGCTTGGAAATTGTCTCGGCCAAATTCTCCCGGCTGCGGCGGATTTGCGAACTATATATGCCATCAATTGCCGCGTAAGCGCGCGCGCCACGCTTTCTGGCGTGGTCTGCGCTTTCAAGCACGAGGAAGGCACCGCCAGAGCCTGTGACAATGCCGCCGCCCTCGGAATTTTCCCTTTGCCAAACCGGCGACCATTCATCGGTTTTCAACATCTGGTTCAGCTCGAAACCGAGCAGCATGTCAGGATGTTCGGCATTATAGGAGCCTCCCACGAGGGCGTGGGTGCTTTGGCCGGAACGAATGCGCGAAACGGCTGTGTCGATTGCGGAAATACCCGCACCTTCTTCGCCCATGAATGTGCGTGAGGATCCGGTTACTTTGTGAACAATCGAAATATTGCCTGCAAGGAGATTGGAAAGCTGCGCCAGGAAAAGCGTTGGGCGCAATTCCGTCGACAATTTTTCATTCAGCATTGTTCCAAGATCATTGCGGACACGCGCTTCGGCTAAAATTTGCGTGTCTACGGTCACATCGCGTTCGCCGCCGCCTGCTGCCACAACCATATCCATGGTTGTGCAGAGAGATTCATCATCCTTGATGCCCGCATCCTGCAAAGCAAGTCCGGCAGTGTAGGTGCCAATACGCTGCCAGGTTTCCATCTGCCGCTGATCGCCGCGTTTTGGAATCTGGCTGTTCCAGTCGACTTCACCCAATGGGTGCACTGTGTACGGTTTAAACCGTTCACCATCGACGCGTGGCGCAGCGTCATCGTTCAATGCTTGCCAATGCGCATCAACGCCTTCACCCAATGATGAAAGAAGTCCGATGCCTGTGATAACGACGGTGTTGTTCTGCATTGTCTCGCAACACCGTTATTACGGTGCATCCGTTAATGGAAATATTTTAGCGTCCGCGATGGCCTGTGGATCAGGCCTTCTTGGCAGCGACGAGTTCGTCGATCTTGGCGCAAAGGTTCTTCAATACAAAATATTCTTCAGTCGGAACCTTGCCGTCATTGACCTCCTGAGTCCACTGCTCAAGCGGAATCTTGATGCCGAATGCCTTGTCGATGGCGAAAACGATATCAAGAAAATCAAGACTGTCGATGCCAAGATCGTCGATTGTATGGCTTTCCGGCGTGATGCTGTCGCGGTCGATCTCGCTCGTTTCAGCAATGATATCGGCGACTTTGTCAAATGTGTCGGACAATTGTTTTTCCTTTTGTTTTCGGTGTCTCGTCTAAGACCCTGCGATCTGATGAGCCGGTATCTAGCTTTTTTCGCAAGCGAGGGAAAGACCCCAAGAATATGTGGCAATTAGTCGAATATGATTCTTCCGGCAACGTGAATGGTTTTTCCGTCCTCCGCGGGAGCTGCAACAACGGCTTCGCTTGGCCGGGGTGTAACTCCTGTCAGTCCTATTATATTGTTGCGGTCAGTCATTAATACCAAATTTCCCGAGCCTTTGAACGAGATGATAGTGGCTCGAATTTGTTCGAGCTGCGTTTCTCTTGCTGTGTCATCGCTGGCTATTGGATCAAGCGGGGCGAATATTTCCATAGGGGATGAACCAAAGGAAAGGCGAGCCGTTTCCCGTGCATTGCATAGGGAACTGGTCAAAACCTTGTCGATTCGCACGCCACGGGCAGCAAATCGCGCGCCTAGCTTTTGCGCCAGCTGATGACCCCGGTCCGAGAGTGTTCGTGCATTGCACTCTGAAGAAGTGTCTGAAGACGGACTGAGCGCGCCGGAAGCATCGCTGCCTTGAATGAGAATGGTATAGCCCCCGCGCTGAACTCTCGCCCAAGCAGCGTCAGTCGCCCGGGCAGGCGTCATTGCGAGGGCGAAACAAAATAGCAGCGCCAATATAGAATAAAGCCAAAGACTTGATCGATATGCCATTCATTCTCCTTAGCAGGCAGATGGGGATTCGGCGTACAAAAATAAAGTGACTATCTTCCGGGCTTGCTCCTTGAAACATCACGGCTTATTCCGAAAGACCATGAGTCTCATTCAAACAATCATTGTTGTCTTCGGGGTTATCGCCATCGCTTATGTGGCGGCTCATTTCAAATTGCTTGCCGAGCGAGTGGGCGACGGTCTCTCCGATTTCGTATTCATGATTGCAGCACCGCTCTTATTGTTCAGGACGATGGTCACGGCGGATTTTCACGGTGCAGCTCCCTGGACGCTATGGATTGCGTATTTCAGCGGTGTCATCGTCGCTTGGGCTGCATCTGACCTGGCAATCAAATATATGTTTGGCCGAGACAATCGCGCTGGTGTCGTTGCCGGGGTTTCGGGATCATTCTCCAATCTCGTATTTCTCGGAATGCCCCTTGTGCTCGGTGTATTCGGGCAAAACGGTTTTGCCATTCTCTCGCTTATTGTCGCCATTCATATGCCGATCATGATGGCGGCATCAATCAGTCTGCACGAAATTGCAATGCGTCGGGACGGCGTATTCAGCGGCGAGGCGCATTTTACCGCGGTCGTTTTGTCATTCTTCAAAAGCCTGTTGAGAAATCCATTTGTACTTGGAATTCTGGCGGGGTGGATCTGGCGCCTTGTTGGTTTTTCAATGCCACAAACGGCTGATGCTCTTATCCAGACTTTGGCAAGCGTTGCCGGACCAGTTGCACTATTTGCGATGGGAATGGGCCTGAAGAAATTTGGTGTATCTGGTAATATTGCCGCAGCCCTGGTCATGTCTGCCATTAAACTGATGCTAATGCCCGCAATCGTATTGGCAGCTGCATGGTTGTTGGGATTAGCGCCATTTACCGCGAAAATTGCTGTTGTGGCTGCGGCTTTACCTGCCGGGGTGAATTCCTATCTGATTGCCACGCGCTTTGGAACAGGACAGGCTTTGGCTTCAAACTCAATGGTGATGGCGACTGCTTTATCGGCAGTGACACTGGCATTTTGGGTTTCAGTCGTTACCTATATATTTGGGTAGCAGCCCCCGTTGCAGCTTTTGCCGAAAAGGAGCAGGGTAGGGTTATGGCCTCACTCAAAGGCTCAATTGCCCAGCGCAAAATGGTTATCCTTCTCGGAATTTACCAAAAGAGCATAACCCTTTCGAATACAGGGAGAATATGATGTTGCAGAAATCCAGCCAGTTCATGAAGCAGGCGAATCTCATCAATGGCGAGTGGGTCGCGGCAGATTCCGGCAAAACCATCGATGTGATCAATCCCGCAACTGGTCTTGTCATTGGCACGGTGCCCAATGCGGGCAAGGCAGAAACGAAGCGCGCCATTGACGCGGCAGCGGAAGCCTTCAAAACCTGGCGCAAGACATCGGCGCTGGAGCGATCAAAGCTGATGCGAAAGCTGCACGATGCCATCCTTGAAAATCAGGATGCGCTTGCTGAATTGCTGACGCTTGAACAGGGAAAGTCGCTCGCTGAATCCAAAGGCGAAGTTGGCATGTCTGCTGCTTATATCCTCTGGTATGCCGAAGAGGCGCGGCGCACCTATGGGGATACTGTTCCATCCCCATGGGCCGATCGCCGGATTATGGTCACCAAAGAACCGGTAGGCGTTATTGGTGCGATTACCCCGTGGAATTTTCCATCATCCATGTTGGCACGCAAGATTGGCCCTGCATTGGCTTCCGGTTGTACAGCCGTGGTAAAGCCAGCAACGCAAACTCCTTATTCCGGCCTCGTTTGGGGATTGCTCTGCGAGCAGGCCGGTATTCCCAAGGGCGTCGTCAATATTCTGACAGGCTCAGCCAGCGAGATTGGCGGTGAAATCACCAGCAACCCGCTTGTTCGCAAGATTACCTTCACCGGCTCGACGGAAATTGGCAAGATTTTGATCAAGCAAGCTGCCGATACCGTCAAAAAAGTCTCGATGGAACTTGGCGGGAATGCACCATTTATCGTATTTGACGATGCGGATATCGATCGCGCTGTCGATGGCGCAATCATGGCGAAGTTCCGTAATTCGGGGCAAACCTGCGTGTGCACAAATCGGTTTCTTGTCCAAGCCGGAATTTATGACAGTTTCGTCGAAAAGTTTGCTGCAAAGACCGCCAAGCTGAAGATTGGCAATGGACTTGAGGCAGGCACCGAGCAGGGACCGCTTATCGATGAAAAGGCCGTTGAAAAGGTTGAGGAATTCATCGTCGATGCCAAGCAAAAGGGTGGAAAGGTCGTCACGGGTGGAAAGCGCCATTCGCTCGGTGGCAGCTTTTTCGAGCCGACTGTCATCAGCGATGCGAAGCCAGACATGATGTTCACTACTGAGGAAATTTTTGGACCCGTTGCACCCGTCTACAAGTTTGAGACGGAGCAGGAGGCGATTGATCTTGCCAATAACACGCAGTTCGGACTTGCCGGCTATTTTTACACGCAGGACCTCGGGCGTGTGTTCCGTGTTTCGGAAAGTTTGAAATATGGCATGGTCGGTGTCAATGAGGGATTGATCACGACCGTCGAAGCTCCCTTTGGCGGAGTTAAAGAATCTGGTCTTGGCAAGGAAGGTGGTCATCAGGGGATCGAAGATTATCTCGATACCAAATATGTCTGCATCGGCGGACTTGGCCTCTAAATTGAATGGTGTTTAGGCGCTGAGTCATGTCAGGTATTTGCTTGTGAAAAGGTCTTTAAAATAAAATGGATACGGAAGTTTTCGGACATACTGATTCAGGTGAAGCGGTGCATTGCATCACAATCGCCGGTGGTGGTCTTACTGCGAAGGTTTTAACGTGGGGCGCGGTGATTCAAGATTTGCGCCTGAAGGGGCATGAACACCCGCTCGTGCTCGGTTATCAGTCCTTCGCGGATTATCCCGCCTATTCGCCCTATCTCGGTGCAACAATTGGTCGTTCCATCAATCGTATCCGCGACGGAGAACTGACAATTGATGGCAAAACCTATCAGCTCGAGAAGAATTTTCGTGGCTTGCACAATATTCACGGGGGCTCCAAAGGCGCTGGCAAACGCCTTTGGGAGGTTGTTGCCGTGGGGTCAGATTATGTGACACTGACGATCCAACTCGCTGACGGTGAGATGGGGTTCCCGGGAAATGTCAATATTACCTGTACCTATATGCTGGAATCGAAAGGCACTCTTGCCATTCGCATGGATGCGGTGACTGACAAGCCCACAATCTGTAATCTTGCGCATCACAGCTATTTCAATCTTGATGACGGTGGCGCAACAGACGCGCTTGATCATCAGGTGCGGATTGATGCGCAGGCTTATCTGCCCACTGGTGCCGATCTTTTACCCGATGGGCGGGTATTGCCTGTTGCTGGAACCACGCATGATTTTCGTGAGTTCAGGCCAGTGCGGCGTGAAGAGGACGGCAAACAAGTCGTCTATGATAATAATTTCTGTCTGGCCAGCCAGCGGCGTCCACTATGTCCAGTTGCATGGGCAAGGGGAGCCAATTCGGGTGTTGAACTCACCGTCTCCACCACGGAACCCGGTGTGCAGCTCTATGCATCCAATACTCTTGGGGGAAAGCCCGCCATTGGTCTGACCGGTAAGACATATGAGAATCATGCAGCGCTGTGTTTCGAAGCGCAGGTTTGGCCTGACTCGACACATTTCCCATATTTTCCACAAGCGATCTTGCGTCCAAACGAAACCTATAGCCAGATGACCAAGTACAGCTTTAAAAAGTCTTAGAAGGCGCTTGAAGGTTAGGCAAAACCGTTCTGTCTAACCCTCAATGCCTCCACCAAATGCCGCGCGCGCTTCGCTCATTGGTGCGAGCGCGCCGTGGAATTCTACCACACGGGCGGCGACCTTATGGGCATTGGCTGCTGCTATGACCGGATCAAGACCGGCAAGTCGTGAGGCGATGTACCCGCCATTAAAGCTGTCACCAGCACCTGTCGTATCAACGGCTTTTGCAATAGCTGCCGGTACGCTGGTGCGGCGACCATCAGCCACAACAAGGGCTGGTTCCGTTCCGTCTTTCACGACGATTTCTCGAACGCCATAACCGGCTATTCGATTGGCTGTGTCATCCGGTGTTGCGTCTGCAAACAGCGCGTTCTCATCTGGAAAGGTGGGTAAGGCAATGTCTGTGACTTGAAAAGCACTGCTGAGAACCTCCCGCGCACTATCGGCATTTTCCCACAGGCGAGGGCGGTAATTGGCATCAAAGACAATGAGCGAACCCTGTCCGCGCGCGTTTTTGACAGCGTTCAAAACATTCTCGCGGTTTTTCGGGCTCAAAATACCCATGGTGATGCCGGAGAAATAAATAATATCGCGCCCATTCAGGCTTTTGGCCAATGCATCTGTATCGTCAGCAAGATTGCGCGCCGCAGAATCATTGCGCCAATAGGTGAAGGAACGCTCAGCCCCGGTTAAGGTAATTGCATATAGTCCCGGTCTTGCACCTGGAATAATGGGGCTATTGGCTGTCTGAATACCGTTTTCATTCAGGAACGCGCGCTGTTTGATGGAAAATGGGTCATCGCCGAAGGCTGTGACATAATCTACCGGATAATCGCCTTTCGTGAGAGCGCGGACATACCAGGAGGTATTGAGCGTATCGCCTGCGAAACCCATGCGCCATTGGTCACCATTGGCGCCGGATAGCTCAATCATGCACTCGCCGATTGCCGCAAAACCACCCATGTCATCTCTCCCGAATATTGGTCGCGCGACTGATATACTAGTGCGCTTCTTCTGTCATTTCCAAAGTGATGGCTGTCATAATTGTTTCGTCGTGGCATGTTAGTCGGCGAACAGGCATGCAGGAGAAAACCAATGACGCGGATTACCTCGATAGAACAATTGGAAGCCATTTACAGCGGCGTGAGCGAAGCTTCGACTGCCAAAGTGGCAGATCGAATCACACCAGATTATCGCTTGCTGATTGAGGCATCGCCATTTGTTGCTTTTGCCACCAGCGGACCGGAGGGGCTGGATTGTTCGCCGCGCGGGGATCTTGCAGGTTTCATAAGGGTTCATGATGAGCGGACGTTGATAATGCCGGATCGGCGCGGCAATAATCGCATCGATTCATTGCGAAACATTGTCCGTGACCCGCGTGTGGCTCTGTTGTTTCTGATTCCAGGATTGACGACGACCTTCCGAGTCAATGGCCGCGCCTATATTGAAACGGATCAGGTGGTGCTTGAAAGTTTCAAGGTGGACGGCAAAGCGCCACGATCCGTTACCGTTATTGAGGTCGAAGAGGCCTATTTTCAATGTGCCCGCGCGCTTATTCGGTCGGAGCTTTGGAATCCATCAAAGCATCGCTCCCCGAAAGAGCTTCCGACACCGGGCCAAATCCTTGCCGCTTTGAGCGAAGCGCGCTTTGATGGTGATACCTATGACCGCGAATGGCCGGAGCGGGGTGCAAAAACCATGTGGTAGCTTAAAATGTTGTCTGGTTTCCAATCGCGATTTCCATGCGGTCGGCGGAAAAGCGCGTTTTAGCATATTCCACAGGTCGTCCTTCCATGTCGATATTGATGGCCGTTGCGACGATGACGACTGCACCTGGCGAAAGTTTCAGGTGCCGCAAATCTTCAGCATCAGCATGGCGTGCCCCAATAATCGTCGATTGGCGTAGGTAATCGTCAATTCCGGCCTTTTTGAATGCAGCCGTCACTGAGCCTGAGGTGCGATAATCCTCAACCATATCAGGTACACGCGCGGCATCGAACCAGGATGTAGCGCAGGAAATGGGATTATTATCGGCGGTGTGCATCGTATCAATTCTGATGACCATGCCGGAGGCTATCCCAAGTGCGGACGCGACCTCTGGCGTGGGTTCCTCCAGACTTGACGCAAGCAGTAATCCCTTTGTTTCACGAACCTGTGTCGCCAGAATTTCTGAGAACCTTGTGCGTTCAGCGATCCGATATGTCAGCTTCCTGGCATTGGCCACAAATGTCCCGCGACCCTGTTCAGCGCGAAGAACGCCCTCCTTGGTCAATGCGGCTATAGCACTGCGGATTGTATGTCTGTTTACCGAGAACCGCGTGGCAAGCTCGACCTCTGGTGGCATACGCACTCCGCTGGCAATCTTGCCTGCCGAAATATCGCCCCTGATTTGATCCGCGATCTGCCGCCAGACGGCAACGCCACTATTCCTCGTGATCAGATGGCTTGAACGCATGTTTTGTCATGCTCCTGTCATTGACGGGTATTATAACCATGTTTATTGTCTAGTTGTATAGATAAATAGACAAATTACTGCGAGGTGTCAATGAGCAACGCGAATTTGGAAATGGGTTCTCATACTGAGACAATGGTTGAAGGTGCTGATTGCGCCCGTAAAGCCGCTATGGCGCTGCTTGCGCAAGCGAGCTTGCAGGAGATGCAGCAGTTTTGGGAAAACTGGGAGAATAAACCTTCAGTGGAGACGCTGCGTGGGCCCGAGACAGGGCTGGTCATGGTGCGAGGGCGCATCGGCGGTGGTGGCGCGGCATTCAACCTTGGAGAGGCCACCGTTACGCGCGCAACCGTACGGCTTGGCAATGGCGCTGTCGGCCACGCTTATGCGCTAGGGCGTTCGAGCAAGAAGGTCAGGCTTGCGGCAGTCTTTGATGCGATTTGGCAGGGGCAGGATTGTCGTCAATCAGTCGAGGACAAGGTGCTTGCTCCCATTGCCCGCCGTTTAAACAAAGACCTTGAGGGAAAGCGCGCCGAGACTGCTGCAACCAAGGTTGATTTTTTCACTATGGTGCGAGGAGATGATTGATGAGCGCAGCAACTCAAGTGTTTGAAGGTGGTTTCACCGACACCGTTCTAAACTCGCAGGAAATATTTCGCGCATTGATGGATGCCATGGCCAATCCGGGCCGTGTTGTTTCTGTCGGTGATCTGGCAATTGCTCCATCACCTTTGACCTCGGTCACAGCTTCCATCGCTGCTACATTGTTCGATCATGATGCAAGTGTATGGTGTGACAAGCCAATTCTCGCTTCGGATGACGCTATTGGTTGGTTGAAGTTTCACACCGGCCTTGTGGTAACAGGCAACCCCTCCGAGGCTGATTTTGCTTTGATAAGTGATGTGGAGGCGATGCCTTCGTTTGATTCATTTGCCAAAGGCACTTCCGAATATCCGGATCGCTCTACCACACTCATCTTGCAGATTGCCGATTTTGATGGCCCGCAAAAACTGACACTCAAGGGGCCGGGAATCAAAGATATAGAGGTGTTTGCGCCAAGCCAGCTTCCCAAAATGTTCATGGAGCAATGGGCAGCAAATCGCGGTGCCTTTCCGCGCGGTGTCGACCTGATTTTCGCAGGGCAAGGTGCGCTCGCAGCTTTGCCACGCACCACGCGCATTTCGAAAAAGGAGGCGTGAGCCATGTATGTTGCTGTTAAGGGCGGTGAAGCCGCCATTCGCAATGCGCACAAGCTTCTGGCAGACCGCCGTCGCGGTGACCGCTCGGTGCCGGCCATAGGGCTTGATCAGATCGTCGAGCAGCTGGCGCTAGCCGTCGATCGTGTGATGGCTGAAGGTTCGCTCTACGATACCGAGCTTGCTGCGCTCGCTGTAAAGCAAGCTCGCGGCGACATGATCGAGGCGATTTTTCTTGTTCGCGCCTACCGTACCACCTTGCCGCGTTTTGGCTATACAAAGCCGGTCGAGACGTCACAGATGGCGATTGAGCGGCGTATCTCAGCGACATTCAAGGATTTGCCTGGCGGTCAATTGCTCGGGCCGACATTTGATTATACCCACCGCCTTCTCGATCCGGAACTTGCGGAAGATGCACCAGTTGATGTGCCGGATCAACGTGTCGAAGCGCCTGAGCATATGCCGCGGGTCATGGATATTCTTGATCAGGATGGGATGATTGAGGCTGACGGCATTATGCCGGAGGGAGTTCAAACCGGCGATCTGACACGCGAGCCTTTAACCTTTCCACTTGAGCGCGATTTGCGACTACAAGCCTTGGCCCGTGGTGATGAGGGTTTTCTGCTAGGATTAGCCTATTCCACACAACGCGGCTATGCGCGAAGCCACCCCTTTGCCGGCGAAATCCGCATTGGTGAAGTTGAGGTAGAGCTTGAAGTCGCCGAACTTGATTTTCCGCTAACCCTTGGGCGTATTCGTCTGACCGAGTGCCAGATGGTCAATCAGTTCAAGGGATCGTCAAAGCAGTCGCCGCAATTCACGCGGGGTTACGGTCTTGTTTTCGGCCAAAGCGAGCGCAAGTCGATGTCCATGGCTCTCTGTGACCGCGCATTGCGGGCAAGAGAGCTGGGAGAGGACATTACCGCTGCGGCGCAGGACGAAGAATTCGTCATCTCACACAGCGATAATGTTCAATCGACCGGCTTCGTCGAGCATCTGAAATTACCGCATTATGTGGATTTCCAAGCGGAACTCGATCTCGTCCGTCGCATGCGCGCCGAGCACGAAAGTCAAAATAATCAGATCAGTGAGGCCGCAGAATGACCGAGCTTGCCACCTATAATTTTGCTTATCTTGATGAGCAGACCAAGCGGATGATCCGCCGGGCTATTCTCAAAGCCATTGCCATACCGGGCTATCAGGTGCCATTTGCCAGCCGCGAAATGCCTATGCCCTATGGTTGGGGTACTGGCGGCGTTCAGGTGACCGCAGCAATTATCGGCCCGAAGGACACGCTGAAAGTTATCGATCAGGGCGCTGATGACACAACGAATGCGGTTTCAATTCGTGCCTTTTTTCAAAAGGTCGCCAATGTTCCAGTGACCACGAGGACCACGGAAGCAACGATCATCCAGACGCGCCATCGCATTCCGGAAACGGCGCTGGCCGCCGGTCAGACGCTGGTTTATCAGGTGCCAATTCCAGAGCCTCTGCGCTTTCTTGAGCCGCGTGAAACCGAAACGCGCAAAATGCATGCGCTGGAGGAATATGGGCTCATGCATGTAAAGCTCTACGAAGACATCGCTCGCCATGGCCATATTGCGACCACCTACGCCTATCCGGTGAAGGTTGAGGGACGTTATGTGATGGACCCATCTCCGACCCCCAAATTCGACAATCCCAAGATGCATAACTCGCCAGCTTTGCAGCTTTTCGGGGCAGGGCGGGAAAAGCGTATTTACGCAATTCCACCCTATACTGAGGTTGTCAGTCTCGATTTCGAAGATCATCCTTTCGAGATTCAGACCTTTTCGCAACCCTGCGCCCTTTGTGGTGCCAAGGGCAGCTATCTCGATGAAGTCATTCTCGATGATAAAGGGGGCAGCATGTTCGTCTGCTCCGACACCGATTTTTGTGAAGAACGGCAGGCCGCGGGGCATCGCGGTGAATTATCGGCACCGCAGGCGGAGGCAGCAGAATGAGCGATACACCTCTTTTGAAGGTTGGGGCATTATCCAAGTTTTACGGAAGTCGTATCGGCTGCAAGAATGTTTCGTTCGAGCTTTTTCCCGGCGAAGTATTGGCCGTTGTCGGCGAATCCGGGTCCGGAAAGACTACATTGCTCAACTGCCTGGCTACGCGGCTTGCGCCTTCCGCCGGGACGGTCGAATACCGCATGCGTGATGGAAATTTCCGCGACCTCTACCGTATGGGTGAGGCGGAGCGGCGCCTGTTGATGCGCACTGACTGGGGTTTTGTTCATCAAAATCCCGCTGATGGCTTGAGAATGACAGTGTCGGCCGGAGCAAATGTGGGCGAGCGGCTGATGGCCGTTGGTGACCGGCATTATGGAAATATACGCGCCACAGCCACCGATTGGCTGGGCCGTGTTGAGATCGCAGCGGACCGCATTGACGATCAGCCACGCGATTTTTCCGGCGGCATGCGTCAGCGTCTTCAGATTGCGCGCAATCTTGTCACCAATCCGCGTCTCGTTTTCATGGATGAGCCGACGGGCGGGCTGGATGTTTCGGTTCAGGCAAGATTGCTTGATTTGCTGCGAGGTCTTGTCAGCGATCTTGGTCTTGCAGCGATCGTTGTCACCCATGATCTGGCCGTTGCCCGTCTTCTTTCCCATCGCATGATGGTGATGAAGGATGGTCATGTCGTGGAAACGGGTCTCACCGACCGCGTTCTGGACGATCCGCAAGCCCCTTACACGCAGCTTCTTGTCTCCTCCATTCTACAGGTTTGATCATGTCGACACCCCTCGTTGTTTCCGATGTCGCCAAGAGTTTCACCATGCATTTGCGTGACGGCATTCGCCTGCCGGTTGTGACCAATGTTTCCTTTTCCATCAAGGCAGGGGAATGCGCCGTGCTGGGTGGTCCATCAGGTGCTGGCAAAAGCTCCATTTTGAAAATGATCTACGGCAATTACGCTGTAGATACGGGGCAAATCATCGTGCCTTATCGTGATCGCCTGGTTGACGTTGCAACAGCAGATCCCCGCACAATGCTCAGCATTCGCCGCGATCTGATTGGCTATGTAAGCCAGTTTCTGCGCACTGTGCCGCGCGTTTCAGCACTTGATGTGGTTGCCGAGCCATTGGTCGCACGCGGTGTTAACCGGGAAGAAGCGCGAGAAAAGGCAGTTGCTCTCCTTGCCGGACTTAATCTGCCGGAGCGACTATGGTCCTTGCCGCCAGCGACATTTTCGGGCGGCGAGCAACAGCGCGTCAATATTGCGCGTGGTTTTATCACGGATCATCCGATCCTGCTGCTTGATGAGCCCACCGCCTCGCTAGACGCCAGAAACCGAGATGTTGTGGTTTCGATGATCCGAGACAAGAAAAATGCTGGCGTTGCCATGCTTGGTATCTTTCACGACGATGATGTGCGCGAAGCCGTCGCCGACAGGATTATCGATGTGACATCGTTTTCGGTTCAGGGCGGAGTTGCCGCATGAGCCGTCTGTCAGAAACACCTTTTGTGCATGAAACTGCTACGGTTCACGATTCCAGCTTGGGGCGTTACACGGAAGTTTCCGAGCGCTGCCGCATCAGCGAAGCAACGCTTGGCGACTATTCCTACATTATGCAGGATGGTGCTGTCTGGTGCGCAAAAATCGGCAAATTTGCCAATATTGCAGCCAGCGTTCGCATCAATGCGACCAATCACCCGACGTGGCGACCAACGCTGCATCATTTCACCTATCGTTCCGCCGAATATTGGGATGATGCGGGTGTTGATGAAGAGTTTTTCGATTGGCGCCGTTCAAACCTTGTGACCATTGGCCATGATGTTTGGATCGGTCACGGCGCCACAATTCTACCTGGTATCACTGTTGGCGATGGCGCGGTTATCGGTGCCGGGGCTGTCGTCTCAAAAGATGTCTCCCCGTACACAATTGTAGGAGGCGTTCCAGCGAAAAAAATCCGGGACCGGTTCGATTCAAGGACCGCAGAACGCCTGCAAATTTTAGCTTGGTGGGATTGGGATCACGCCAAACTACGTGCGGCACTTGATGATTTCCGCAAATTGGAGATCCAGGAATTTCTGGAAAAACACTGTGCGTGAGGCAACTGAAAGTTGTCATGTAACTGAGACAAAATTGCCATCGCAGCTTCACACAACCCTTCTAGGACAAGTTGACGCCAATAGAGGATTATTGATGCTGAAAATCGAAAATGTGACGCGGCGCTTTGGCAGCAATATCGCCATAGACAACGTCAATGTAGAAATTCCGCAAGGCCAGATGGTTGGCATCATCGGCCGGTCCGGGGCGGGAAAATCAACGCTGTTGCGCATGATCAACCGGCTGGTGGATCCCTCCGAAGGCTCAATTTTCTTTGATGGAACTGATGTTGCAAAATTGCGAGGCAGCAATCTGCGCAACTGGCAGCGTGATTGCGCAATGATTTTTCAGCAATTCAATCTCGTTCCGCGCCTTGATGTGCTGACGAATGTCCTGCTTGGACGTCTTAATCATCGTTCGACAATCAAAAGCCTTCTTGGCATTTTCTCGCGTGAAGAGCGTGCCATGGCGATCGCAGCTCTTGAGCGACTGGATATTGCAAAGACGGCCTTGCAGCGCGCCGGCACACTTTCCGGCGGCCAACAGCAGCGCGTCGCTATCGCGCGCGCCTTGATGCAGAATCCCAAAATCATTCTGGCCGATGAGCCGATTGCGTCACTGGACCCGCGCAATGCGCAGGTGGTTATGGAATCACTGCGCGACATCAATGAAAAAGAAGGTCTCACGGTCATCACCAATCTGCATACGCTCGATACTGCGCGGCATTTTTGCCAGCGGATCATTGGCATGCAGGGTGGGAAAATCGTTTTCGATGGCGGGCCGGATGATTTGACTGAAATGGCCGCGCGCCGAATTTACGGCGCGGATGGCCTCAAGGATGCATTTTCAGAGGCAATTACATCTACGAGTATTTCGCGCGGTACGCCGAAACCAATTCCCGAGCTTGAGGCTATTCTGGCCGCTCGCTGAGAAATCGTCTAGCCCACGTCACGGGCAACCATGAACAGATCACAAACTCAAACAGATGTTTGACAGGAGAGACCAATGTTGCTCAAAAAAGCCCTTCTTGGTGCGATCGCAATCGGCGCAATGCTTGCTGGTTCGATGGCTCGTGCAGAGAATCTTGAAACATTCCGCGTTGGAATTATTGGCGGCGAAAATGAAGCTGATCGTCTGCGCAATTATCAGTGCTTAATTGATCAGCTTCCCAAGGCGCTCGGCGTCAAGGATGTGAAGCTTTTCCCAGCCACAGATTATGATGGCGTAATCCAAGGTCTGCTTGGTGGCACTCTTGATGCAGCCGAACTTGGAGCCTCCGGATTTGCCAAAATCTATCTAACCGATCCCAAGGCTGTCCAACCAATTCTTGCATCAGTACAAACCGATGGTGCTACCGGCTATTATTCAATCATGGTTGCCCGCAAAGACAGCGGCATCAAAACGCTTGCGGATATGAAGGGCAAGAAGCTCGGTTTTGCCGATCCGGATTCCACGTCCGGTTATCTTATTCCAGTTACAGCGCTGCCGAAGGATATCAAGACGTCAGTCAAAGATTATTTCAGCGAAACCGGCTTTGGCGGTGGTCATGAGAACCTTGTTCTTGCGGTGAAGGACGGTAAGTTCGACGCCGGCACAACTTTCGCTTCGGGTGTCGGTAAGTTTGATGAAGGCTACACTTCCGGCAATCTGCGCAAAATGGTCGATAAAGGCCTTATTGATATGAAGGATTTTGTCGAATTGTGGAAATCACCGCTCATTCCGAACGGCCCCCTAGTCGTGAGGTCATCACTCGATAAGGACGTTATAGCCAAATACAAGCAGTATATGCTGGATCTGCCGAAGACAGACCCAGCTTGCTTTGCGGCAGCCTCGACCGAGGGCGGCGAGCGCAAAGGTTTGACCGAAGTGAACACTGAATTCTACCAGCCCATCATTGACGCTCGTAAGGCGCAGATCGGCGGTTAATTCAACCACTCTGTCACGGCCAGATCGCCTGATCTGGCCGTGATTTTTATGCTCTGGAAGGATAAGCCCATGAGCCTCGCCCATTTGACAGAACTAACGCCTGACGGCATGGCAATCGAGCGTCATTGGCAAGAACTTGCCAGTCGCCGCCGTGCATATTCCTGGCTAATCGGAATAGGACTCCTGCTTGCTGTTTCTGGTTCGCTCTGGTTTGCGAACGAGTCGAACGCTGGAAAGTTCTTCGACCGCTTGCCGCATTTCTTTGATTTTGCTGGCGATCTCATCCCGCGCGATGGCTGGGAAGTCTGGCGCGCGCTGTTTGATCTGCCATCACCTTATTTCGATGGAAGTCTGAAATTCGACTACCCGGAAGGGCGCGTTTATGTCCTCGGCGCGTTCTATATTCCCGAATATTTCTACAAAATGCTCGAAACGCTGAATATAGCGATCATCTCCACATTGGTCGGGGCGTTTTTCGGTTTTCTTCTTTGTTTTCTTGCGGCCAAAAACCTTGTGAAGAGCAAGCTGATAAGGTTTGTCGCGCGCCGCTATATGGAAATTCTGCGCGCCTTTCCGGAAATCGTCATTGCCGGATTTTTCGCCGCCATCCTTTCTCTGGGGCCTATACCCGCTATGTTCGCCGTCGGAATTCACACCATCGGTGCGCTTGGCAAGCTGTTTTTCGAAGTGGTCGAGAACGCCGATATGAAGGCGGATGAGGGGTTGCGCGCTGTGGGCGCCAACTGGTTCGAACGTGTCGGCTTTGGGATTGTCCCGCAAGTCATGCCGAATTTCATGTCCTATGCTTTGTTGCGGCTGGAAATCAATGTGCGTGCATCGACGATCATCGGTGCAGTTGGTGGCGGTGGCATTGGCGAAGAATTGCGCCTTTCCATAGGGCGCGGCCATCAAGCAAAGACACTGGCAATCATATTGCTGTTGCTGGCCACCATCATAGCAGTTGATCAATTCTCTGCCTGGCTGCGACGACGCCTTGTCGGCAATCAGGCTTTCGCTTTTGGAGGCAAACAGTCATGAGCGCTATAACCTCCCTGAATGTTGCTGACTTTGAATCCCGCTATCCCGATGTATTCAATCCTTCGATTCTGAAGCGTTTCATGCCCTTGATCATAGGGGCGAGTGTGGTGCTTTATGTGATCTATTGCTGGTGGTTTTTTTCCATCGGCACGGTGCTTGCGACAGGCCAATGGCAGCGGGCCGAAATTTACGCCCGCGACTGGGTGTCCTATGCGATCCGCACAACAGTCCGTATGGGCGCTGAGGGGACAACTATCAGCTATCCGCGGTTTTCAGAGCTTGGTGACAATCCGAAGCCGGATTGGGCGATACAACAAGGTAACGATGTCACGATAACATTCGGCACCGGCAAGTCACTTCAGATTACTCCGACGCAGGTCGTCGCAAAGCGTGGTAGCGAAGAACTTCTTGTTCTGATTAAACCGGACGGTGCCAAGCCTCAAGGGACTTTGCCTGACTGGGCAACGCTCAAGGAGGATCAGGTCACGGTCAATTTCGGCTTTGCCGGGACTGCCGATATTATTCCAGAGCGGGTCGTTGTCAGCCGACGTTTCTTCGGCTGGGCAAATTTTGTATTCGATACTGCTTCGCCATTCTGGAACAAATCTGTCGGCGAGGTTGCGTCCATGATTGTCAGCGGCGAGCGTATCAAGCCGGAAATGTCCAATGCCGCTCTGGCATTCGACAATATCTGGTACAATTCCTCCTGGCAGCACGGCGATGTCTGGACCAAGCTCATGCAGACCATTGTCATGGCATTTGTCGGGACCTTGCTTGCAACGCTTGTGTCGTTTCCACTGGCCTTCATAGCCGCACGCAATATCATGCCAAACTTCTTCGCTAATCAGATTACCAAGCGATTTTTCGATTTTCTGCGTTCGGTAGATATGTTGATCTGGGCATTGTTTTTCACACGCGCTTTTGGCCCGGGACCGCTTGCGGGTATCTCTGCAATCTTCTTCACCGATACGGGTACGCTCGGAAAAGTCTATTCCGAAACGCTGGAAAACATCGATGATAAACAGCGCGAAGGCGTCAAATCGGTGGGGGCAGCGCCCGTAAATGTTCAACGCTACGGCGTGCTGCCACAAGTCCTACCGGTCTTTGCCAGCCAGGCGCTTTATTTTTGGGAGTCGAACACACGTTCGGCCACCATTATCGGCGCGGTTGGCGCAGGTGGTATCGGTTTAAAGCTTTGGGAGGCGATGCGCACCAATACCAATTGGCATAATGTTGCCTATATGGTCGTGCTTATCCTCGCGGTGATCTTTATCTTTGATAGCATATCCAATGCACTGCGCTCCCGTTTGATGGGAAAGCAACAATGAAATTGGCTAGGTTCAAAGGCTTGTCATAATCGGAGCGTAACGCGACACTGCTCCGGAGGAATCAAAATGCGCTATGCGATCTACTTTACCCCGCCTTCCAGCGATCCATTGTTGAAAGTTGCGGCCAACTGGCTTGGACGCAATGCCTTTACCGGTCAGCCGGTGCGTGCGCCTCACATCCGGAATTTAGCCCATGGTGAGGTGACTAAGCTTACGGAGTCAGCGCGCCGCTACGGGTTTCACGCAACGCTCAAAGCGCCCTTTCATCTCGCAGAGGGGATTGAGGAAACTGAGCTTTTGTCCGCCTTGATGCATTTTGCGTCCTCCATGCGACCCGTGGAGATTCCCAAGCTGAAGATAGAAAACCTTGATGGTTTCTTTGCACTGGTTCCTGAGGAACCTGTTGCAAGGCTGAACCAATTGGCCAATGATATTGTTATTGCGTTTGATCGTTTTCGCGCGCCCCCAAGCGCGCAGGAAATTGCAAGACGAAATCCTGAGAGAATGAGCGTTTCGGAGCGTCGCAATCTTGAACAATGGGGGTATCCCTATGTGTTCGATGATTTTCGTTTCCACATGACGCTAACCAACCCTGTTGCAGAGCAAGACCGGGAAAAGATCGCACAAATGTTGAGCGAATTCCTGGAGCCTGTTCTCGAAGAGCCTGTCGAGATCAACAATATTGCATTGTTTACCGAGGCAGAGCCCGGGGCCCCCTTCGAAGTACACTCCCTGCATCCCTTGGCAGGAACGAACATAAGAAAGACCGCCTGAAATGTCCGCCGAACTTATATTGAACAACGCCAAAATCGTTCTGGAGAATGAAGTAGTTCCCGGTTCCGTGGTTATCCGCGACGGTAAAATCGCCGATATTTCGAACACGTCCGCATCGGGCGGAGAAGATTTCGAAGGCGACTACCTCATTCCGGGGCTGATCGAGCTGCATACGGATCATCTCGAAGGGCATTATATGCCGCGCCCCAAAGTTCGCTGGAATCCTATCGCTTCTGTGCTAGCCCATGATGCGCAGATCGCTACATCCGGCATCACTACAGTGCTTGATGCGTTGCGTGTCGGTATGGATGAAGATGCGGATATGACGCCGCAGGAAATTCGTAAACTGGCGGATGCGATTGAAGATAGCGTTCAGCAGGACCGTCTGCGTGCCGATCATTATTTCCATCTGCGCTGCGAGGTTTCCGCTGCTGATTGTCTTGATGGCTTTGCATTTTTCGAAAACGACAATCGGGTTCGTCTCGCATCGCTCATGGACCACGCCCCCGGTCAGAGGCAGTTCGTCAATTTTGAAACATATGCAATTTACTACCAGCCTAAGCTGAAGATGTCGGATGTGGAATTCAAGGCGTTTTGCGAAAAGCGTATGGCGCAGTCTGCCGAAAATTCCGGTCCGCATCGCAGGGCGATTGCAGATTTTTGCCGCGACCATGGCATTGTTCTTGCCAGTCACGATGATGCGACCACGGCCCATGTCGATGAGGCGGTTGAGCAGGGCATTCAGGTAGCGGAGTTTCCGACGACCCTTGAAGCCGCTGCCGCCTCCAATAAAGCAGGGCTTTCAGTGCTGATGGGCGCGCCGAATGTTGTTCGCGGCGGATCGCATTCGGGCAATGTTTCGGCGCGGGAACTTGCCGAGCACGGCTATCTCGATATCCTCTCGTCGGATTACATTCCTTTCAGCCTGATCCAGTCGACATTCTTCCTGAGCGAGACTGTCGATAATATTACGCTTCCAGAGGCTATCCAGCTTGTGACCAGAAATCCGGCCAGGGCTGTAGGGTTCGAAGATCGTGGTGTCATCGAGATTGGCAAGCGCGCGGATCTTGTTCGCGTTCGCGTCGACGAGCATATCCCGGTGGTGCGTACAGTATGGCGTGAAGGCCGAAGAGTGGTGTGATGGTTGCGTCTGCTTCTATAGAGCGGCTGCTCGACCCTGCAACGAATGCCATTGAAAATGGAGTATTCGTTGCAGTGGTTGGTCCAAGTGGTGCGGGCAAGGACACGATCATTGATTATGCGCGTGCTGCTTTGAGAGATGAGTCGGGGTTTCATTTCGTACGCCGTGTGGTAACTCGCCCATCATCCGTCGATGCGGAGGATCATGATACGTTGAGCGAAGAGGCATTCGCCAAAGCTCTGCAATCGGGCGCTTTTTCACATCAATGGGAGGCGCATGGCTTGTGCTATGGCTTGCCTAAATCCGTCCATGACGAAATCCGGCTGGGCGCTGTCGCAATTGCCAATGTCTCACGCGGCATCATTCCAGCGCTTCGGAAAACCTATGCAAATTTTGCAGTAGTCCACATTACAGCTTCGCACGAGGTACTGGCAAAGAGACTTGCAGCGCGTGGCCGTGAAAGCGCTGAAGAAATTCAACGCCGTTTGATGCGTGCCGGTGCCAATCCTTGCGATCCTTCAGATGCAATTATGATTGATAATTCTGATGAAGTGGCACGGGCAGGCGATGAATTTGTGACATTGCTAAGAAAGATGGCGGTGAAAGCAGCCGTCTCCGAGCAGGTTTGAGCCGCAAGCCTGCTGGAGTGGACAATTGCGTCTTGGGATATTATGTGGAGCAACATACCCGAAACAAGATAGCGACATAAAATGCCAGCTAGCAGTGCATATGGTGATAATCGCTTCGCGGTTGCGCCGATGATCGACTGGACAGACAGGCATTGCCGGACTCTGCATCGCCAGTTCACGCGCCATGCTTTGCTTTATACTGAGATGGTTGTTGCAGATGCTGCGATATATGGCGACCGGGAGCGGATACTCGGTTTTGCGGATGCGGAACAGCCTGTCGCTTTGCAGCTAGGTGGATCGGACGCTGCCAAGCTGGCGGAGGCTGCCCGCATTGGCGAGGCAATGGGATATGTGGAAATCAATCTCAATGTTGGTTGTCCGTCAGACCGTGTTCAATCAGGAACATTCGGCGCATGCCTGATGAAGACGCCGGATATTGTCACAGAAGCCGTTGCTGCGATGAAACGGTCGGTTTCCATTCCCGTTACAGTGAAGTGCCGGATCGGCGTTGATGATCAGGATACAGAGACGGCGCTGGACGATATTGCGAAGGGCGTTTTCGGCGCTGGTGCCGATGCTCTCTGGGTGCATGCTCGTAAGGCATGGCTAAAGGGGCTTTCACCAAAAGAAAACCGCGATATTCCGCCATTGGACTATGATCGCGTCTACCGTCTCAAGCGGCACTATATGAATCAATTCATTGGGATAAATGGCGGTATTCAAACCGTCAGTGAAGGACTTGAGCATTTGAATCATGTTGACGGGGTGATGCTTGGCCGCGCCGTCTATCACAATCCGATGATGCTTTCTGAGGTTGATCAGGCTCTTTACAGGAGTGAAACTACCCCTGCTTCAATTGACGCGATTATCGATTATATGTGCGACTATGCTGATGCGCATATTGCTTCCGGCGGACGGTTGTCCCATGTTGCACGCCATATGGTCGGGCTGTTTCATGGTGCAGCGGGTGCGCGGCGGTGGCGCCAAATCCTGTCGACCGAAGCCAATCAGATTGGGGCGAACAGTGACGTTATCCGCCGGGCCTATGAGGCAGTTCAAAGCGCTGCCGCAGAAAAAGCGGCCTAATCGGTAAGAACCAGCCGGTCGCCTCGGACTGAAAATCCGCTGAGTGAATTGAGAAAGCTCATGCCGAGCAGGCTGCCATCCATACGGCCGTCCCGCGTAACCATTGCGCGCATGTTACGCCGCTCAATTTCACCGATCTCTATACTATCGATCGTGATATTGGCAGCTTTTGCAGGGCCATTGGCTGTCATGATAGGCGTGCTATAGGTCAGCTTGTCTGGATCTATACCTGCTCGTCGCGCATCGTTGGCAGAAAGGACGATGGATGATGCGCCGGTATCGATCATAAACGGTATGGTTTTACCATTGACCAGACCACGAACCTCGAAATGGCCGTTTTCCGCCTTGGCCAACGTGACAGAAACCAGACCCTCGCCATCCCGTGTGGAAATCGGGCTGCCTGGTATCAGGCCAGCTGTAATGCGGTGGCCGACATCCTGCAATTCATACCGGTATTGATAGCCAGTCACCAAAGCGAGAACGATGACGACCCATATTGCAAGGTTCCGCAAGGAGTGACTGAGAGGAATGCCCGAACCGAGGAGGGCAGAGCCGAAAACAACACCTAAAATACCAAAATAGGCGAGGCGCGCGAATGAATCATTGGCGATGCCAAATGTCGAACCGGCATCATTATTCATTACAAGAAGCAGCAGGACGATGCCGATGAGTGCAATGGCAATCCAGAACAGACGCATTCCTATTGCTCCTGCTTTTCCCGGGCCATGCGGGTGCGGCGCGTTTCGCGCCGAGGACGCCGTTCCAGTGTTTCCAGCCTTGCAGGAAGCGACGCCATGATTGAGCGGCGATTATCAGCCGTCATCACGATCCATTCAGCAATCTCATTACGTGTGCGACCGCAACCGAAGCAATAGCCGGTTTTCATGTCGATTGCGCATACGAGGATGCAGGGTGACTCGATACTCATGCAATAAATCTGGTATGGTTAGAGGGTAATGACAAGGCCAAGTTGCAGGGTAATTGTCGTCAGCTGCTGCAAGGCTCCAAGTGTATCGCCGGTCTGCCCGCCGATTTTATCCTGACAAAATCTACTGAAACCAACAAATGCGAATGTCGTCAAAAGAGCAGCGACGACGATAGCCAAAGGCCCGCCCGCCAGTCCGAGCGTGATACTACCTGCGACAATGGCGAAAATCAGCGCAAAATTTGCAGCGGATGCATCAGGTGATCCAGCCGTGTCAGCAACGCCGCCTTTGCGTGCCGAGGGCAGGATTTGCCAGAATTTTACCAGCAATCCGCGGCTGGCAGCTTCTGTGCCGATCACAATAAGCACCGTCTGGAACAGATCAACCTCATCAAGAATGGTTGTCAAAAGTGCTATCCGCAGCAAGGCCGTGAGAATAAGCGCCAGGGCGCCATAGGAGCCAATGCTGGAGTCCTTCATGATCTCCAGACGGCGCTCTGCCGTTCCGCCGCCAAAAAAACCATCGGCGACATCGGCTAAGCCATCCTCATGCAATGCGCCTGTGGTTACGATCAATGTTATGACGACGAGGGTTGCAGTGACAAATTCATCCAGATTAATCAGCCAGCAGATGGCGAGAAGGGCCGCGGCTGGCAATGATAACAGGGCTCCCGCCAGTGGAAACCCGCGTACATTATCCGCAAGTTTGCCGCTGCCTCCCTCAAACCAACTGGGCGCGATGTTTATACGGGAAAGAAACGCCAATGAACGCATCATATCCGTTATCAAGTCCATGCTGCATACCTTGGTTTTGAGGTCGAGACACTCTGCGACGAATGTTGACCTTTGCGTTTTCCCATCCAACGCTTATAGGACGGGTAATTCCGATTTGCCATGAAGAGTTGACCGCAAGGAATATCATGACCACTGGCCTGCCATTTGACGATTTTCGCACCCTTATTGAAACTTTACCCGGACCTGACGACGCTGCTGTTGCTGCCGTTCGTAAGCGCGACTCCATGCTGACCAAGCCGCCAGGAGCACTCGGCCGTCTGGAAGAAATCGTTGAGTGGCTTGCAGCTTGGACAGGACGTTCGCAGCCGCAGGTCACGCGGCCACTCGTTGCTGTCTTTGCCGGAAATCATGGCGTTACGGCTAAAGGCGTTTCGCCTTATCCACCGTCAGTAACTGCACAAATGGTCGAGAATTTTGCCGCTGGCGGTGCTGCAATCAATCAGATTTGCATTGCCAATGATCTCGGCTTGAAAATTTTCGATCTGGCATTGGAATATCCAACTGCGGATATTACCGAAGAAGCTGCCATGGATGAAAAAACCTGCGCTGCAACCATGGCGTTTGGTATGGAATCCATTGCCGGTGGTACTGATCTGCTTTGCATCGGCGAGATGGGAATTGGCAACACAACGATTGCTGCTGCGATTTTCAACGCGCTCTATGGCGGCACCGCCGAAGATTGGGTTGGTCCGGGTACGGGGTCGAACAATGAGGGCATGAAGCGCAAGGCGGATGCCGTGCGTGCTGCCATTGCTTTACATGGCTCGCATCTGAAGGATCCGCTGGAAGTGCTGCGCCGTCTTGGTGGCCGTGAAGTGGCGGCAATGGTTGGTGCGATTCTGGCGACACGCGTTGAAAAAATACCGGTTATTATTGATGGCTATGTCGCCACGGCAGCGGCAGCGATTCTTCATGCTGCCAATCCTGAGGCAATTGATCATTGTCTGATCGGTCACATCTCGGCAGAGCCCGGCCACCACAAAGTCCTTGAGAGGCTTGGAAAGAAACCTTTGCTTGATCTGGGCATGAGGCTGGGTGAGGGCACAGGTGCTGCACTTGCCGCCGGGATCGTTAAAGCGGCTGCGCTTTGCCATAGCGGCATGGCAACGTTTGAGCAGGCCGGTGTCAGCAACCGCGATTAATCAATTGAAAAGGCCCGCGCAAACGGGCCTTTTCAATCAGAACTCCTTGCCGATCTTGGCGTCGACTGAGTGTGCATTTGCACCGCGCAGGAGGAAGAAGAATAGAATGAATGACCAGAGAATGGATTTTTCTGCGCCGAAGAAACCTTGTCCGGCTGTCACCCAATGGAAATAGACGGTCACTATTAGGACGATCATTGTGGCAAAGGCTGCCGGGCGGGTGAACAATCCAAGCACCAGCAGAATGCCACCGAAGAATTCTGTTATCGCCAATAGCGGCGACCAGAAAGCGCCAGGATAAAAGCCCAGCTTTTCTACCATTTCGATAGAGCCAAATGGATCGGCAATTTTGCCCGAGCCATGAATAACCAGCAAACCCCCAGCCGTCACACGCAAAAGAGTTTCCGCAAGCGTACCGAAGTTCGAATAGATTGTACCTAACGCTGGTATGAAAAGGGGGCGGTTATTGACAGCCATTGATTTTGGATCCTCGATTTGTTGCTATGTACCAAGCAATGAAGGCCAGCTAACCCACTATCAAATAACAATAAGTTGAACTTGATTTTCTTACTCATCTTATTGTGCGGAAAGTGATCTAAAGCGGAGCCTATGTGGTGAAAGTTTGAGTCTATTCCGGGTGATAGAGGATAATATGAAACAAATTTATCAGGCGTATGGGCTGTGAAAGGGCGCTTTCGCTCTTCAAGAGGGCGCGTGGTAAATCAAGCCGCGCCACGTTCAGCTTTTCGCAAATTTGCCGATATCTGCTTGACGCTGATTTTCTTTGGTTTGGTTGCCTTGCTTGTTGCGCGGATTGATCAAAGGCCACCGATGATCAGCCATTCCGGCAATGCATATGTGATTGACGGCGATACATTGGTGATCGACAAACAGCATATTCGCCTTATGGGGATTGATGCTCCTGAGCTTGATCAGATGTGCGGCAAAGAACCATTGCTGCGAAATTGCGGGCAGGTTGCGAGGCAAGCTTTGCAAAAACTTTTGGCAAAAAACCAGGTACGGTGCGATGGGCAGGGACGAGATAAGTTTGATCGCATTCTTGCCACCTGTTTTGTCGGACAGAATAATATTAATTATACAATGGTCGAAACGGGTCAGGCCGTAGCCTATGGCGATTATCTCGATGCGGAATTGCTTGCGCGCGGGCGTAAAGTCGGCCTTTGGGCGAATACATTTGAGACACCGCAAGACTGGCGCAGGACGCATGATCGCCATGACGAAACTTTGGATGTTGAGCGGAGCCCTGTTTCAGACGTGATTGATTTGGTTGTAGGATGGGTTTCTCGATTTCTGGGAGGTATCTGGTGAAACTATATGATGGGGGCCGCGCGCCCAATCCTCGTCGCGTACGCATATTTCTAGCTGAAAAGGGGCTGTCCATACCACTTGTGCCTGTCGACATGGCGGCAATGGGGCATCGCTCGAATGAAATAACATCGCTCAATCCTTTGCAGAGATTGCCGGTTCTTGAGCTTGATAATGGTAGCGTGATTACTGAATCTGTTGCAATTTGCCGATATTTTGAAGAATTGCATCCGCAGCCGCCCTTGTTTGGCGAAGGCGCTCTCGGCAAGGCTTTAGTGGAGATGTGGAACCGCCGGGTTGAACTGAATTTCATGGCACCGGTCACATCGGCATTCCGGCATACTCATCCAGCCATGGTGGAATGGGAAGTCCCGCAAATTCCGCAATGGGGCGAGGCAAACCGGCCAAAGGCAATTGGCTTCATGGCTGTGCTGGATGAGCAATTGGCAACCAGCGCATTCATTGCCGGTGATCAGTTTTCAATTGCCGATATTACATTGCTAGTCAGTGTGGATTTCTTGAAACCCGCCAAAATCGTCATGCCGGAAGAATTCGTGAACTTGAAGCGATGGCATGAGGTCGTCTCCAACCGGCCAAGCGCCAAGGCCTGACCTTGCGTGAGACTGTGGGTCATACAGGCTTGGATGGCCTCAGTTTGGCTATAAAGAATTGTCGGATTTGCCGCGATGAACCGCGATATGGCCTGCCTTTGCCGCATGAGCCCAATCCGGTTTGTGTCGCTTCATCGGTTGCACGCATTGTTATTTGCGGGCAGGCCCCCGGTATTCGGGTTCACAATACAGCTGTTCCTTTTAACGATCCTTCCGGCGTACGATTGCGCGAATGGCTCGGCGTTAATCCCGAAACATTTTATAATCGGGATAAATTCGCCATTGTGCCGATGGGGTTTTGCTTTCCAGGTTATGATGCGCAGGGTGGCGATCTGCCGCCGCGCCGTGAATGCCGCGAAAGATGGCATGACCGGGTTTTTGCCGCCATGCCGCAAGTTGAGCTGATCCTCACCATTGGACAATATGCGCAGGCCTATCATCTTGGTTCACGTCGCAAATCCAGCATGACCGATACGGTGCGCAACTGGCACGAATATTTTAACGACCACACATCCCCTGCAATCCTGCCTCTGCCGCATCCATCGTGGCGCAATAGCGGTTGGTTGAAGAAGAACCCATGGTTCGCACAAGACCTCCTGCCTTTGCTTCAACAGGCGGTTCAGAATCTAATATGAACGATTTTCGGACGAAATTTTTTTACAGTTGCAAAAGATTGGAATATTTTTCTTGTACGGTGGCTGTTAATCAGCCCATAAAGTATCCCATTCTAAGGGGTTAGCAAATATGGACAGACTCGATCGAAAGATACTTCGCCTTCTTCAGGAAGACGCTACGCTTGCAGTGGCAGACGTCGCCAAAAAAGTAGGGCTTTCCACCACGCCTTGCTGGCGCCGTATCCAGAAGCTTGAAGAAGATGGTGTGATTCAGCGCCGCGTGGCTATTCTTGATCCGGTTCGGGTCAATACGCGGGTGACGGTCTTTGTTTCCATCCGCACCGGTGCGCACAATAATGAGTGGCTCAAGCGCTTTTCGGAAGTTGTGCAGGAGTTTCCCGAGGTGGTCGAGTTCTATCGCATGAGTGGTGATGTCGATTACCTTCTACGTGTGGTGGTGCCAGACATTGCGGCCTATGATGCCGTCTATAAGCGCCTGATCAGCAAGATCGACATTCGGGATGTATCCTCTGCCTTTGCCATGGAACAGATCAAATATACCACCGAATTGCCGCTGGATTATATGAGGATCGAAGGCCTCAACGAGAACCGGGAAGGAATTTAGGGCAGTTTGTGATTTTAGACAAACAGCTGGCCAGACTGTGAAGCCTCAAGGGCTGTTTCGGTTGAAGCCGGGGCGACAGATGGGATTTTATCGGTCAGGCCAGCCTTTATGTCGAATTCGGTTCCACCGGGTTGCGCCCGTCTCAACATAATGGAGCAGATTGTTTGGGGCGGTCATGATCCATAGCTAGAGCCTTTTCATTGAA
>UCNP01000020.1 GCA_900473335.1 Hyphomicrobiales bacterium | reverse complement strand
CCGTCTCCACCCTGCATCAATCAATGCGTGCAAGTATCAACTGGTGGCGGCTCAATTGCTACAGAGAAAGCTAAAGCCAGCAGCGCTATATCCCCCGCCCCCTCCCTTCTCTTGCAACCCGGTCCAGCCGGTTCGGTCGGGGGCTTGCGGCGGAGCTGAAGTGCCGTATTCCAAATGGCCGACAACGCCCAAAGTGACATTTTAACTTTGCGCCACAACGGACATTTCAACCTTGCTACCACATTGTGTGTGGCTGGGGCACATTCTATTTTCAAATGCGATACGCGCCCTATACTCTTCGTTTTCAGGAATATTGAATTGTCCGCAGGCTTGATAAGATCACTTAGATGAGGCTCGTTTGAAAGCACTCAACCTCTTCCCCAAAACTGACCCAATGATGTTTGGATTTTTCGAAGACTGATAGAGTTGGAGCTGGGAAAGCCGGATCGGCGATTGCACCCACGGCAACACCAATTATTGCGGGCGCAGCATCGGCCTTCCAATAAACCGTAGATCCACAGGCCGGGCAAAAGTGCATATGCACATTGCGGCCGCTGTCGGAAATGCGCGTAAACTCTGTGGTGGCTCCAGCAATTTCGACCGCCTCACTTGCATAGAACGCATTGACGCTAAAGGCGGTGCCTGTTCTGCGCTGGCACGCCAGACAATGACAAGCCGCAACCAGTTTTGCTGGTTCTCGCATTGTGAGTCTGAGTGCACCGCAAGCGCATTGGGCATTGGCCATGGCAAATCCTCCGTATTTCTCGGCAAATCATGTTGGGATGTTTGGGAAAAAGTGCGTGCAGGTCGGACTGCTATCGCAGAACGTAGGACGCGCAGCGCGAATAATTATACAGCTTCAAAGAACTGTCAACGAGACGACCTGCCCTTGAAAAACCGTATCATCATTTGCATTTGATCGGAATTTGACCGATCTAGGCAAAAAGCACCGGTAGCAGGCTGAGACGAGCGACATGAATATGGAAATCCCAACGCGCCAGACCGCGGTCCTTCAGCTTGATGCTGTCAGCAGAAGTTTTGGATCAGTTTATGCGTTGAAAGACATATCGCTGTCGATCCGCTCCGGTGAAATCATCTGTCTTGCGGGTCACTCCGGCTGTGGAAAGTCTTCACTGCTACGGATTATCGCCGGCGTAGACCGGCCCGACAGCGGCACGCTGTTCATGCAGGGTGAGGAAATTGCCGGACTACAACGATTCGTTGAGCCGGAATTGCGCAAGATTGGATTTGTATTTCAGGATTATGCGCTCTTTCCGCATTTGACTGCCGAGCAGAACATATTGTTCGGCTTAAAGGCGCTGCCAAAGGAAGAAGCCGCTAAACGCGCTCAAGAAGTGATTGAACATGTAGGCATTGGGTCATTGGTCACGCGCTACCCGCATATGCTCTCCGGTGGTGAACAGCAACGCGTTGCATTGGCCCGCGCCCTCGCCCCCAGCCCTGACATTCTGCTCATGGATGAACCCTTTTCCAGTCTGGATTCGGGACTGCGGCAGAAGGTTCGAAACGACACATTTCGTTTATTGCGCAAGTTGGGCACGACGGTGATTATGGTAACGCATGATCCGGAAGAAGCGCTCTCAACCGGTGACCGGATCATCCTCATGCGGCAGGGGCAAATTGTTCAATCGGGTTCCGGATATGAGCTTCACGACACGCCAAACTCGCCATATGCCGCGGATTTCTTTGGAGACTTTAACAAGGTTCCAGGCATCTACCGTAATGGCAATATTGAAACGGCGATAGGAACCTTTGCCTGCCATGCAGATATTGCCGAAGGTGCTGCCGCTATTGCCTATTTACGCCCCCAAGCCATCTCGGTCAGTACTGATCCGAATCAACTCATGGGAAAAATCATCGGGCGAATATTTCTGGGTGATACGGAACAACTCATGCTCATGGTCAAAGGTCTTTCCGAGCCTTTACACGTGAAGACATTTGACCGGATTCCGATCACAGCCGATCAACTCGGCATTGTTATAAAGCCTGAAGGTTTGCTGATTTTTCTTCCTGAAACTACTGGCTCAAGTCAGATCAACATTTCGTGATAAGGAACATGTCAGAGTTTTAAAAACTTGATAATGTAAGTCATGTATGGTTTGGCCTTGATGAGATTATTATTATCAAGGGGGTTAAAATGCATCGATCCAATATAGCTAAACTTATCGTGCTGACGGGCACACTGGCTCTTTCGGCTGGCGTTGGATCGGCTGCGGAAGTCAATATTTATACGACCCGCGAACCCGGCTTGATCCAGCCCTTGCTCGACTCTTTCAAAGCTTCCACAGGCATTACCGTCAATACGGTTTTTCTGAAGGACGGACTGGTTGAGCGCGTTGCAAGCGAAGGCGAAAGCTCACCAGCCGACATTCTCATGGCGGTCGACGCGGGTAAACTTGTCGATCTCGTCGATAAGGGGGTAACCCAGCCGATTCAATCTGAGGTTTTGACGAAGGCCGTTCCTGAGACCTTGCGCGATCCAAAGGGCAATTGGTTTGCCCTGTCCATGCGTGCCCGCGTTCTTTATGCGGCCAAGGATCTCGACCTTACCAGCTTCAACTATGAAGACCTTGCCGATCCGAAATGGAAGGGTAAGATTTGTATTCGCTCCGGGCAGCATCCCTATAATACCGCGCTTTTTGCCAGCTATCTGGCACATTATGATGCAGCGGCAACGGAAAAATGGCTCACGGCAGTGAAGGGCAACCTCGCCCGCAAGGCTGGCGGTGGTGACCGCGATGGAGCGAAGGATATTTTGGGCGGAATCTGCGATATTGCCATTGCAAATTCCTATTATGTTGGCCTCATGCGCTCCGGAAAAGGCGGTGAAGAGCAGGTCAAATGGGGTGAGGCAATCAAGGTTGTGCTTCCTACCTTCAAAAATGGCGGAACACAGGTCAATATTAGCGGCGCTGCGGTCGCAAAACATTCTCCAAACAAAGCCGAGGCTATAAAGCTGCTCGAATATCTTGTTTCTGATGAAGCGCAGAAAATCTATGCGGAAGCCAATTTTGAATATCCTGTGAAAGCAGGAGCAAAGGCAGATCCGATCATCGCTTCTTTTGGCGAACTCAAGATCGATTCCGTGCCTTTGACTGAAATTGTTAGCCATCGCAAAGAAGCAAGCGAACTCGTAGACAAAGTCGGTTTCGATAACTAATGAAAAGACAAGCGCCCGGATCGACGGGCGCTTGTCTCTCTCTTTGAATGGATCAGCGTTTGACCACCCCGTTTGCACTTAACCGGCGGCGCAGCCGTAGCGGGTCGGGATGGATTATCTCTGCGGCTATGGTTGCAGGTCTGGTTCTTCTGCCTGTTCTTGCCTTGGTATTACAGGCGGTTCAGGGCTCTGACGGATTATGGTCTCACCTTCTGGCAACCACCCTGCCCGCAGCACTGGCTGATACGCTTATCCTGCTTTGTGGTGTCGGGTTGCTTGTCGCGTTCCTTGGCACTGGCGCTGCCTGGCTTGTAACAGCCTATGATTTTCCCTGCAGGCGTATCCTTGAATGGGCGCTCATCCTGCCTCTGGCTGTTCCAACATATATTATCGCCTATGCTTATCTCGATATTCTTCACCCAATAGGCGTCGTTCAAGGCGCGATCCGATGGGCCCTGGGTTTTTCCAGTCCGCGGGAGTTTCGCCTGCCGGACATCCGCAATATGGCAGGCTGCATCACTCTGCTTGGTTTCGTATTGTATCCTTACGTGTATATTCCAACACGCGCGCTCTTCCTCATGCAATCGTCAAGTTTAATTGAGGCGGCGCGCACACTTGGCGTGTCCAGACGTGACATATTCTGGCGGGCGGCCTTACCCCTCGCCCGTCCCGCAATAGCAGTTGGCGTCAGTCTGGCGCTTATGGAGACGCTGAATGATATTGGCGCATCGGAATTCCTTGGAATTCGCACGCTTACAGTGTCGATCTATACAACTTGGGTAACGCGGGCTGATCTGCCGGGTGCCTCCCAGATTGCCCTTTCACTGCTTTTCATCGTCGTTGCACTGGTGGCAATTGAGCGCTGGGCAAGGCGCGAGCAGCGCTATTCCATTAGTGCCCAGCGAAGTCGTCTTGCCGAGCCATTGCAAGTGACAGCGCGGCAGGGACTGGTTTTTTTCTGCGTTGGATCTATCCCGGTTCTTATAGGGTTTGTTTTCCCAGCCCTATATCTTGCAACAGAAGCCTGGCACCGTTTCCAATTTGCCGGGCTTTCCCCCCGGTTTCTTACGGAGGCGGTCAACACCATTGTTTTTGCTTTCACCGCAACAATAATTACCGTTCTTCTTGGCGTTTTGATTGCCTATGTTGCCCGCTTGCGTCCAGGCACAGCTTCCACATGGTCGTTCAGACTGGCAACCATTGGCTACGCCGCCCCCGGCACGGTGATAGCCATTGGCGTTCTTATCCTGCTTGCAGGGCTGGACCAGTTCATCAATAAATCTGCCATGGCCTGGTTCGGTGTTTCCACCGGCTTGATTTTCATGGGCTCAGGCGCGGCGCTGATCTATGCCTATACCACCAGATTTCTCGCCATATCGGCAGGCGGGATAGAGGCTGGCCTCAGTCGAATTCCGCTTTCGTTTGATCATGCCTCGCGCACACTGGGTCAAAGCGCCAGTGGTACATTCAGGCATGTCCATCTGCCTCTGTCAAAAGCAGCTCTAACGGCGGCCGCCCTCCTCGTCTTCGTGGATTGCGTCAAAGAACTGCCAGCTACCTTGCTGTTGCGCCCGCTAAACTTTGAGACCTTCGCAACGCATCTTTATGGCGAAGCTGCGCGTGGCACTTATGAAGAGGCGTCAATTGCGGCGCTTGCCATTGTCGTTATCGGCATATTGCCAGTCATTCTATTATCCAGAGTCGGGCGCAGGGCCTGATCCACTTTTTGCTAATATTGGGCAATCTGCTGCTTCAGGTCGGGAGTCGACCGGGGCGAGCACGGGTTTCGCCCGCCCTCGCCCGGCCAAGCGGTTCGACTCTGTAGCTTGCAGCCATTTCGCCGTCCAAAGGATAGGGTCCTGAACCTCAGGTTTGGCCACAAATTACCTCCGGTAGAACGATTCCATTTTAAGCAGGAAGGCTCCAGTCTCAATTGGTTGTTGTCACCCTTCGCGCTCAGAACGTGACGGTGAGATCAGCCTTGACAGCATTGTCGTGCACCTGGGACGAGAATTGACCGGTGTAGCTGATGCCAAAGCTGGTCGAATTGTCGCCTATGGCGCGGCCGAAGTTGAAATCAAGACCAGCCTCGATGTTCAGGGCATCCCTCTCCAGAGGAAGGCCCTGAACAGTGAAGCGCTCTCCTCCGGCAAAGGCCAGTGCGACTTTTGGTGCAGTATTGCCATAGGTATGGCTCCAGCCGGCCAGGCCATGGGCCGTGACCGTGGTAGTATCGCCAAGGGTAAAGACATGTGAGGCTCTCAGGCCCAGCGTACTCAGCCCCGTATGCGTCGTACCGGGCAAAGCCGACAGTGCTGTGATCCCACCCCTTTCGCTAAACCCGTCCGTCCTCAAACGCTCATATCGGATTGCCATAAACGGCTCCAAAATTCCATAAACCGTATTGACCGTATAGCCGATCTCGCCAAAGCCCTGCACACCCGTTGCCCCATAGGACGCTTGGTCCTGTTCGGACAGGTCAAACCACTGGGCATACCGACTGGTGGCTATCTCATGACGGGACAGGTTCACCCCAAGACGCATACCCAACGCATTCTCCTTCATATCCCATTGCGTGCCGCCATACACGCCCATGCGATAACTATCTACGGAGGCAGAGCTCGTGCGCATATGTAATCGGCTAACACCATAGCCGGTCAAAAGGCCAAGCTGCCATCTATTGTCAGCTGTACCGTCCAGCCCGGTAACGAAACCGCCAGTATTATGGCTATAGCCCAAGGTATTGCCATCGCTGTCTGCGTGGCTCCATCCGCCATAGGCTTGACCCCACAATGCCGGACCCGTTGTCCAGCCTGCCTCCACATGGGCTTTATCCTTGCTCTCAAGGGCTATCTGCACCTCGCTTTTCGCCTTTGCCCGTTCATCCGTTGCAAAGGCCAGCGGTGCGTATATCGTCTGCTGCTTCACCTCGGTTGCTCCAAAGGCCGCACGCAAACGATTATTGGCGGAGTCGCCTACAAAATGTCCCTCGCCCATCAAAACACCGGCCAGCGTCGCATGCGCCTCGCCGCTTACCGAGTCATAATCAGGAGTGATCCCGATCTTTGACCAGAATAGATCGTTCATAAGGCGGTTGCCAATGCCCAGTGACTTGATTCCCTCACCAACGCTCTTCTGATTGAAGCTGGTTGCGCCATTCAGTTCGAGCTCTCGCACCTGCATGGCCAGAAGTTCAGCCCGAAGGCGGTTTATTTTTTCGGTCTTCACATGATCCGCCTCAAGTTTTGCCTGAGTGGATACATGTGCTTCACCTGTTCCCGGGGCAGTGTCGACCGGCGTGGATTCTATTCCCTGACTGTCGGGCCTATCCCAATGGGTCGCCACATCATGTCGTTTCTCTTCCTGTACCGTTACAGGATCGGCATTTTGGGGAGCGGCATTGGTTGAATCTGGAGACAATTTATCCGGTTTGATTGACTGGCTAGCTGTTGAAAGTTGTTCCGAAACTGGCTCTGCACCCCTGTCCTCTTGCAGAGCCGCTGCAAGTTCTGCAGCCTTTTTGAGGGTGGCCTCCGACCTGGCTTCCTGTGTCAAGTTAAAATCAAGCCTGACCCCGTGCGACCTGTCGGAGTAATCAAGCCTAGCAGTGACGTAATTATATTGCGGTGTGACCTGTTCAAAACTGCCCTCTACACCTTCGCCCGCCGTTACAATATAAAACTGCTTGCCCATCAATTCATTGGTCTGGTTTTGACTGAGCTGCGTTGTGTCGCCAGCCATTCGTACCGTAACCGCGCCGCCAAGCAGAGAAACCTTGCCTTCAACCGCAAGCCTGTCTGCACTGGTCTTGTCTTTGGCTATCTCAACATCAAAGATACTGCCATTGGAAAAGGTTGCATTACCTTTCACATTCAGTACGCCAACCGAATTGCCCGGTGAGAGCGTCCCGCCTGTATTGACAACAAGCTCGCCAATTGTGCCGGTGCCGCCAAGCATGCCACCGTCATTCACAGTGACCTTGCTGTTGATCCGGCTTGCATCTGCGGCGATCAAGCTTGAACTGCTATTAACATTGATTCCATCTGTATATTCATGCTCGCTACCGGTAAGCGTCCATGTTCCGCCATTGACATTAGCAATCTCGAAACCACTAGCGCCTGCAAAGACGCCACCACCAATATCATTGCCGTCGGTGCAATCCTTCAAGCAGCCAAAATTGAGTGTATCGCGCCCCCTGCCACCAATAACGGCACCGTGGATCACCGAGCCGGTGCGGATATTGAGCGTGTTGATACCATCGCTAAAGCCAATGGCTTTGCCATGGCCGGATGGATCGTCAGCAGATATGGTCCCCGCATTGGTGATAGTATTGGCGCTATCGGGCTTACTGGTAACAAAGATACCGTAGCCATTCCTGCCTTTGATCGTGCCCGCATTGATGATCGTGACGGGCTCTGGAGCTGGACCTTTTACGACATCGCCGCTGTCATCGACCAGAATACCGTTATTTCCACCGTCGATCACGCCACCTGGGTAGTTGGAAATATTGCCGCCACCAATCGAAATCGCTTCACTGGCATTTGACTTCCGGCTTGGATCGCCATCCTTGTGCCCCTTGGACGCTTTGCCTTCAATAATGCCGTAATTTTTAATCTGCGCCTCACCATCAATGTCGACGCCGTCACCATCACCAGACTTGGAATGGTCATTGGTTTCCCCGGTAATTCTTCCATAGTTGATAACAACACCTTTACCGTCGGATCCGACCCCCGAGCCGTTACGGCCAATGATGATGCCGTCTTTTTCATTTCTGAGTTTAATCCCGGTATGAGAATCGACCCCATGCCTCGCACCGGATATTTCGCCATAATTGCGAACAGTGCCAGCACTCCAGTCAAACTCGATACCGGCCGATTTTACCTTTTCACCACCGCTTTTCGAGGCATCGTGGACGTAGATCCTGCCGTAATTGATTACTTTACCGCCACCCTTGGCATATATTCCGCCTTCCTTCTTCTTCCCCTTTTTAGGATGGCTTTCAATGCTTCTGTTTTTCGGAATGATCAAAGTGGTATGGTCGGGCAGGACATAGGTGCCTACAATATCACGATCCAAAGTAACATCGTCTGCCATCAATTTGGTGGGGGCAATTGTCAAAATAATTGCCAGAGTGAAGTGGGCTGCGCCCCATTGATATTTAAACATTAAATAACGCCTCTAAAATCAAATGGTGAAGACCTAGAGGGGTTTCATGTCGATACGATTACAAACATGCTGCAGAAATTCAGCTATTTTATAACGGAGCGACCCATTGTTCAGTCGGGTAATCATTGTCATTGGGATACTGCCGGACAGAGCGACTGATCGATCCTTGCAGCATGACTTGCTTGTTGTGGACAATTGGCCCGGCCTTTGCATGTTCCATAGCTGTAGGCAGCGACCTCGCCTATGGTCGTGCAATGAAACCATCGCGCGAAATTACACGTCTTCTAGACATTATGGCAGCCCTGCGCGCGCCCGTTACCGGCTGTCCGTGGGATATTGAGCAGGACTTCAAGTCAATCGCTCCCTATACGCTTGAAGAAGCATTTGAAGTCATTGATGCGATCGAGCGCAATGACATTGATGATTTGCGTGAGGAACTTGGCGATCTGCTGCTTCAGGTCGTATTTCATGCGCGAATGGCCGAAGAAATGAAGGCGTTTGATTTTGGAGATGTCGTGCAAGCCATCACCCACAAGATGATACGGCGTCATCCGCATGTGTTTGGCGATGAAGATGCGCGCTGCGCAGGCATGGCCAAGGGCATGTGGGACAAGATCAAAGCCGAAGAGAAGGCTGAGCGGCGGGTGCGGCGAGCGGCGTTGCAGCTTGAAACTGCCGAGCCGAGTGGGTTTCTTGACGATATCCCCCATGGCTTCCCCTCACTCATGCGGGCGCTGAAATTGCAGCAAAAGGCCGCCAAAGTCGGCTTCGACTGGTCGGAGGCGCTGCCCATTCTCGACAAGATTGAAGAGGAAATCGCCGAGTTAAGACATGAAATTAGTGCCGGAGACCAAAAGAAGACCGAAGAAGAATATGGCGATTTGCTATTCGCCATGGTCAATCTGGGCCGACATCTGAAGCTGGAGCCGGAAAGCGCGTTACGCGGAACCAACGAGAAATTCCGTACACGTTTTCATTATATTGAGCAAAAGCTCACCGAGCGCCAGCAATCGCTTGAAGATGCAACGCTTGATGAGATGGAAGCGCTGTGGAACGAGGCAAAAACCAAAAAGTAAATCAGCCTTTGTTTTTGGTTAGCAGTTTCTCCTGTAAAACGGCATTTGAAGCCGCCGTCATATCCATGGTCAGCACAACCGAGCCATCATCCTGATCTTTGCGCTTCAGATTGCTGGAATGCTGGTAAATCCAATCAATGAGGCCCATTTGCTCCGGCTTTAATGTAAGCTTCACACGAGCAAGCTTTCCGGCGATGCGATTTTCAATTTCAGCCAGAAGGATGTCTACGCCCTCTCCCGTGATCGCCGAAACAGGAATAGGATGTTCATTACCGGTCGCAGCCGCGCTAAGTCGCTCCGCAGACTCCCGACCCGCCTCGTCCAATAGATCGATCTTGTTCCAGACCTCGATAATGCGCTTTGTGTCGCCACGCTCAATGCCAAGATCAGCCATGATAGCGTGAACGTCTTCCGCCTGAGCAGCCGTGTCGGGATCGGAAATATCACGTATGTGTAAAATCAGGTCTGCCTCGACCACTTCTTCAAGGGTCGCGCGGAATGCAGCAACAAGATGCGTGGGCAAATTTGAAATAAAGCCCACAGTGTCCGACAGGATGACCATTTCGCCATGTTCCAGCCGAATACGCCGCAGCGTTGGATCAAGCGTTGCGAAGAGCATGTCTTCCGCGACCACGCCGGCGCCGGTCATGCGATTGAAAAGCGTGGATTTACCGGCATTCGTGTAACCGACAAGCGCAACGATAGGATGCGGCACCTTGCGGCGCTTGCTCCGGTGCAGTGCGCGGGTGCGGACAACCGTTTCCAGCTCGCGCTTGATACGCAGAATCTTTTCCTGCAAGGCGCGCCTGTCAGACTCGATCTGCGTTTCACCCGGGCCGCCCAGAAATCCGCCGCCACCCCTTTGCCGCTCAAGGTGAGTCCAGCTTCGAACCAACCGGCCCTTCTGGTAGGTCAAATGCGCCAGTTCAACCTGTAGCGTGCCTTCTTTTGTCTGCGCACGACGACCAAAAATCTCCAGAATAAGCCCAGTTCTATCCAGAACCTTGGCATTCCAGGCCTTTTCGAGGTTGCGCTGCTGCACTGGCGTGAGCGCATGGTCAACGATCACCAGTGAGGCATGGGTTTCCTCGATAATTTCGGCGATCATTTCGACCTTGCCGGAGCCAAGCAGAGTTGCTGGGCGCGGCGCGGAAACCTGCACAATATCGGAATGAACAATGTCGAGATCGATGGCGCGAGCGAGACCTTTGGCCTCTTCCAGACGTGCTTCATCGCTGCGTTGAAATTCGCGGTAGTAGGCAGGTGTTTTGTGATCTTCCTGCTTGCCGCCATCTGCAAAGCGATGCGGCAATACTGGAACTATGACGAGAGCGCGAGTAGCTTCGCGGGCGGTATCGCCATCTTCGGCAATTCCGCCCTTATTATTTGCGTTACGCGTGTTTTCTTTGGTCAAATGCGGTTAGTCACTTTCTTCAACTTCGAACATTTGCACAGGCTGGCTTGGCATAATGGTCGAAATGGCATGTTTGTAAACAAGCTGCGAATGGCCGTCACGGCGCAAAAGCACGCAGAAATTGTCAAACGATGTAACAATCCCGGTCAGTTTTACACCATTTATCAGGAAGATTGTCAGAGAAATCTTCTGCTTTCTGACCGAGTTCAGAAAAAGGTCTTGAAGATTCTGCGATCGTTCAGCCATTGTTTTTATCCTTTTATGCGATCAGCAAATGAGGCTCGTGCAAAATTCTGCAGTGGAAACAGGTAACCCTGCCCCAACAGGAGGCGGAAGCAGCGTGTTTAAAGTCCCCTCTCTCACGGGTTAACAGGATGGCGTTTTTTCCGCAATCTCAAAAAACGCTTCACGTAGCGAAAGTGTAATCGTACCGGGATAACCGTTAGCGACCACAACACCATCAATGTCAACAACCGGCATAATTACAGTGGTTGCCGCGCTGATGAAAGCCTCTTTCGCTTTTTTTGCTTCATCAACCGAGAATCCCCGCTCTTCGATTTTTAAACCAAGCTTCTTAGCCACATCAAATATTGTGGTGCGGGTAATGCCTCGCAAAATGCCAGATTCAGCTGAGCGTGTAACAAGCACCCCATCTTTTGTGACAATCCAGGCATTTGTGGCCGCGCCTTCCTTAACGGTCCCATCCGGATCAACAAACCAGGCCTCCTGAGCGCCCTGTTCTTTTGCCTGCTGACGGGCAAGCACGTTTGGCAGCAATCCCACCGACTTGATGTCCACCCGCTCCCATCTGTTTTCGGGTACGGTTATAACTTTGATGCCCTTTGCGGCGCGTGCTGCGGATGCTGCCGGACTGGTGCGTTTGGCAGTGACTACGAGCGCTGGCACCGTATCAGCCGATGGAAACACATGGTCGCGGCGGGCAACGCCGCGCGTTACCTGCAAATAAACAAGACCATTATGAACCTTGTTCCGGCGCACCACTTCCTTGATGACGAGTTGCAATACTTTGCGCTCCATAGGCCAGGCGATTTTGAGTTCAGATAATGATCGTCCAAGCCGGTCGAGGTGCCGCGTCATATCCATTATATTGCCGCGGGCGATCTCGCAGACTTCATAAACACCATCTGCGAACTGGTAGCCGCGATCCTCAATATGGACCCCAGCTTCTGAGTGCTGCACATATTGTCCGTTTACATAGGCAATCCGGGACATTCTCAGCCTCCTTAAAATGCGCCAAAGACGATACGCATGGGCGTTGGCAAATCAACGCGCTTGCCAGTATCTTCCAGTGCTCCCGTCTGCGTATCGCGTTTGAAAATAGCGATGCCGCCACCCTTCTGGTTGGATACGAGCATGAATTTTCCGGAAGGATCGATAATGAAATTGCGCGGACCAATGCCTTGAGACGGTGTCCATCCCACTAATGAAAGCTCACCGGAATCCTGAATTGAATAGGTCACAATACTGTGGTGGCCACGATTTGATCCGTAAAGGAAACGGCCATCTGCACTAACGGCTATCTCGGCGCATGTATTGGTCTCGGTGAAATCATCAGGAATTGTCGGCAAAGTCTGCAATATCGTCAGGCTGGCTTTATTGGCATCATAATCAAGAACTGAAACAGTACAGTTCAATTCATTGATAACATAAGCAATTTTTCCATTTGGATGAAATGTCAAATGGCGTGGGCCAGCCCCTTCTGGAAACTGCGTAAATGGTGTTGCTGCCAATGTCAGCTGTTCGCCCGGCTTTGGTAATTCATAGGCGATGATCTGATCCAAACCGAGATCACAAACAAACAATGTTCGATTGTCTGGGCTGACCACAGCACAATGGCCATGCTGCCTTTTATTGGTCGGCAGGATAGCGCTTGGTCCCTCGTGGGCGGCTGCGGCAAAAGCCGGATCGATACCGCCATCATCACGAATGGAGAAGGCTGCAATCGCATTGCCCGGGCGTGCGCCTAAGGGAGCAACGGTATAGTTAGATGCGAAGATCATCTCGCCAGATTGATCAAAACCCAAATGACATGTCGTATTACCGAGCGTTGACTGCATATTTATGTAAGTCAGTGCGCCACTATTGGAATCGATCTCAAACGCCGCCACAAGATTCTCATTCCATTCGGGAATTTCGACCGCTGCGTAGAGGCGCTTGCGCTGCTCGTCTATTGCCAGATAGCCCGGATTGTCGATTGCAAGATACTCGCTGGCAAGCGAGAGGTCGCCGGTTTCCGTATCGAATTGATAAATGCCAATGCCCTTGCCTTGACCAGGCAATGCATTGCGATTCAGATTTCCGACGAAAGCAAATGTTTTGGGCATTGTTTTACTCTTGGGGTGGAAGCTGGGTAGTGGAAGATTTCGCCCTCGACTGAACCCCTATGATCCGGCCAGAGAGTCGCATTGTGCAGAAGTTGCCGTTTCCTCGACAAAGGTTCAACTGTTAAAAGAATTCGAGGCTGACGCGGAACATCTGCTCAACCTGTTTGACCGTTTCGGCGGTGGCAAACAGCACCACCCGGTCTTTTGGTTTAATACGAACATTGCCATCGGGCTTGATAACTTCACCGTTGCGATAAATCGCGCCGATCCGCAGGCCGGCAGGCAAATCAAGCTCGCGCAACGGCGCACCCACCATAGGCGAAGTTTCCAGCGCCTCCGCTTCAATGATTTCCGCCTGCCCCTTCTGGACACTATGCACAGCACGTATTCGACCCCGACGCACATGTTGCAATACGCGGGATATTGTAACGCTGCGCGGGCTGATATGCGCGTCTATGCCAAGTGATTTGCTGAGGTCGAGGAAATCAGGATTATTGATCAGCACCAGATTGGATTTACAACCCATACGCTTTGCCATGACGCCCGCAAGCATATTGACCTGATCATCATTCGTCAGGCTGACCATCAGGTCTGCATCCTGTATCTCGGCCTCATTAAGCAGCTTCTGGTCGAGTGCGCTACCATGCAAGACCAAGGAGCGACGAAGCTCATCGGCAATGGCATTGGCCCGAATCAGGTTCGGCTCGATCAGCTTGACCTTGGTCTTTGGCTGCTTTGCTTCAATGGTCTGCGCGACATGAAGGCCAATATTGCCGCCGCCAGCAATGACGATGCGTGTCGCCTCAGGCTCTTCATGGCCAAATAGCGCCAATGTTCGATGTATCTGTGATTTAATGGCGGCGACATAAGCAATATCACCGCTGAACATCTGGTCAGTGGAGCGCGGTATGAACAGCTTGTCATTACGCACAATCGCCATGACTGTCGCAACCAGATCGGGAAAAAGATCCGTCAACTGAAACAAGGGCGTGTTGATGACCGGGCAGTCTTCGAGGCATTCAATAGCCAACACCGCAACATTCTCATCGGCAAACCGAACGACATCGCTGACACCGGGAAGCGCAATACGCCGCAACACCATTTCACCAACTTCCAGTTCCGGTGAAATAATCACATCGATAGGCATGTGGTCGCGGGAAAACAAATCCTGATAGTGCGGTTGGAGATAGGCCTGCGCGCGGATACGGGCGATTTTGGTGGGAACATTGAACAGTGCGTGCGCGACTTCACACGCGACAATATTCACCTCATCGTAAAGTGTCGCAGCAATGATCATATCGGCCTGATCCGCTCCTGCCGCAGCCAGGACATCCGGATGAGCGCCATGTCCGACAAAGCCACGTACATCCAACGTATCGCGGACCACTTGAATCAACTCAGCAGAGGTATCGATTACGGAAATATCATTATCTTCAGCAGCCAGCCGTTCCGCTATGCCATAACCGACCTGGCCCGCCCCGCAGATAATTACACGCATTTCGCTTTATACCCCGAGGGATTTTAACTTCCGGTGCAGTGCCGAACGTTCCATACCAACGAATTCCGCCGTACGCGAGATGTTTCCGCCAAATCGATTGATTTGCGCAATCAGATATTCTTTTTCGAAACGCTCACGCGCTTCACGCAAAGGAAGCGCCATAATATGTTGATCGGATTCCGTGGGAGCCTTGGGCAAGGTATCGCCAATTTCCGCCGGAAGAAGATCGGCCGTGATGACAGCTTCAGGATCGTCACCGCGTGCCAAAATGATCAACCGTTCAATATTATTGCGCAATTGGCGAATATTGCCCGGCCATGAGTGCGATTGCAGCACGGCCATTGCATCAGGGCCGATCTTACGTGGCTTGATACCAGCCTGTTCCGCGATTTGCGCCATAAAGAAGTCCACAAGGGCAGGAATATCATCACGGCGGTCAGCAAGCGGTGGCACGATAACCGGAACAACGGCAAGACGGTGAAACAGGTCTTCACGAAAACGACCTTCTGCAATCATCGCCTCAAGATTTTGCGCGGTGGAAGATATGATCCGCACATCAACCTTGATGCGCTTGGTGCCGCCTACTCTCTCAAATTGCTGATCGACCAGTACACGCAGAATCTTGTTCTGGGTTTCACGCGGCATATCAGCAATTTCATTGAGATAAAGGATGCCGCCATGGGCCTCTTCCAAAGCGCCGACCTTGCGTTCGCCGCCATCGGATTCGGTTCCGAAAAGCTCAACCTCCATGCGCTCAGGCGTAATAGTCGCGGCGTTCAGATTGACAAATGGTCCCTTTGACCGGCTGGATAAGGCATGGATTGCTCTTGCCGTCAGTTCCTTACCGGCACCGGATGGACCGGTAATCATGATGCGACTATTAGTCGGCGCAACGCGCTCGATCGTCTGGCGCAAGTGATTCATCGAGAGCGAAGAGCCGAGGAGTTCAAAGCTTTCTGACGAACGTTTGCGCAAGTCAGAGACTTCACGGCGAAGCTTGGATGTTTCAAGTGCCCGCTCGGCAATGAGAATGAGCCGGTCTGCCTTGAATGGCTTCTCAATGAAATCATAAGCGCCACGGCGGATGGCCGAAACTGCGGTTTCGATATTTCCGTGCCCCGAAATCATGACGACGGGAATCTCCGGATGACGCAGTTTGACCTCATCCAGCAGCGCCAGACCATCAAGCCTACTGCCCTGCATCCAGATGTCCAAAAAGATCAGTCGCGGAATTCGCTCATCTATGGCCGCCAAGGCACTGTCTGCGTCTGACGCAACGCGGGTATCATAGCCTTCATCGCTCAATATGCCTGCAACAAGCTCACGAATATCGACTTCATCATCGACGACAAGAATGTCAGATGCCATTTGAATTCACCTGTTCTACCGTTTTATCGGGATTTTCTGAGCCTGCTAAATCAGGCTGTTTCATTGGAAAAATCATGCGGATCATTGCGCCTCGCCCACCGTAGAAATCCTCTGGCGCATCGTGGAGTTCGATTTGACCCGCATGGTCCTCGACAATCTTCTTGACGATAGCAAGGCCGAGGCCAGTGCCTTTTTCGCGCGTCGTCATATAGGGCTCCAGCAAGCGCTGGCGATGTTCACGCGGCAGCCCTTTGCCGCTATCGATCACTTCAACAATGATTGAACCTTCTTCAGCCCGTGATCTGATGAGGATATGCCCGTCAACGTGCCCTTCCTTGACGATCGCCTCCACCGCTTCAGCGGCATTCTTGATCACATTGCCAAAAGCCTGCCCCAAAAGACGGTTGTCGAACTGACCGACTAAAGGCATGGAACCGAAATCTCGTTCAAAACGGATATCGCTGCGGCTCACTTCCACCAGAAACGAAGCTTCCCGGAGCGCTTCACGCAAATCCATCGATTTGATCTCTGGTTTCGGCATGCGGGCAAATGAAGAGAATTCATCGACCATGCGCCCGATATCGCCAACCTGACGGATAATTGTTTCGGTGCATTGATCGAAAACTTCACGGTCTTCCGTGATGACCTTGCCAAAGCGGCGGCGCAGACGCTCTGCGGAAAGTTGGATCGGTGTAAGAGGATTTTTGATCTCGTGGGCAATGCGGCGCGCCACATCCGCCCAGGCAGAAGAGCGCTGCGCCTCCACAAGGTCGGTGATGTCATCCACAGTCACAACATAGGAGTGATCCATCGCTTCAGCATCTTCCATAGTGACCTGCACATTGAATGTGCGGGCGCTGCCACGACGCGACATGGTCACCTGTTCGCGGTAGACGGATCTTCCTGTTGCATAAGCAACTTCGAATACGAGGCCAATCTCAGGAACAAGCGCGGTCAGATTTTTACCGCGTGACGCAGCCGGATCGAGCGCCAGCATTGTTTCGGCAGAGCGGTTTACAATGCCGATGGCGCCATCGGCATTCACACTGATAACACCCGCCGTCACGCCCGATAGCACCGCTTCAGAAAAGCGGCGGCGCTCGTCAATCTGATCTTTTGCAGAAACAAGGTCTTGACGCTGTGTGCCCAATTGCCGGACCATCGTGTTGAAGGTCTGTGACAATGATCCAACATCGCCATCGGAACGGTGTACAGGAACCGAAACATTCAAATTACCTGTTGCGACATTATCGGCAGCGCCGATCAACAGGCGTATGGGGCGCACAAGGCGATCTGCAACGGCAATGCCTGTCCATATCGCCGATAAGAGCAGGGTCAGCGTCAATCCGAAGTAAAGCATCGCAAACAGAATTTGGGTCGTGATACCATTGCCATCAGCCGCAATTACAGCGTCGGCATTCTTTTTCTCCATTGCACGGCTAGTATTGAGAATATCCGGATCAACCGGGCGTATCGCATAAAGAAAGACATCCGGAATTTCACGCAGTTTGATAACGGCACTGAGCAGGTTTGTCTGATCCGGCGGAATGAGGACAGGCTTGCCATCGGACGCAGTTTCAAGAACTGATTTTGCAACTGTTGGAATCTGAGTTGGCGTTTGAATATCAGCCCGCAGAATCGTACTTCCATCGGGTCGAATGATTGATGCCGCAATCATGTTTCGCCCGAGTGCCTGTTGGGTCATCAACCGGACAAAACCGCTTCGATCCAGATTGAACAATGTGCGTTGTGCATCCAGATCATCGACCATTTCAAGCGTTGAGGACTGCAAGCTTCGCGCACTCTCCTGAATATAGGATTCGGCAAGGTTGATCGACGATTTTACAATCGTCGAGGTGCGCATTTCAAACCAACGATCAAGCCCCATATCCAGAGTGATTGAAGCAACGATTGCCACGATCATCGCTGGCACGGCGGCAACGAGGGAGAAAAGCACGACGAGGCGAACGTGAAGCCGCGATGCCGCCTTGCCGCGATGCCTTGCCTGAACCACACGGTAGATTTCCCGGCTTATCAGCAGGATCAGCGCAATAATCAGCACTGCATTGATGCTCGTCAGAAGTAAAGTGACATTACTATCGGGATGAATTGGGGTAACGCCTGTGACAATGAGGAAGGTGATTCCAGTTGTCAGCAGGGCCAGCAATACAGTTGTGATACCCAGACGTGAAAAGAACCTCTGCGTTACGCCGCTCGTCGCGCCGGATACAGAACCGTTCATTGTGTTGACCGAGTTTGACAAGAGCATTGCTATGTGACCCAAACCAAGTGGCACTCATGCAACACATTGTGGCGGAAATGCAACGCTTAGTCATTTGCTATAACCGAAATGCACAGGCAATTGATTTGAATTGCACCAAAATCGTCCGCAATTTGCCTGACGATTAAGATTAATAACATTTGCGCATAGCTTTCTTTACATCTCTTGGTTGTAATGCTTCTGTATCGAACCAGCGGCGGCGGCAATGACGACCTACGATTTCTGGATGACAAAATTCGGCAATTTGTCGCCGTATAAGCAGGTTGTTATTATAGTTTTAATGGCAACCGTTGCTGCAAATTTCCTTGCCGTCGGATTTTTCACATTCGTCGATTTAGGACAGCTCGATAATGTCCTCATTGTAACAACGGCAATTGTCATTATCGTCAGTGCGCCGCTTGGCTCATTTCTCGTCGGCATGAACTGTAAGCTAAAACAGACGGCGCTACTGCTTGATCTGGCATCGCGCAGGGATAATTTGACAGGATTGTCGAACAGAAATGAGTTTTATCTTCAGGCGCAAAGGCAAATTACGCTAACTGACCCAGTGAGAAGCGCTGGCGCTATTCTTTATATTGATGCGGATCATTTCAAATCAATCAATGATCGGTTTGGTCATGCAGTCGGCGACAGTGTTTTACAGGAAATCGGCATATTATTGCGTTCGGTGATTGGCGAGTGGGATTTTGCAGCAAGATTTGGAGGCGAAGAATTTGCTCTCTTTTTGACCAATGCAGATATTTGCAAGGCTGACTGGCTGTCGCACAAAGTCCTGACGGGTATGAGAGACATCTCTACCCATTTGCGCATTCCTGAACTCAACGTCACGGTTAGTGTCGGCATTGCCGTTCACCAGCCAGGTCAGCCCCTCGAAGAAGCGCTTGTAGCGGCGGACAAGTGTCTATACGCGGCCAAAAACCAAGGGCGCAATCGGATTGTTCATGCATATGTGGAGTACGAGCCGTTGCAACGAAGCATTTGAACGCGGAATAGCAACAATCTTTATCCGCCGGTCTTGAAAAAACAAGGCTGAGCCGTATTTGCCAATCACCCAGTTGCCCGTGAAATTGGCCTCTGAAAGATAAAATACAATAGCAACAAACTTCCAGGAAAAACGCTCATGTCCAATTCAACCTATGCCATTTCGATTCCCGCGCTTCTCCGCGGGCTTTCCATTGTTTCGTCACTCATTGACAAGGCAGAGGCGTTTTCAACCGAGAGGAAAATAAGTCCGGAGGTGCTGGTTAATGCGCGTCTTGCACCGGACATGTTGCCATTCTCCGGCCAAATTCAGCGGATCAGCGACACAGCCAAGGCCGTCATCGGTCGCCTCACCTCAATCGAACCACCAAAAATGCCCGATGAAGAAAAGACATTTTCTGAGCTTAAGGAGCGGGTCGCAAAAACAGTCGATTTCCTGAAAAGTGTTGATGAAAGCGCGTTCGTGGATGCTTCGTCGAAACAGGTCACCCTCAGCTTCGGCAAATTGAAGACAACGCTTAGCGGCGATGACTACATCACGAAATTTGTCTTGCCGAACTTTTATTTCCACGTCACGACCGCGCAGAACATACTGCGCCACAATGGCGTTTCAATTGGAAAACTCGACTATATCGGACCACTATCGTAAGGGTTAAGCGGGCGGCTGTTATAGCAGCCGCCACTCCTTTAATCTCGGATTATCCGAAAACCGGGGTTCCCTTTTCGGTGCAATGCCTCAACGGTCGCTTTTGTTATTCTTATAAATATTGACACCAAGTTCGCGGATTTTCTTGCGCAATGTATTGCGGTTCAGCCCCAAAAGCTCCGCAGCCTTGATCTGGTTGCCATGGGTGGCAGTCAGGCATGACAGGATGAGAGGATATTCAACCTCTTCAAGTACACGCTGATAAAGTCCTGCTGGTGGCAGATCATCACCATAAGACAGGAAGTAGCGCTGCATATTCAATTCCACCGCTTGGGCAATGGTGATGTCTTCATTTGCCAAACCATTGGATGATGGTTCGGCGGGACGCATATCCGCCTTCAATTCAATTTCAATAACGTCCGCATTGATTTCTTCCTGCGGATAAAGTGCAGCCAGTCGCCGGACGAGATTTTCCAGCTCGCGCACATTTCCGGCCCATGGATAGCGACGCATAAGATCGAGACCGGCGCCGGTAATGCGCTTTTCAGGCAAACCATCCTTTACCGCCAGCTTGAAAAAGTGCCGGACCAGATCTGGAATGTCTTCCCCACGTTCACGCAGTGGTGGCAGACGCAAGGGCACCACGTTAAGGCGGTAATACAAATCTTCGCGGAAGAGCCCCTGATTGATGAGGGTTCTCAGATCCTTATTGCTCGCTGCCACAATGCGAACGTCAGTCTTGATAGGCGTACGCCCACCCACGGTCATATATTCACCCTGCTGCAAGACACGCAGCAGACGCGTTTGCGCCTCCATCGGCATATCGCCGATCTCGTCAAGAAATAGCGTTCCACCATCGGCCTGTTCAAAACGTCCGCTTGAACGGTTTTGTGCGCCGGTGAAGGCCCCGCGCTCATGCCCGAACAATTCTGATTCAATCAGATCGCGCGGGATGGCGGCCATGTTGATGGCAACAAATGGACCTTTGCGCCGCCTGCCATATTCATGCAGCGCACGCGCTACCAGTTCCTTACCCGTACCGGACTCGCCCGATATCATAACCGTCAAGTCGGTCTGCATCATGCGGGCAAGCACGCGGTAAATATCCTGCATGGCGGGCGAGCGCCCCACAAGCGGCATTGTATCGGGTTGCTCGTCCGCTGCCCATTTTTCGGGCTTCTTCTTTGGCTCTGCCAAAGCCCGGCCGACAATGCTGACCAATTCGGTCAAATCAAATGGCTTCGGCAAATATTCATAAGCTCCGGCTTCTGAAGCGCGAATGGCGGTCATGAATGTGTTTTGTGCACTCATGACGATAACCGGCAGATCAGGGCGGGATTTCTTGATGCGCGGCAGAAGATCAAAGGCGTTTTCGTCGGGCATGATCACATCAGTAATCACCAGATCGCCATCGCCAGCTGAAATCCAGCGCCATAAGGTTGCTGCATTGGATGTTATGCGAACATCATAACCGGCACGGGAAAGCGCCTGATTGAGAACCGTTCTGATTGCCGCATCATCATCGGCTACGAGAATGCTACCCAAACTCATTATCAGAATCCTGTCTTTGTGGGGTATGGATTGTCGTCTGCATGGTCATTATCGAGCGGACTGCTCTGCCAGGCGGGCATCAAAATTCGGAAGGTCGTCTTGCGCGGAAATGAATCGCATTCGATGACACCGCCATGGTCACCAACAATTTTTGCAACGAGCGCAAGCCCAAGTCCCGACCCATTTGGCTTTGTGGTAACGAATGGATCAAACAGATGTGGCATGATATCGGGCGAGACACCGGCTCCCGTATCGGAGACGCAAAATTCAAGTGGAAGCGAAACGCGGTTCCGCATGCCGGGTACGGATAGTCGTATGCCAGGGCGGAATGCAGTCGAAAGCGTAATCTCTCCCGGCTCATTTGCTCCTATGGACTCGGCTGCATTTTTCACGAGATTGAGAAATATCTGCACGAGTTGATCGCGGTTGGCGAAAACATAAGGCAGTGAGGGATCATAATCTTCGTGAAACTTTATGTGGCTGGCAAAGCCGTTCTTGGCGATGGCTTTGACATGATCCAGAACCACATGAATATTGACCGCTTCCCGCTCTATCGGCCGCTCATCGGAAAAGACTTCCATCCGATCCACGAGAGAGACGATACGGTCAGTTTCATCCGTTATTAGCCGCGTCAGGGCCCTGTCATCATCATTCAGGCCCATTTCGAGCAATTGCGCCGCACCGCGTATGCCTGACAGCGGGTTTTTGATCTCATGTGCGAGCATCGATGCAAGGCCGGTGACCGAACGTGCGGCTCCGCGATGGGTCATTTGGCGGTCAAGCTTTTCCGCCATCGAACGTTCCTTGAACAGGATAACGATGGAGCCGGGCGACTCGCTCACGGGCGTTACGTAAAGATCGACGATCCGGTCCTGGCCAAGGCGCGGCGATGATACGTCCACACGGTATTCATTGACCGGCGACGGACTTTCGCGCACCTGTTTTACCAAGGCCAGCAATGGACTGCCGAAAGGCAGCAACATATCGAGCGTATTTCTGCTCAAAATTGTAGCACTTGAACGGAAAAACGCTTCCGCATCCGCATTGGCATAGGAAATGTAACCCGCCTCATCCAGCATGATAACCGGATGGCGCAACGAATTGAGAACCATGCTTGCCAGCGTGTTGTCTTGTACCGTCATCAAGCCACTTTCTTCAAATCTGTCTGCGGGTGGCTCAATGCATCATGCAAACGCTGTGCCACAATTGATGGATTCGTTTCTGTCATGATCGAACCTCGTGTTGCTGGTCCAATATCGACGCCGTGCAAATCCAGATACCAGCCGAGATGTTTGCGTGCGTGGCGAATACCAGTCGGGGTGCCATAATGAGCGAGCATTGCTTCATAATGGGCGACGGCATAATCGGCCACAGTCTGCGGTGCATCCTTGCTTTTATCGGCAGCAATCGCACCTGGCAGCCAAGGCTGGCCATAGGAGCCACGGCCAACCATAACCGCATCGGCCCCGGAGGCTTCAATTATGGCAATAGCATCATCGCGCGTCAGAACATCGCCATTGGCCACAAGGGGGATAGAGATAACATCACGAACCGCATGAATGGCACGCCAATCCGCTTTGCCCTCATAGAACTGGCAGCGTGTGCGCCCATGCACCGTTATCATTTGCACCCCGGCCTGCTCTGCTCTCAATGCAAGTTCTGGTGCATTGATGGTATCATCATCCCAGCCAAGGCGCATTTTCAACGTGACGGGCACATTGACTGCTGCAATGGTCGCCTCGATCAAGGTCAAGGCATGGTCAAGATCGCGCATAAGCGCAGAGCCGGACAGACCTCCGGTTACCTTTTTTGCAGGGCAGCCCATGTTGATATCAACAATATGAGCGCCTTCACCCTCAGCAATACGGGCAGCTTCCGCCATCCATTTGGTTTCACGGCCAGCGATCTGAACAACATGTGTGCCTAATCCATCGCCCTTAAGCCGCAACAGATTACCGCGCTCGCGCGTGCACAGCTCAGCGCTCGCTACCATTTCGGACACAACCATACCCGCCCCGGCCCGCCAGGCAAGCTGACGGAATGGCAAATCCGATACGCCGGACATAGGTGCCAGAAATACGCGATTGCGTAATTCAACACCGCCTACCCTTAATGGTTGCTTTAAATCGATCACCGATTGTGCCTGTTTCGTATGCAACTTTGTAATAGCCTATCCTTTAGACACGATCCGGCTGCTTCGCAAGGCAAACCACGCCTTTCTCTGATCAGTTTTCAAGCTTTAATAGTCAAAAGCTCTAGCCTTTCACTTTGGCAAAGGGTAACGCAGAGGGGTCAATTGGAGAGAATTGTGCCTGTTACGAATGACGACAACAAGATGCGGGTTGCTGCTGTCATCGTGGCGGCGGGACGCGGAGAACGCGCTGGTCAAAGCGTTGAAGGTCCAAAGCAATATCGCAGGATCGGCGGCGAAGCTGTGTTGTTGCATACGGTGCGAACCTTTCTCGGTTGCCCGATGATCGATCAAATTGTCGTGGTCATTCACAAGGAAGATGACGCATTATTTTCGCAGGCATTGGGTGATGTCGCCGGTAAAGTCATAGCCGTTACAGGCGGACCAACGCGGCAGGAATCCACGCGCTTGGGCCTGCTTGCCCTGAATAGTGCAAGCATAGATCACGTCCTCATCCATGATGGCGTTCGGCCTTTTATTGAGGCAGACCTGCTTGAGCGCGTCATCTTCAACCTGACGCCCCATATTGGAGTTCTGCCTGTTTTGGCGGTCTCAGATACATTGAAGGCTGCCGGTCACGATGCAATGGTAAGCGCAACCGTGCCGCGCGCGGGTCTATATGCAGCGCAGACACCTCAAGCTTTTCCCTATCAACCGATTCTGGACGCGCATAATGCAGCCTTTGCTGCCGGGCGCTCTGATTTTACCGATGATTCCGCCATCGCGGAATGGCATGGCTTGCCGGTGCGTATCGTTGAAGGCTCAGCCGATAATACAAAGCTCACTTGGGCGAAGGATATTGAAATGGCCGATGATCGTCTGTTGCAAAAGCAATTCTCTTTTCCCGATGTGCGCACCGGCAATGGGTATGATGTTCATGCCTTTGAACCCGGCAATGGCGTGTGGTTGGCAGGTGTCTTTATCCATCACGACAAGAAGCTTTCCGGGCACTCAGATGCGGATGTGGCTTTGCATGCCCTGACCGACGCCTTGCTGGCCACTCGCGGCGCCGGAGACATCGGAACGCACTTTCCCCCTTCTGACCCGCAGTGGAAGGGCGCCGCTTCACATATTTTCGTTGAGCATGCCGTGAAGATTGTGAAAGAAGCTGGCGGAAGGATCGCCAATGCCGACATTACCTTGATCTGCGAAGCACCCAAGGTTGGCCCCCACCGAGAGGCAATGACGGCGGCACTTGCGAAAATGCTCGGAATTACGGCAGATCGCATTTCCATCAAAGCGACGACCAACGAGAAGCTTGGCTTTATCGGACGCGAAGAAGGCATAGCTGCGATAGCAACTGCCTCGGTCATCTATCCCGGCGGACTACCTGAATGACGACACTGATTGCAGAAGGACAAGCCACCGCACTTCTTGAAGCATGCCGGCGTGAGGGTATCCTGCTGGTTACTGCCGAATCCTGCACTGGCGGGCTGATCGCCGCCTCGCTCACCGATATTGCTGGCTCATCCGACGTTGTCGATAGAGGGTTTGTTACCTACTCGAATGAAGCCAAGCATGACATGCTGGGCGTTCCTATGGAAATGATCGAGAAATATGGTGCAGTCTCGGAGGAAGTGGCATTGGCGATGGCCACGGGTGCGCTTGCCCATTCACGCGCCGCAATCGCGCTTTCTGTCACCGGCATTGCGGGTCCAGGTGGCGGATCTGAGGAAAAACCTGTCGGCCTTGTTTGGTTTGGCCTGGCACTAAAGGGTCAGGAGCCGATTGCCGTACGCCACCTGTTTGAAGATAAGGGACGGGCCGCAATTCGCATGGCCGCGGTCAATGCTGCGCTTGATATGGCACTTTCCACGCTTGAATCTAAGTCCGCTTGACCCTTAGCGCCATACCAATCGATTTGGGGGTTACCGGCTCGAAACCGAATTTTTCGTAGAGATATTTAGCGGGACCATCAGCAATCAAACTGCAATAGGCACCGTCTGGTGCATTGTCCTGCACATAGTCCACCAGATTTTCCACAATGATCTTGCCGAGCCCCTTGCCCTGGTGCTCCGGATCCACTGCAATATCAACGACCTGATAGAAACAGCCCTTGTCGCCGACAATCCGGCCCATTCCAACTGTTTGGCCTTGATATCGAATGATTGCGGCGTGAATGGTATTCGGCAGGCCGATTTCGGCAGCTTCCCTGCCCTTCGGGCTTAACCCTGATATTATTCGAAGTCGAAGATAATCATCCACGGACGGCGTTTCGACACAGAGTTGATATTCGGCATTTTCGTACTGCACGGGCAAATTTCCCTCAAGCGATTGGCGATTTGCCGTCGACACCGTAAATGGCATTGGCGCGCTTTTCAAACGCTTCGGTAAACTTCCGGAACGCAATATCGAACATTGAGCCCATCAGAAATCCGAGCGTGCGGCTCTTGAACTCATAATCGATATAGAATTTCACGGTCGATCGCGCAGGATTTGCATCCGGAACGAACTGCCAACGATTATCGAGATAGCGGAATGGGCCATCAATATATTTGGTTTCGATGATGTTTTCTTCACGCTTCAGCAAAACCTGACTAGTGAAGGTTTCGCGGATCAGCTTATAGCCGACCGTCATGTCGGCAATGAGCAAAACCTTTCCGTCCCGTTCCTTGCGCGAGCGCACTTTAAGGCTCTCGCACATGGGAAGAAACTGCGGATAGCTTTCCACATCGGCAACAAGATCAAACATCTGATCGGCGCGATGTGCAACCGGCCGGGTCGTGTCAAATTTCGGCATCTGTCAGGCGCGGCTTGCGTGCAGCGCCTCGCGTGCAGCTCTCAGTCTGGCAAAATCTTCGCCCGCATGATGCGAGGAACGTGTAAGCGGACTTGAAGCAACAACCAGAAAGCCCTTGGTCTTGGCGATAGTGGCGTAAGACTTGAACTCGTCGGGCGTGACATAGTTGAGGACAGCATGATGTTTGCGCGTTGGCTGGAGATATTGGCCAATCGTCATGAAATCCACATCCGCTGAGCGCAGATCATCCATGAGTTGCAAAACTTCGTTTCGCTCTTCACCCAACCCGACCATGATGCCGGATTTCGTGAAAATCGTAGGGTCGATTTCCTTGACGCGCTGCAACAATCTTATGGAGTGGAAATAACGAGCGCCTGGACGAACCTTAAGATAGTTCGAAGGAACTGTTTCCAGATTATGGTTGAAGACGTCTGGACGGGCAGCAACAACGATTTCCAGTGCGCCCGGCTTGCGCAGGAAGTCAGGGGTCAGAATTTCAATGGTCGTGCCGGGAGAAATGCGGCGAATAGCAAGGATAACATCGGCAAAATGTTGTGCGCCGCCATCGGCAAGATCGTCACGATCAACAGAGGTGATGACAACGTGCTGCAAACCCATTTTAAGGACTGCTTTGCCAACATTTTCAGGTTCTTCAGGATCAAGCGCTTTCGGCAAACCGGTAGCGACATTACAAAATGCACAGGCGCGTGTGCAAATTTCACCCATGATCATGAAGGTTGCGTGCTTCTTGTCCCAGCACTCACCAATGTTCGGACAACCGGCCTCTTCGCACACGGTCACGAGATTATGGGAGCGAACAATATCGCGTGTTTCAGAATAGCCCTTCGATACCGGCGCTTTTACACGTATCCAATCAGGCTTCTTGAGAAGCTCCGTATCCGGGCGGTTTGCCTTTTCCGGATGGCGAAGGCGCCGTTTTTGATCGATGGTGTCGAGTACCGTTACCATTAGAATATCCTAATTTGCGGCTTTGGCTTTACCAAAGACCCACAGGATGAGAATTGCGCCAACTGTCGCAACGATCAGATTTCCAAAGAATCCATAGAAATTGAAATTCACCAGACCTGCCAATGTGCCGCCAACAAAAGAACCGGCGATGCCAACCAGAATATTGGTGAAAAGCCCGTGATTCCGATCCATTGCCTTCTCAGCAATATAACCAGCAAGGAAGCCGATAAGCAGCATGCCGAAGAAACCGACTTCGGGCATACCCATTATTCCGACTGGCTGATCCATCATATCCGTTTCCTTTAATGCTCTGATGCAAGGGCAATGGCGCGAAATACCAAGGCCCATATAGCACCGAAAAGAAACCCACCCAAGCCACAGGCAAAGGTAACGAGCCAAACCCCAGTCCAACCGGCAATTTCAACGCCGCTTACTGATATGGTGTTACCTGAAACCATACTCAAGGCAGCAGGAACAAACCCTAGCACAATCCCGATCAGGGTCGACCATTTAAGGATTGACCACGACAGACTGATCCAAGGTCTACTATCCTTGATCGTTACCAGCGTCTATCCCTTCCCCGTTTCAAGTTATTAAGCGTTAAGGACGCGTCCATAAGCATCAAGTACACTTTCCTTCATCATTTCCGACAAGGTTGGATGCGGGAATACTGTGTGCATCAATTCTTCTTCTGTTGTTTCCAAATTCATGGCAACCACAAAGCCCTGTATAAGCTCAGTTACCTCAGCGCCAACCATATGCGCGCCAATCAACTGGCCGGTCTTCTTGTCGAAGATCGTCTTGACCAATCCCTGTTCTTCCCCCAGCGCAACGGCCTTGCCGTTTGCAATAAACGGATACCGCCCAACGCGTATCTCACGACCGCCTTCCCTGGCCTTCGCTTCGGTCAGACCGACGGATGCAACCTGTGGGTGGCAGTAGGTGCAGCCGGGAATCTTGTCTTTTTCCAATGGATGGACGCCGGGGAAATTTGCGATCTTCTCGACGCAGATCACACCTTCGTGCTCAGCCTTGTGCGCCAGCATGGGCGGTCCGGCCACATCGCCAATCGCGTAAAGGCCGGGAACATTGGTCTTGCCATAACTATCAATGACAACGCAGCCACGGTCTGTCTTCACGCCGAGAGCCTCAAGCCCAAGATTTTCGATATTGCCTTGAACACCAACAGCAGAAATCAAACGGTCGGCGGTGATTTTCTCAACCTTGCCATCCTTGGTTTCGACATGGGCTGTGATGGAATTTGCCGCTTTCTCAACCTTGGTTACCTTGGCTTCCGTGATGATCTTCATGCCCTGCTTTTCGAATTGCTTGCGGGCAATGGCGGATATTTCCGCGTCCTCAACAGGCATGATATTTGGCAGAAGCTCGACGACCGTCACTTCCGCGCCCATGGTGCGATAGAATGATGCAAACTCGATACCGATTGCACCAGAGCCCATGACCACAAGGGATTTAGGCATTTCAGGCGGGATCATGGCTTCAAAATATGTCCAGATCAACTTGCCGTCCGGCTCAATGCCGGGCAATGCGCGAGGCCGCGCGCCTGTCGCAAGAATGATGTGCTTGGCCGTATAGGTGCCTTCGCCTTGCGCATTCTTCGGAACAGGATTCTGCGGCTCCATGGGCTTCTTCGAGGTTTTCGAAACAACAATCTCACCGGGCTTTGAGAGCTTTGCCTCGCCCCAAATCACATCGACCTTGTTTTTCTTCATCAGGAAGCCGATGCCGGCATTCAGTTGAGCCGAAACGCCGCGCGAGCGCTTTACGACTGCATTGATGTCGGCGGAAATTTTGCCTTCAATTGTCAGGCCATAATCCTTGGCATGCTGGCCATAGTGGAAAATCTCTGCGGAACGCAGCAATGCTTTGGTTGGAATACATCCCCAATTGAGGCATATGCCGCCAAGATGCTCGCGTTCGACAATCGCGGTCTTGAGGCCAAGCTGCGCGGAGCGGATTGCAGTCACATAGCCGCCAGGGCCAGAACCAATGATGATCACGTCGTAATTATTGGCCAAGACCATTATCCTCCTGAATTAAAGATCGAGCATGTCTCGAACGATAGGTGCAACGGCTTTGCCGATTGCCCGTGTATTTTCTGCATCAAGATGTACACCATCGAGCGGCGATGTCTTTGCAACTGATCCTGCATCGAAGAAAGCGCAACCGGCGAGTTCTGCCGTATCACGATAATAGTCGGCAAGTAGCCGCGATTGCTCTATGCCTTGCTCGAAGGTCAGCCGGAATTCCGGCCCTTCTGTCTCACCTAAAGCGGGGGGAGACATGATAAGTATCTGTGGCGGGGTGGTATTCCAATGGTATGGCGTGGTGCGAACGATTTCAATCAACCGCTGCATGCCCCGCTTTGTGCCCTGCGCATTACCGCAGATAAAAGCCTTCATATCATTAGTGCCGAGCATGATGATGATCAGATCGAGCGGAAAGTGTGTGCCAAGAACTGTGGCTAGCGTCTTGGCACCATTCCTTTGAAATCCGGATAAATGATCATCATAGGCAGTCGTGCGTCCGTTCAAACCATCCGCAATGACATTAGCGCCCGCCCCAAGCTCCGCCTGAAGAGCTTGCGGCCAACGATCAGCCAATGCATGGCGACCCGATCCGTCCGGGATATATCCCCAGGTCAGTGAATCGCCATAGCAAAGGACTGTTTTCATGTCTCGTCTCAGACCAGCATGCCCATCGGATTTTCGATGTGGCGCTTGAAGGCCTGTGCGAGTTCGGCACCCAAAGCCCCGTCAACCGCACGATGGTCTGTAGAAAGTGTAACCGACATGACCGTCGCAACCTTGATCTCGCCCTTCTTCACCACAGCACGTTCTTCACCAGCACCAATGGCAAGGATCGTCGCGTGGGGCGGGTTGATGATCGCGGCGAAATCTTTCACGCCGAACATGCCGAGGTTGGAGACCGCAGTTGTACCGCCCTGATATTCCTCGGGCTTCAGCTTCCGGTCGCGCGCGCGCTTGGCCAAGTCTTTCATCTCGTTGGAAATCGCCGACAAGGTTTTCTCTTCCGCCTTGCGAATGATTGGCGTGATCAATCCACCGGGGATGGAAACAGCAACACCGACATCCGAATGCTTGTGCTTGACCATATTGCTTTCGGTCCAGGAAACATTGGCCTCCGGTACGTCCCGCAATGCCAAAGCCATCGCCTTGATGATGAAATCATTGACGGAAAGCTTGTAGGCTGGAACATCGCCCTTATCGGTCTTGCGCATTGGTGCAGCAAGATTGATCTGCTGGCGCAGGGCCAGAAGAGCATCCAATTCGCAATCGACAGTCAGATAGAAATGAGGAACCGTCGACTTTGCTTCAAGCAAGCGCTTTGCAATTGTCTTGCGCATTCCATCATGCGGAACAAGCTCATAGGAGCCTTCGGCAAAGAGTTTAAGCACAGCATCATCGGACATTGGCTTGGGCGCGGCAGGTGCGGAGGCACTTGATGCGGCAGCGGCAGGTACGGCAGCCTTGGCTCCGCCTCCGGCGATAGCGGCCTCGACATCCTTCTTGATCACACGGCCACGTGGGCCGGAGCCCGTAACAGCAGCAAGATCAACCCCTGCATCCTTGGCAATACGGCGCGCAAGCGGTGAAGAAAATGGCCGGTCGCCTGATTTTACATCCGCAATTGATGGGGCCGCTGCTTCCTGCTTTGGCGCCTCTGCCTTGGCCGGTTCAGCCTTTGGCGCCTCTGCGGGTTGCTCCGCCTTCTTTTCTTCCTTTGCTTCTGCCTTTGCAGGAGCGGCACCACCGCCACCTTGCGCAGCAACTGCAACATCTTCGCCATCAGCGGTGAGAATGGCAATCAAAGCATTGACTTTGACGCCTTCCGTGCCTGCCGGAACAACGATCTTAGCAACAGTGCCTTCATCGACGGCTTCAACTTCCATCGTTGCCTTATCGGTTTCGATCTCGGCAATCACATCGCCGGGACCAACCTTATCGCCTTCCTTGACAAGCCATTTGGCAAGATTGCCCTCTTCCATCGTGGGAGAAAGCGCCGGCATGGTGATATTGATCGGCATATCGGTTTCCTCCCTTATGCTGTGTAGGTTACAGCTTTGACGGCGTCGATAATTTCCTGAATATTTGGCAGTGCCAGCTTTTCCAGATTGGCAGCATAAGGCATTGGAACATCCTTACCGGCAATCGTCAAAATTGGCGCGTCAAGATAATCGAAGGCTTGCTGCATGACGCGGGTGGCAATTTCCGTACCCACGGATGACTGCGGATAGCCTTCTTCAATGGTTACAAGACGTCCCGTCTTCTTCACAGATTCAACGACGGTCGGAATATCCATTGGCCGGATTGTGCGCAGATCAATGATTTCCGCATCAATACCCATCTTGGCAAGCTCGACTTCAGCCTTCACCGTATAGTTCATACCGATGCCAAACGAGACGAGCGTAACGTCCTTACCCTTCTTGTGGATACGGGCCTTGCCGATTGGCAGGATAAAATCATCAAGTTTCGGCACATCAAAGGAATGACCGTAGAGGATTTCGTTCTCAAGGAAGATCACCGGATTTGGGTCGCGGATCGCAGCCTTGAGCAGACCTTTTGCATCCGCAGCCGAATAAGGCATGACCACTTTAAGACCGGGAATATGACTATACCAGGCAGCGTAGCACTGGGAATGCTGTGCGGCCACGCGGGACGCGGCACCGCTTGGACCACGGAATACCATGGGCGCACCCATCTGGCCGCCAGACATATAAAGCGTCTTGGCCGCAGAATTGAGGATCTGGTCGATTGCCTGCATGGCAAAGTTGAATGTCATGAACTCAACAATCGGGCGTAGGCCCGTCATTGCCGCACCAACGCCAACACCGGCAAAGCCGTGTTCCGTGATGGGTGTGTCAACGACACGGCGCGGGCCGAACTCATCAAGCAAGCCTTGCGTGATCTTATAGGCACCCTGATATTCGGCGACTTCCTCGCCCATGACAAATACACTGTCATCTCTGCGCATTTCTTCGGCCATTGCATCGCGCAAAGCTTCACGAACAGTTGTTGAAACCATTTCCGTGCCTGCCGGAATATCCGGATCAGCGGCAATTTCAGTTTTAGGCGCGGCAGGGACGCTGGTCTTTTCGGGAACTGCTTCCTGCTTGGCAGCCTCGTCCTCGACCTTGGCGGGAGCCTCGGCCTTCGGCGCAGCAGCATCGGCTGCACTTTCGCCATCGCCGAGCAATACGGCAATCACCGTGTTTACCTTGACACCCTCGGTACCTTCAGCAATCAAAATTTTGCCGATCGTACCTTCGTCGACAGCTTCAACTTCCATTGTCGCCTTGTCGGTTTCAATTTCTGCGAGAATGTCACCGGAAGTGACCTTATCGCCTTCTTTTTTCAGCCATTTGGAAAGCTTGCCCTCTTCCATGGTCGGCGAAAGCGCTGGCATCAAAATATCTACAGGCATGGTTGCGCCTCCCTTAGAGCAAAATATCGGTGTAAAGCTCGGATGCATCTGGCTCCGGATTGGACTGTGCGAAATCGGCAGCATCAGCAACGATATCGCGGACATCCTTATCGATCTTCTTCAGATCGTCCTCAGTGGACCATCCTTTTTCGATCAACCGGTTTTTCACCTGCTCAATGGGGTCATGGTCGGAGCGCATCTTCTGCACTTCGTCCTTCGAACGATATTTGGCCGGATCGGACATGGAGTGACCACGATACCGGTAGGTCTGCATTTCAAGAATCATCGGACCTTTGCCGGAACGGGCCCAGGCCGTTGCTTCCTCGCCCGCAGCGTTAACGGCGCGAACATCCATGCCATCGACTTGAATGCCGGGAATATTGAATGAAAGACCGCGCTTGGAAAAATCAGTTTCGGCAGATGCGCGGGAAACCGAGGTGCCCATCGCATAGCGATTATTCTCAATAATGTAGACGACGGGAAGCTTCCATAGCGATGCCATGTTGAAGCTTTCATAGACCTGGCCCTGATTGGCTGCGCCGTCGCCGAAATAGGCAAGCGAGACATTGCCATTGTCGCGGTAGCGATTGGCGAATGCCAGACCGGTTCCAAGCGAAACCTGTGCGCCGACAATGCCATGACCGCCGTAGAAATGTTTCTCCTTGGAGAACATATGCATCGAGCCGCCCTTGCCCTTTGAAAGGCCGCCGCGACGTCCGGTCAACTCAGCCATCACGCCACGCGGACTCATGCCGCAAGCAAGCATATGACCGTGATCACGATATCCGGTGATGTTTTGATCGCCCTCTTTAAGCGACATTTGCATGCCGGTCACGACTGCTTCCTGCCCGATATAGAGATGACAGAAGCCGCCGATAAAGCCCATACCGTAAAGCTGTCCGGCCTTTTCTTCAAAACGGCGGATCAACAACATCTGTCGATAGGCTTCAAGCTCTTGCTCTTTGGTGAATTCGATTGGTTTTGGTGCTTTTACAGCAGAAGTCTGCGCGGTACGCGCAGGGCTTTTTTTCGCCCTCGTGGCCATATCTCACTCCCTGTGACTTGGTCACAAGAGAATAGCAGCAGAGACAAAAGTTACAATATGCAGAATCGAATAAGTGCTATGCAAATAAGCTGTTCAAAATACACAACAAAACAGCTGTTAACCGGATTTCAGTTAACAGCTAAATCTCCGGAGCCACGCATTATCGTGACCTCATCCGGACGAGAAACATTCAGTGCTTTGCGAGCTTGCTCGTCCAGCATATCCTTCTCAATTGTCCCATCATGCATAAGTTTTACCTGCCGTTCAAGCTCCTTGCGATTCTCAACGACAGCAGCAAGTTGGGCCTGAAGCAGCTGGGTCCGCTCCTGTAGTTTAATCGTGGAATAGAGGCCATATTCGCCGTGATATGCGTGGAAACCGAAATAGGCAAAAAACAGGGTTGCAAGCAGCGGAACGATCAATCGCCCTCGCCTGGTTTTACGTCTTTGTTTTGTCCACATTGCTTTATCCGGATCACTGCGGAATCAGGTCACGATGGCCTGATTATCACGTCCCCATAAAACTATGTTTTGCTTAACAGGCGATTACCAGCGCGCGAAAACCCACGTTGAAGGCGTCTTCTTATCAGGCCAAACAAGAATGGCGGGTACAAGACCCGCCATTCTTAACTCACTGTCTCAGCTATTACAGGAAGCGGAAAATACCGCGGCCCGCATAGCTTGCCTGTGGTCCAAGCTCTTCTTCAATGCGGATGAGCTGGTTGTACTTTGCGACCCGGTCGGACCGTGACAGTGATCCGGTCTTGATCTGTCCGCAATTGATTGCAACAGCAAGATCCGCGATTGTGGAATCTTCGGTTTCACCAGAACGATGAGACATCACAGCTGTGTAGCCGGCGCGATGGGCAGTTTCCACAGCGTCAAAAGTTTCAGACAATGTGCCAATCTGGTTGACCTTAACGAGGATCGAGTTGGCAACACCCATCTTGATGCCATCACGAAGACGGGCCGAATTGGTCACGAAGAGGTCGTCCCCGACAAGCTGGCATTTCTTCCCAACAAGATCAGTAAGGTGCTTCCAGCCTTCCCAATCATCTTCCGACATGCCGTCTTCGACCGTTATAATCGGATAATTGCCAACGAGCTGAGCAATATATTCAGCCTGCGCCTTCGGGTTACGTGTTTGGTTGTCGCCTTCGTAAACATAGTTTCCACCCTTGAAGAACTCAGTGGCGGCACAATCAAGGCCAATAGCGATTTCTTCACCCGGCTTGAACCCGGCTTTTTCAATCGACTCCATGATGAAATCGAGAGCCTCCTCAGCAGACTTCAAATCTGGAGCAAAGCCGCCCTCATCGCCGACATTTGTGCTGTGACCAGCATCCTTGAGGCGCTTTTTCAGCGTGTGAAACACTTCCGAACCATAACGCACTGCTTCTGCCAAAGATGAGGCGCCGACTGGCAGAATCATGAATTCCTGAAAGTCGATTGGATTGTCGGCATGGGCACCACCATTGATGATATTCATCATCGGCACCGGCAGGACATGTGCGTTTGGACCGCCGAGGTAGCGGTAAAGCGGCAGGCCCGATGCTTCAGCGGCTGCCTTGGCAACAGCGAGCGAAACACCGAGAATGGCATTTGCACCCAGACGGCTCTTATTTGGAGTGCCGTCAAGTTCAATCATGGTTTGATCGATATGGATCTGATTTTCAGCCTCAAGGCCACCAATGGCGTCAAACAGTTCGCCATTGACCGCATCAACAGCCTTTTGAACGCCCTTGCCGAGATAACGTGTTCCGCCATCGCGCAATTCAACAGCTTCATGCGCACCAGTTGACGCGCCTGATGGCACGGCAGCGCGGCCCATGGAGCCGTCTTCCAGAATGACATCAACTTCCACAGTCGGGTTACCGCGACTATCCAGAATTTCACGGCCAATAATATCGACAATCGCAGTCATGGGAGTTCCTTTTGAAAACATGAGACAGCATAAGCTAGCAACTGAATAGCGAATGAAGATGACAAGGAAAACCCTGACAAGTCGATTTGTGCATTAAAACGAAAAAAAGGCCGCTCGAAAGCAGCCTTTTTTATGTGAAAAAGCAAAAATGCAGGAAAAAGCGTGTGCCTGCTCAAACCGCCTTTGCTATGCGATCAAACTCCAGCAGTTTTTCCAACAGGCGAGGCATTTGATTCAAAGGAACCATATTGGGGCCATCGGATGGCGCATTGTCCGGGTCTTGGTGAGTCTCGATGAAAATGCCCGCAACGCCTACAGCCACCGCCGCACGCGACAGAGTTTCAACGAACTCGCGCTGACCGCCAGTCGAACCGCCCTGTCCGCCCGGCTGCTGCACGGAGTGCGTCGCATCGAAAATCACCGGTGCGCCAAAGCTAGCCATAATTGGCAAGGAACGCATATCCGAAACCAGTGTATTATAGCCAAAGGATGCGCCGCGCTCTGTCACCATCACATTCGGGTTGCCGCTTTCGGTTACCTTGGCCACGACATTCTTCATGTCCCAAGGCGCAAGAAACTGACCTTTTTTAATATTGACCACTTTGCCGGTCTTGGCGGCGGCGATCAAAAGATCTGTTTGACGGCAAAGGAATGCGGGGATCTGCAACACGTCGACAACCTCGCCAAGAATGGCGCATTGCTCTTCAGTGTGAACATCAGTCAATGTTGGAAGGCCCAGCTCCTTCTTGATATCGGCAAACACGGGCAGCGAATTTTCAAGACCAAAACCGCGCTTGCCCGAGAGCGAGGTACGGTTTGCCTTGTCAAAACTTGATTTATAGACGAGGCCAAGGCCCAGCTTTTCTGTCAATTCCTTCAGCGCGCCTGCCATGTCAAAGGCGTGCTGGCGGCTTTCCATCTGGCAAGGACCCGCAATGAGCGAAAGCTGACCAGTATTAGAGAATGCAACATTGCCAGCCGAAACAGTAGAATTCTGGGACATATTAAAGAGCCTCAAATGCGATGGCGGCACCTTGTCCTGGTGCCTTTTGCACGATCAGGCGGGAGCCACGCTTTTCGATTGGAATATTGTTGCTGATGAGCAAGGATTCAACTGCGGCAAGATCGCGGACGCCAACAACAAAAGCTTGTAGCCGCAAACCGCGCTCTGTTGTTGATGCTTCAATGCCGAAGAAAGCCTGCAGGCCAGAGGGCGTAAGCACTGTCACATTGGCATTTTCCGCCGCAATATCCATGCCGAATGAATGCGCATTGACATTGCGCTGATTGAGCACTTCCTGCAAAGGATACTGAAAATCCGTAGGATTGACCTCGGAAAGAACCACTTCCCGTAAAGCGGTTGCGCCATTTGCATGTTGTAGCAATACATTACGATCCACCTTCGGCGCATTCACACGTTCGCAAGTGAAGAAAAACACATCTGGCGCACGTAAATCAGCGGCAAAAGCAAGGCGAAACGCCGCCCTATCCTCTTTCCCATCTGGTAGAATGAATGGTCTGGAGAAATCCAGAATATTGCCAGCCGAAATTCCTGCTTCCACAAAAGCCTGATGGTCGGCTTTGGCGTCCTCGCTTCCCATAACAAGCGCAGAAAAACCTTCCTGTCCGTTGCGAAACCGATAGGCCTGATCGCGCGCGACAAACACATTGCCTTTGCGCGCTTCTTCCTCGCAAGTTTCACGCTGGCCGACTGCAAGAAACTCCAGAAAACTATTGTCACCGAAGAATATGCAAACATTCTCGGTCCCAAAAGGATGCACCCCGACAGGCGCGACCGTAAAGCCGAGTTGCTGCAATCGCGCTTGCGCAATTGCCAAATCTGCTGTTGGCAAAACCAGGTGATCGACAGGACGAGGCGTGCGCGGCGATGATATATTCATTATGGAAGGGTGTGCCTCAATGCTGTTTGCAATTCAAGTCACACCCTCGTCAATTAAACCAGCCTGCTTTGAGCCATTGCTGCACTAATGAAGGATGCAAACAATGGATGCGGCTCAAACGGACGCGACTTCAATTCCGGATGGTATTGTACGCCGATAAACCATGGATGGTCAGGATATTCGATTGTTTCAGGCAAAACGCCGTCCGGCGACATGCCCGAGAACACCAGCCCGCATTCCTCAAGCCGGTCTTTATATTCGATGTTTACTTCATACCGATGCCGGTGGCGCTCGGAAATGTCCGTCGACCCATAAATCTCGGCGATACGCGTGCCAGCCTTAAGCGCTGCATCATAGGCACCAAGGCGCATTGTTCCGCCCAAATCCCCAGCCTGAGCACGTCTTTCCAGCATATTGCCTTTCAGCCATTCGGTCATAAGCCCGACAACCGGTTCGCTTGCAGGTCCGAACTCGGTAGAGGATGCCTTTTCAACGCCAGCTAAGGAACGAGCGGCCTCGATCACAGCCATTTGCATGCCAAAGCAAATACCGAAATAGGGCACCTTCTTCTCGCGTGCGAATTTGGCGGCAAGTATCTTGCCTTCCGAACCGCGTTCGCCAAATCCGCCAGGCACGAGAATGCCATGGACCTTTTGCAAGTAAGGCGCAGGGTCTTCCTGTTCGAATATTTCCGATTCGATCCAGTCGAGATTTACCTTTACCTTATTGGCCATACCGCCATGATGCAGCGCTTCAATCAGCGATTTGTAAGCGTCTTTCAGGCCGGTATATTTACCGACAATCGCAATGGTGACCTCGCCTTCCGGATTATGAATGCGCTGGCTGACTTCATCCCAACGCTCCATCCGGGGCTTCGGCGCAGGATCAATGCCAAATGCCGTCAAAACCTCAGAATCGAGACCTTCCTTATGATAGGCCATGGGCACGTCATAAATCGTATCGACATCCAGCGCCTGAATTACCGCAGAAGCGCGCACGTTGCAGAACAGGGATAGTTTGCGGCGCTCGGATTCCGGAATCTCACGATCAGCGCGAATAAGCAGAATATCTGGCGCAATACCGATTGAACGCAGCTCTTTTACCGAGTGCTGTGTTGGCTTGGTCTTAAGTTCGCCTGCTGCCGGAATATATGGCATGAGAGTGAGGTGAATATAGACCGCACTGCCACGCGGCAGATCATTGCCAAGCTGCCGAATCGCTTCGAGGAAAGGCATAGCTTCAATATCGCCGACCGTACCGCCGATTTCGCACAGAACGAAATCATAATCCTCATTGCCTTCGACAATGAAATTCTTGATTTCGTCAGTCACGTGCGGAATTACCTGGACAGTCGCGCCAAGGTAATCACCCCGGCGTTCCTTTTCGATAATATTGCGGTAGATCCGCCCTGTCGTGATATTATCCTGCTTGTTGGCAGGACGCCCCGTGAAACGCTCATAATGACCCAGATCAAGGTCAGTTTCCGCGCCATCATCGGTTACAAACACTTCGCCATGTTGATAAGGCGACATCGTACCGGGGTCGACGTTGAGATAAGGATCAAGCTTGCGAATCCGTACACGGTATCCACGAGCTTGGAGGAGTGCCGCCAAAGCAGCTGCAGCGATGCCTTTTCCGAGGGAAGAAACCACGCCGCCAGTGATGAAAACATATCGGGCCATGGGCTTATCTCGTTAGTCCTTTGCAAGTGATTTGGCCACAAAAAAATTCGGCTGAAGCACCGTTTTCCCGCACAAATCTTTTCTTCATTTCAAACAAAACGGCCAGACACTAAGTCTGGCCGTTCAATTAAATCCGGTATTAACTGTTACAGAACAATAACTTCCGTACCGACCTTCACGCGATCATAGAGGTCAATAACGTGATCATTGATCATTCGGAAGCAACCATTCGAGGCAGAACTGCCAATACTTGAAGGCACGATCGTTCCATGAATACGGATATGCGTGTCTTTGTTGCCCTGTGACAGATAAAGAGCACGCGCGCCCAAAGGATTGCCGGGACCACCATCCATGCCATTTTCATACTTGGCATAGTGAGCTGGCTCGCGCTTGATCATATCCTTGGTGGGAATCCAGCGGGGCCATTCACGCTTTGTCTGAATAACAGCCGTACCCTTGAATTCAAGACCTTCCTTACCAACCGCGATGCCATAACGGCGTGCGGAATAGGCGCTTTCGACCAGATAAAGGAATCTCGCTTGCGGGTCGATGACTATCGTGCCCGGCTTGTATCCGGTGAATTCAACTTCCTGCGGCATGTATTTGGGATCAATGCCATATTTTGTCTTTTTCGGGCGAGCGGGTACACGCGCCTCTGCAACGTCTACCGGTTTTGCCGCTTCGCGTTCGCCGGTGAATTGCTTGGTAATTTTCTTGAGGATCGGCTCTGCAGAAGCAGGTCCGGCCAAGGCCAGAACCGACATCCCGATAAGCAACGAGCGACGTGACAACATGATTTGTATTCCCGCGTAGAACTGCAAAACGTCCCAATCGACGCTTGCCGGGCCCCTAGGCCAACTTGATAATGCGATAACTGAAGACGGGATTCTTCTCAATGCAAATCGATGTGATGATCATTGACCCGATATCGATGCATGCGAGCAGTTGCGGAACCGCAACACCTTGATGCGGTTCCGCGTAACTATGTAACGGGATAGAATTTACTGCGAATTCGGAACAGGGTTTGCAGGTTGCGCAGGCGTAGCGGGCGCGACCGGTTCTGGCGCTGATGATTCTGGCGCAGGAACTGCTGGCGTCGCTGGCGTTGTAGCCGATTCGCCGCCCAACTGATTGAGAACGCCACCGCTTGTAGGAGGCTGTTGACCCGCTGGCTGGCTGCCGGTTGTTGTTGGGATACGATTGAGAATGTCCGTTGGGGTTTCGCTATAGCGCGACAGGATGCCGAGCGCCAAAGATGTGATGAAAAAACCTGTGGCCAGAATGGCTGTCGCACGCGTCAGCACATTTGCTGCACCCCGTGCGGTCATCAAACCCGACCCGCCGCCAATACCCAGACCGCCGCCTTCGGAACGCTGCACGAGTACCACCCCAACCAGGGCAAGTACAACCAGAAGATGAATCACAATAAGGACGGTTTGCATGGGTATTTTCTACTTCTCAAGTGTCGGACGCGGCTCTTTACACCGTATCGGCTGATAAACCAAGCCCGGTTTTCAGCCTAGAGTGAATGATATGCTTCACAGATGGCGAGGAAGTCTGGTGCTTTCAAGCTTGCACCGCCCACAAGCGCTCCATCAACATTGTCTATGCCAAGAAGTTCAACAGCATTGGATGGCTTGACTGAGCCTCCATAAAGAATGCGCATTTTCTTGCCCTGGTCAGCAAAACGCTCGCTTAATGCTGTGCGGATGGAAGCATGAACTTCACGCACATCCTCGGCAGTTGGTGTGAGGCCCGTGCCAATTGCCCAAACCGGCTCATAAGCAATGATTGTATTATCGGCAGTTGCACCTTCTGGAATCGAACCGGCAAGTTGGGTCGCAATGATTTCAAGTGTTGAACCTGCCTTGCGCTGCGATTCTGTTTCACCAATACAAATGATGGCAACAAGACCGGCGTCCCAGCCAGCGCGCGCTTTTGCATTCACAATAGTGTCTGTCTCGCCATGATCCGTGCGGCGTTCCGAATGTCCAACAATGACATGGGAAGCTCCAGCATCTTTCAGCATGCCCGCCGCAATATCACCTGTATGAGCGCCGGATTGTTTTGCGTGACAATCCTGACCGCCAATGCTCAGCTTCTCGCCCTCCACCGATTGGGCTGCACGCCAAACCAGTGTTGCGGGCACGCAAATCAATGCGTCTATTTTTTCGCCTATTGCGGAATTTGGGCGATTGACGATCACGCGAAGTTCATCAAGCTGCTCTCCCATGCCGTTCATTTTCCAGTTACCGGCGACAAGAGGGCGAATATCGGGGGTCATCTTCTCTTCCTTATAGTCACGAAAGCCATGGTTTGGACGATTTTCTGAAGTCTTTGATTGCCTGACTAGCAAATTCACTTGATAAAGCAATCGACACAAGCTTTGCATCACGCTATTCCCGCTAGTATTCAACTGCGTTTCGTTCAATACGGTGACTTTAATATGCTCGACTCCCTCCGCAATGTTGCCCAGACCTGGGTGGCCAAGTTGCTTCTCGGTCTTCTCGGTCTCAGCTTTATCGGCTGGGGTGCTTCGAGCACGCTCCTTGGCGCCATTAATGGTAACGCCGCCATCAAGGCGGGAAAGTCGGAAGTGTCACCAATTGACTACCGCCTCGCTTATGATCGCCAGCTCGCTTCCTTGTCGCAGCGCTTCGGCCAACGTCTGACACGTGAACAGGCCGACGCTATCGGGATAAGCATCCAGGTGCAGGGACAGCTTGTTGCTGGTGTTTTGCTTGATGAGCAGGCGCGCAATATGTCCCTGGGTCTTTCAAAAGACCGGCTGGCACAGCTTGCAGCGGAAGATCCGGCATTTCGGGGTGCGAATGGTCAATTCAGCAGCGCGCAATTTGATGCCGTTTTGCGCAATGCGGGCATGACCCCACAAAATTATCTCGATAATCGTGCCCTTGTTGCGCGCCGCCAACAAATCGTTGAGGCTGTTGCCGATGGGATCAAAGCTCCGGAGACATTGATCAAGGCTATCGCCATTTTCAAAGGCGAATCGCGGACCATTGACTATGTCGCCATGCCTAAAAACTTTGTTTCAAGTGTTGCTGATCCTAGCGATGCGGACCTAAAAACCTATTTTGAAGCCAACAAAGAGATTTATGGCGCACCGCAATACCGCAAGGTCAGCTATGTCAAGCTTGAGGCTTCTGACATCGCCAATCCGGCAACCATAACGCCCGAAGAGATCAAAGCGGAATATGAAAAGAATATCTCCCGCTATTCGACGCCCGAAACACGCACGATAGAACAGCTGTCATTTGCCAACGAAGCTGCGGCGAAAGCCGGATTGGAAAAGCTTAAATCCGGCATGAGCTTTGAAGACCTCGTCAAAGCTGAAGGCAAGAACATGAATGATGTGCATCTTGGCACATTCCCTAAAAGTGCCCTGCCCGATCAATCGATCGCTGAGCCTATCTCGGCGCTGCAAGCCAATGGCGTAAGTGATGTTCTAAAAGGAACGTTCGGACCTGTCATTGTCCGCGTGACCGCAATCACGCCGGAGGTGATAAAACAGCTTCCTGAAGTTGAAAAAGAGATTCGGGAGAATCTTGCCCTCACACAGGCTGCAAATGCTGTGGCAGATGTTCATGATGCCTATGAGAATGCCCGCGCTGATGGCCAGACGATGGCTGAAGCGGCCGCTAGTCAGAACCTGAAAATGGTAACGATTGACGCCGTAGACCAGAATGGCCGCGCACCGGATGAAAAGGACGTTGCAAACCTGCCCTTTGATGAAAATCAGATGGCGGCAATTTTCCAGGCAGATGTTGGCTTTGACAATGAACCATTCAGTCTCGGCACAAATGCCTATCTCTGGTACGATGTTGACAGCATTACCCCTGCCCGCGAACGTCCATTGGACGAGGTCAAAGCCAAGGTTATCGAAAACTGGAAGACTGCGGAGCTTGAAAAGCAGTTGAACGTGAAAGCTGAAGAAGTGCGCAAGCGCGTTGCCGACGGCACTTCACTTGATGCAATTGCAAGCGAGTTCAAATTCACCAAGGAAACCAAGCGCGGCATCACCCGTGAAAGCAAAGACGCAGATCTCGGCCAGGGCGGCATCGACTCTGTATTTGACGGACCTCAGGGGCTGGTAGGCATGAGTGAATCGGCAAGCGACGGATCGAAGCTGATCTTCAAGGTTACCGAGGCCATTGAACCTGCAAATGTTGGTCCTGACTCTCTCACGACTGCCGAGAAAGATGCATTTGGTTCGCGTCTTGCAGATGACCTTCTCGACCAGTTGGTAGCGCAATTGCAGACCGTCTATCCGGTGACAGTCAACAAGACAGTCATTGATCAGGCGCTCGCCCGGTAAGAATGTGTGAATAATGGCTGAGCTAAAGCGTTTCATTGGCATTGCTGCTTCTGGCAAGGCACTTTCTCAGGACGAGGCGGTTGAAGCTTTCGACATCATGATGTCGGGTCAGGCTACCCCCGCTCAGATTGGCGCTCTGTTGATGGCGTTGCGCGTTCGCGGCGAAAACATTGACGAGATCACGGGCGCGGTAGCGGCCATGCGTTCAAAGATGCTCAAGGTCACGACCTCGGTAAATGCAATTGATATTGTGGGTACTGGAGGCGATCAATCGGGGTCTTACAATGTTTCCACCTGCGCCGCCTTTGTGGCTGCTGGCGCCGGTGTTCCGGTCGCAAAACATGGCAACCGGGCGCTATCTTCCAGGTCCGGCGCTGCCGATACATTGGCGGCGCTTGGCATTAATATCGAAATCGGCCCAGACCTTATAGCAACCTGCATCGAGCAGGCGGGAATTGGGTTCATGTTTGCGCCCATGCACCATCCGGCGATGAAGCATGTTGGCCCTGCGCGCGTTGAGCTTGGAACACGCACTATTTTCAACCTTTTGGGGCCTTTGACAAATCCGGCAGGTGTAAAACGCCAGTTGGTTGGCGTCTATGCGCCTGAATGGGTTGAGCCGATTGCGCATGTGCTGAAAAATCTTGGCTCGGAGTCAGTTTGGGTCGTGCATGGCGACGGTCTGGATGAAATCACGACCGCAGGGGTGACGAAGGTCGCCGCGCTCGAAAATGGGACCATCCGCAGCTTCGAGATTGAACCGGAAGCCTTTGGCCTCAGCCGCGTTGCACCTCAGGATCTGAAGGGCGGCACAGCGGAAGAAAATGCCGTTTCTCTCCTGAGCGTTCTTGATGGTGCACATGGGGCATACCGCGATATTACATTGTTCAATGCGGGTGCCGGGCTTGTTATTGCTGGCGCTGTCAGTGATTTGAAAGCTGGTATCGAAATGGCTGCTCATTCCATTGACAGCGGTGCGGCGCGAAATGTGCTAAAGAACCTCGTGCAAGTGTCAAACAGCAGGGTAGCCTGATCATGGTAGATATTCTTCGCAAGATTGAAGCCTATAAGCGCGACGAAATTGCTGCGGCGAAGGCGGCTGTTTCGCTGGACGATCTTAAAGCGCAGATTGCCAATCAGGAAAGACCTCGCGGCTTTCTCAAAGCTTTACAGGCGAAACGTAACAAGGGCGAATTTGCCCTGATTGCTGAAATCAAGAAGGCCAGCCCGTCAAAAGGTCTGATCCGCGCTGATTTTGATCCACCCGCCCTTGCAGAATCCTATGAAAGCGGCGGTGCGGCCTGTCTTTCGGTTTTGACGGATGGTCCATCATTTCAGGGTTCGCCCGAGTTTCTGAAAATGGCGCGCGGTGCAGTTAAGCTTCCTGCCCTTCGTAAGGATTTCCTTTTCGATACTTATCAGGTTTACGAAGCGCGCAGCTGGGGCGCTGATTGCATTTTGATCATCATGGCAAGTGTTACGGATGATTTGGCAAAGGCGCTTGAGGAAACGGCCTTCGCTCTTGGCATGGACGTGCTGGTCGAGGTGCACAACGAAGAGGAAATGGACCGCGCACTGAGGCTGTCTTCGCCGCTTCTTGGCGTCAATAATCGCAACCTACGCAACTTTGAAGTTGACCTGGCTGTATCGGAACGACTGGCGGCAATGGTTCCGGACTCTAAATTCCTTGTCAGCGAAAGCGGTGTATTCACACATGATGATTGCCAGCGGCTGGCAAAATCCAACATCGGCTCTTTCCTTGTTGGTGAAAGTCTCATGCGTCAATCTGATGTTGCCGCGGCAACCAGATCGCTTCTGTTCGGTCAAACCTCACAAACGGATGCCGCATGACACCCGCAAAACTGTCCCATCTCGATGCGACAGGTGCCGCCCATATGGTGGATGTTGGCGACAAAAGCGAAACGGTGCGCATTGCAACGGCTGAAGGCTTTGTCGCTATGCTTCCCGAAACGCTTGCCCTGATCCGCGCCGGGAACGCGGCCAAAGGGGATGTTATTGGCACTGCACGCATTGCCGGCATCATGGCAGCGAAGAAAACACACGAACTCATTCCGCTATGCCATCCCCTGCTGTTGAGTAAAATTTCCATCGATATTGAAGCCGACGAAACTTTGCCCGGCTTGCATGTCACAGCAACAGTCAAGCTTACGGGCAAGACCGGGGTTGAAATGGAGGCGCTGACTGCTGTGTCTGTTGCCTGCCTGACGATTTACGATATGGCAAAGGCAGTGGATAAGGGCATGACCATTCAGGATATCCGTCTCTTGCAAAAAACCGGCGGTAAATCCGGCGATTGGTCCACCAATATTCTTGTCAGCGAGAGCTAAATGGCCGGACTCCTCCCTGTTGACGAAGCCCTTTCCCGTATTCTTGCTGCGGCCGTCAAAGCTGAAACAGAGCTAGTCGCACTGAGCAATGCGGGTGGGCGCGTTCTTGGCGAAGACCTCTATGCAAAGCGCCAGCAACCGCCATTTGCCGCCTCGGCAATGGATGGCTATGCCGTTCGGGCAGCGGATATAACCGCTATACCGATGACCTTGAAATTGATTGGCCAATCTGCGGCTGGTCATGCTTTTTCCGGCACGCTAAAGGCCGGGGAAGCGGTTCGTATTTTCACTGGCGCACCACTTCCCGCCGGTGCAGACAGCGTCATAATTCAAGAAAATACAGTCGCTCACGGCGCAGAAATTGAAATCACAGAAGCGATTGTGCTCGGCAAAAACATTCGCAAAGCCGGACTGGACTTTAACGAAGGCGATCTTCTGTTGAAGAAAGGTCGAGTGCTCGACCCATCAGCGCTCGCGCTTGCTGCTTCGGCCAATTATCCCGCATTACCCGTCTATCGGCAGCCAAGAGTTGCAATTCTTGCGACTGGCGATGAACTGGTCAATCCCGGTAAAGCTTTTCGTCCTGACCAAATCATCGCATCCAACAGTTTTGGTCTGGCGGAGATTATAAGGCAGGCAGGTGGTTTACCGATTGACCTTGGCATTGCAGAAGATCGGCTGGAGGCTCTGAGCGAAGCAATCGACCGTGCAGTGACGGCTCAGGCGGATATTCTGGTAACACTTGGCGGGGCCTCCGTTGGCGATCATGATCTGGTGCAACCAGCTTTGGCGGCTAGGGGCATGAAACTTGATTTTTGGAAGATTGCATTGCGTCCGGGCAAGCCGCTCATGTTTGGACGCCTCAACGATATGAATATTCTGGGGCTTCCCGGTAATCCTGTATCAAGCTTGATCTGCGGTCACATTTTCCTTTCACCTCTCATAAGGGCGATGTTGGGACTTCCTCATGATCCGGACCTGAGATCCGCGATTCTGGGTCGTGATATGGACAAGAATGACCAGCGTCAGGATTATGTCCGAGCGACGCTTGCCAGGAATGCGGACGGCACACTGACTGCCACGCCTTTTCCGCTGCAGGATTCGTCAATGCTGAAATTTCTCAGCGATGCCGAATGCCTAATCATTCGTGAACCACACGCCCCCGCTATCGACGCAGGGGCGATGTGCAAAGTGATGATGCTACGCTAAATTTGCTTCAAGCCGGTGTTCTTTACGGTCGCTTTCCGTGATTGTCGCAAGGTCAATGGCCTTTTGCAATTTTGCAGCGTGGCGGAATGAGGGCTCAAGCGTTCTGCCCTGCCCGACCGCTTCAACAAACCGCTGATAATTGGTCGAAACGGGCTCAACCTCCAGCTCTTTCCACTCAGCGGCCTCAACATCGTCACCAAGACAGACCATTAACTTCGAGCCATCATGGCGATGTTGAATTTCAAGCGAACCCTTATCGCCATAGGCCCGCAACCGCAGTTCATTGACATGACCCGTTGCCCAGCGGCTTGAATGCACCACACCAAGTGCGCCATTGGTAAAGCCGACTGTCATGGTGAAACTGTCATTCGCGTCCAGATCATATTCGCCGATCCTGTTCCCTTCGGCCTTATCGAAGGCTTTAAGTCGGCAAAATATTTCATCAATTTCTGTATCGGTCGCATAGACCACAAAATCCAGAATGTGAACGCCGACATCGCCCAGAGTTCCGTTCGAGCCGTGCTTTTTGGATAGACGCCAAAGCCAGCGGCTTTCCGTGCGCCATTCGCCCCACATCTTGGCAACGAGCCAGCTTTGCAGGTAAGAAGCTTCCACATGCTTGACCTGGCCGATCTGACCACTGGTCACGAGTTTGCGAGCCGCCTGTAATTGCGCGACATTGCGATATGTCAGATTGACCATGCCAACCAGATGCGCAGCTTCTGCGGTTTCGGCCATTTCCATCGCGTCCAGATGATTTACCGCAAGAGGCTTTTCGCAAAAAACATGCTTGCCAGCCCGCAGGCATTGCATGGTTGTGGCATAGTGAATGCTGTCGGGCGTAATATTGGCAACAGAATCAAAATCTCCCCATGCAAGCGCCTCGTCGAGGGAGGTAAAGGCCCGCTCAATATTATATTTTTCACGGAATGCTTCAACGATATCGATGTTCACATCGACTGCGCCAGCCAATGTGACACCCTCTATCTCAGAAAAACTCTTTGCATGGGCATTGGCCATGCTGCCCGTTCCCAGGATTAATAAACGCATTCTTGCGGTCCTTTAAACGCGCGCTGCACTCCCCGAGTGCAAGCGCCACGATATCAATATTCAACGTTTTCAATCTTTGTCCAAGGCTTAGCGGAAACCTTCTTCGCCTGCCTCGTGCAAACTTCCGCCCCGAGCCTCGAGGGGCTCCAGCGCCTTTTCTACAGGCACGTTCGGTGCCTCGGTAATGTGCGGGAACCGATTGGGATTATAGGCCCAATTGACAGCATTCCTTAGGACCAGCCCAACCGTCGCATCATGGTAGGTGGGATAGGTTTCATGACCGGGGCGGAAATAGAAAACATTGCCCGCGCCCTTGCGATAAGTCAGCCCGGAACGGAATACTTCACCGCCCTGAAACCAAGACACGAAGACAGTTTCCAAAGGCTCGGGGACCGAAAATGGTTCGCCATACATCTCCTCATTTTCAAGCTCGAAATAGGCTGGCAAACCCTTGGCAATCGGATGTCCAGGATTAACCACCCAAAGACGCTCGCGTTCCCCTGCCTCACGCCAGTTCAGGGCGCATGGCGATCCCATCAGACGCTTGAAAATCTTGGAAAAGTGCCCGGAGTGAAGAACAATAAGGCCCATACCCTCCCAAACACGCTTTGCAACACGCTCTACGATTTCATCGGCAACATCGCCGTGAGCGCGATGTCCCCACCAGACGAGCACATCCGTTTCTTCAAGTGCTTTGTCGGTGAGTCCATGTTCCGGTTCCTGCAACGTCGTCGTTTTCACGCTGATGTTGGAGTCCTTACCAATCAGTTTGGCGATCTGACTGTGCATTCCTTCAGGATAGATTTCGGCAACGGTCTTGTTGATATGCTCGTGAACGTTTTCACCCCAGACGAGCGTACGAATAGGCATGGTTTTTTCCTTACTTTATGCTGTTTGTGCTTCATGCCCGGGCTGGGTGGCCCGATTGATCGAAGCGGTGAACATTGTCATTTATGGGCGAAATGTGGAGGAGATCGCCCGGCTTCTGGCGCGCAGACCCATCCTGCCGGACAACCAGCGGGTCTTTTGCGCCAATATCGATATAGAGGTAGCTCTCGGAGCCGAGATTTTCGGAAAGGATAAGATTTCCGTTCCACGTTCCATCCTTTTCCCGAATTTCAAGATGTTCCGGACGCACCCCAAGCGTATGCGCTCTATAGGCATCCGCAAATTTTTCCGTCAGGAAGTTCATCTTTGGAGACCCTATGAATCCGGCAACGAAGGTTGATTGCGGCTTTTCATAAAGCTCCATAGGTGTACCGACCTGCTCGACATTGCCATCACGCAATACACAGATGCGATCAGCCAGGGTCATGGCTTCCACCTGATCATGCGTCACGTAAATCATAGTCGTCTCGTGCATTTTCGCGTGTAGCTTGGCTATTTCAAGACGCGTTTGCACCCGCAATGCGGCATCAAGGTTTGAAAGTGGCTCGTCAAAGAGAAACACCTTCGGGTCTCGGACAATCGCACGGCCGATGGCAACGCGTTGTCTCTGCCCGCCTGAAAGCTGTTTGGGCAATCTGTCGAGATAGCCGGTAATTTGCAGCATTTCCGCCGCCTCATTCACCCGGCGCTTGATCTCGTCCGGCCCACCTTTTGCCAGTTTCAGTCCGAAAGCCATATTGTCGTAGACCGTCATATGCGGATAGAGCGCATAGGACTGGAACACCATGGCGATCCCACGCTGGGATGGAGTGAGGCTGTTTACAACTTTCTCGTCGAAAGTCAGCGTGCCGGACGTTATGTCTTCAAGACCCGCGATTAAGCGCAGAAGCGTTGATTTTCCACAGCCGGATGGCCCGACAAAAACCATGAATTCGCAAGGATTGATTTCGAGATCCACACCTTTGATCACATCATAGGTACCAAAGGATTTGCGTATATTGTTCAAGCGAAGAACTGTCATTTTGAAACTCCCCTGAGCGCGAGGCTCTAGCCTTTGACGCCGCCGGCGGTGAGACCGGAAATGATCTTGCGTTGGAAAATAAGCACCAGAACAACCAATGGCACCGTGACAATGACGGATGCCGCCATGATCAATCCCCACGGTATTTCGTGAGCGCTGGCGCCGGATAAGAGTGCAATGATGACGGGAACTGTTCGCGTTTCTGTGGACGAGGTAAAAGTCAGCGCAAACAGAAATTCATTCCACGCAGCGATGAAGGCGAGCAGCCCTGTTGTCACCAATGCTGGCCACATTAATGGCAGAAAGACTTTGGTGATGATGACCCAAGGCGTTGCGCCATCAACAATGGCTGCTTCTTCGATCTCAATCGGCAAATCCCGCATGAATGTTGTCAGTACCCAGACGGTAAAGGGCAGAGTGAAAATTGTGTATGAGAAGATTAGCCCCCACAATGTATTGTAAAGACCGAGGAAACGGATCACCTCGAATAGGCCTGCAAGCACTGCAATTTGCGGAAACATCGAGACTGAAAGGATTGTCAGCAACAGCAGTGAGCGCCCGCGAAAACGCACTCTTGCAAGAGCAAACGCGGCTGTCACCGCCATGAGCAGTGACAAAGCAACAACAAGCCCCGACACAATAAGCGAATTGAGAAGATTACGCGGAAAGCTTCCAGCTTCAATGACGCTCACATAATTGGCAAGCGAGAAAGATGTCGGCCAATACTCAATTGTAAAGAGTGCACTGCCTGTTTTGAAACTCGTGATGATCGCGTAATAAAACGGGAATACCGCCAAAACAACGATGAGCACAACCAGCGCGTAAAATGCAGTATTCTTGATAATTGCGGGCATCAGCGGTCTCCCCCGTCCAGTCGAACCCGTCCGATCCAGATTGCCAGAATGGTCATGATGGCGATAACGACGAACAACAGGGTTGATTGCGCCGAACCATAGGCAAATTTGTCGAATTCGATGAGATTTTCACGCGCGAGTACCGACATGGTTTTTGTCTGCGCACTGTTTGGCGTCAGGACGTAAATCAGGTCGAAAATTCGCATTGCATCCAACAGCCGGAAGATAATCGCAACCATCAGAGCGGGTTTGACGAGAGGCAGAGTAATGCGGAAAAACTGCTTGACCGGGTGCACACCGTCGATCTTGGCAGCCTCGTAGACATCGCTTGGCACCATTTGCAGACCGGCAAGGATCAAAAGCGCCATAAAGGGTGTTGTCTTCCACACATCGACGATCAAGACTGCAATCATGGCGGTGTCTGAACTTGCAGTCCAGGCGATAGGACTATCGATAAAGCCAAGACGCATGAACAGATCATTGAGAATGCCAAATTGATCATTCAGCATCCAGCCCCACATGCGGGCGGAAACAATAGTGGGGATTGCCCAAGGGACGAGAATGGCTGCGCGAACGATACCTCTGCCTTTGAATTCAGCGTTGAGGACAAGCGCGATGATCATTCCGAAAAATGCTTCCAGAGCCACGGAGGTGACGGCGAAGCGGACAGTATTCCAGACCGCGTTCCACCATGCAGGATCAACAAGCAAGCCCGAATAGATTGTGCGTCCGCTTTTAAGCTGGACCCATGAAAGATAGTTCTTGAACCCTACCCACTTCGCCTCCCCCATATTGGTGAGCGAAGCATCAGTGAAGGAAAAATAGATTGTCCGGATCAACGGCCAGCCGGCAACAATTGCCAGAGCGACAATCATCGGAATGAGGAATAGCTGTGCTGAGCGCGTGCGCTGGCGCAACAGATCTGATCGCAATACTGCTGAGGTCATGTTTGAATTCCTGCCCAGGAAAAATATCGGGTTGCGAACTCAGGCAATCGGTGCGAGCGGATTGTCAGGAGGCTTCCAACCACTCGCACCGTGCCCTTAAGCTGGCAGAAAGCTACCAGCTACCTCCCTGAAGCTCTGCGATCTTCGCTTCAAGTATTTCAAGGTTTTCGGCGGCCGTGCCGCTGCCCGACAATGTGTCATGGACAGCGCTCCAGAACATGGAGGAGACCTCATTATACTTGACCTTCGTTGGAGCCGATGGTCGCGGAACAGCCGTTTCGAAAACCGGCTTCCACACCGGGATCAAAGGCTGCGCTGATGCAATATCCTTGTCATCATAAAGGGATTTGATTGTCGGCAGATGGGAGATATTGATCGCCATTTCCTTCTGCTGCTCGGCGGCAGTAAGGAACAGAGCTAGCTTCACCGCCTCTTCCGGCGATTTTGAATATTTTGAAACCGCCAGATTCCAGCCACCCAAAGTTGCCGCCGACTTCTCTCCCTCTTTACCGACCGGGAGCGGCGCCACGTCAAATTTTCCCTTGATCGCGCTATCAGGACCTTGGCTTAATGAATAGGCATAGGGCCAATTTCGCATGAAGACGGAATTGCCCGTTTGCCAGACACCGCGTGACTCTTCTTCCTTATAGGCCAAAACGCCCTTTGGCGATATTGTATCAATCCAGCCCTTGGCGCGATCAATTGCTGCAACGGCGTCTGGATTGTTGACCGAAATCGTACCATCAGCCTCGACGATCTGGCCACCGCCGGATGACTTTATCCATTCCAATGCGTTGCAGGTCAGCCCTTCATAAGCGTTTCCCTGAAATACAAATCCGAACATGCCCTTATTACCGGCTTGCCGCTCGCCATCTTGAACTTCCTTGGCAGTCGCAGCCATCTCATCCCAGGTCTTGGGGACTGGTTTGTTGTATTTTTCGAGCAGATCCTTGCGATAGTAAAGCGCGGGCGCATCCGTATATAATGGCAAGGCGACCAATTTGCCGTCGACCGTCTGACTTTCAATAATCGACGGGAAATGCTGATCGACAACACCTTTCGCTGCTTCAGTCAGATCGAGGAACTGTTCCGATAGCTGCGGCGCCCAAACCACATCGGTTTTATAAACGTCGATATCGGTGTTTCCTGCGGCAAGCCAGAGGCGATATTGTCCGAAATTGTCGGAACTGCTCGATGGCATGGCGACGATGGAAACCTTGTTACCCGTCTCTCTTTCAAAACGGTCAAGCTGCTTGCGCAATGCTGCATTTTCATTGCCCGTGGAGCTATAGACAATCGAAAGATTGGCGGCATAGGCACTGGATGACAATAGTGCTGTGAGCACGACGCCCGTAAGAACTGAAATCTTTTTCATAAACCCTCCCAGAAATATTTGATCACCATGCCTGACGGCATGTAACCGCGAATTGAAGCCCCCTCCTCAAGCGCCAGATGTTGAAATTAACCAATCCAAAGCGCTTTGGATAAAAGATGTCAAAACGTAAATCAATTGTCAATAATAAGTTTAGAAGGCTGCCAATCAGACAAATAAAATTGTTCAGATCATTTAAACCGCTTTGAAGTATGCTTATACTACAGCAAGATAAGCAATTGATCGTATGGATCGGAATCTAGGTTGGAACATCAAGCATGAAGCTGAAAGAACTCGCTGAAAAACTCAGCCTTTCGCAAACAACTGTCAGCCGTGCGTTGAACGGCTACCCAGAAGTCAATGAAGCAACGCGCGAGCGCGTCAACAGAGCGGCTTTGAAATTTGGCTATAGTGCGAATGCGAATGCCAGACGCCTCGCCATGGGGCGCGTGGGAGCAATTGGTCTTGTTATCCCTGCCGATTCCAGCCAGCGCTTCGGACCACATACCGCAGAGTTTCTTGCCGGTCTGGCAGAACGCCTTTCCCGGGACGAGATCGATTTTCTGTTGAGCCCAATTGTCGATAATGATGAGATTTCAGTTTATAAGCGGCTCATTTCCAGTAAGCGGGTGGATGCGATTATTGTCTCTGGTCCCGTTTTGGTGGATGAGCGCGTATCCATGCTGCTTGACGCCAATTTCCCTTTTGTTTTGCATGGGCGCACCAATATTGACAGGCCCCACGCCTGGCTCGACATCGATAATCAGGGGGCATTTTATCAGGCCGCAAGCCATCTTCTTGATCTTGGACACCGGCATATCGCCATGATTGATGGATTAAGGGGCTTCACATTTTCAGAGCATCGTGAGCTGGGTTACCGGCAGGCACTAAACGAGCGCGGCGTTGAAATAGACCCGCGTTTTATCGTGCATAATTATTTTTCCGATGAGATAGGCTTTCGTGAAACGCAACGCCTGCTTTCATGCACGCCGCAGCCAACAGCCATTATTGCAGGATCAATGATGACGGCCCTTGGCGTGTCGCGTGCAATCCGCAACAAGGGATATCAACTGGGCAAACAGATATCCCTTATCACCCATGATGACGTCTTCCCCTATCTCAATGCCAGCAATATGGTCCCATCAATGACGACCACACGCTCATCAATGCGCTCCGCCGCCACAAGAATCGCCGAAATGCTGGTGCGCGTGCTGGATGGCGAGCCGGTTGACGCTATTCATGAATTATGGCCTGTCGAGTTGATTGTACGCCAATCAAGCGGCCCGCCAGTCGGCAGATAAAGTCCGCTTATCATCGGCATAGGTTTTTATCGTTCCCTCTATCGCTAAAATACCATATCTGCCGCTTGGTCTCCCATATGCTGCATCATCCCGTCACATGAAGGACGGGCTCAATTGCAGCTGGTTTAGCATTCGCGGACCGGACTTGTTTTGCGTTCCCCTTATCCGGTTATCCACGCAGCGTTGCCCCGCCATCCACATAGATGTCGGTCATGGTGATGTGACTGGCCTTGTCCGACAGCAGGAAAATCACCGCGTTGGCGATATCTTCAGGGCTTGCAAGTTTACCGAGCGGAATGCCCGTCTTGAATGCACTCAGCGAACCTTCAATAACACGCTCTTCACCGGAAGCGTCCTGCCACATCCCTGTTTGCATGGGCGTCAGGGTCGACCCCGGAGCCACGATATTGCAGCGAATTCCATAAGGCGCAAGTTCCAGTCCAAGGCAGCGGGTAAACATGGTGGAGGCAGCTTTGGACGCCGCATAAGCCGCCATGTTCTGACGCGGAATACCCGCAGCGTTAGAGCTGACTGTTACGATGCTGCCGCTGCGCCGTGCCATCATGTGACGGGCCAGTGCACGCGACACATGGAACACGCCTGTCGTATTCACGGCAAACACCCGTTCCCAGTCCTCATCCGATGTTTCGACAATTGGCGTGGTGGACAGGATACCTGCAACATTCACGCCGAAATCGATTGCGCCGTGCATTGCCACTGCTTCATCAATAAGCCGGTTTACATCCCGGCTATTCCGCACATCCAATACTGCACGATGCAGGTTCTGGTCGGCAAGCGTCCCCAGTTCCCTAAGCTCCAAATCCGTGGCAATGACGTTTGCACCCTCGTTCAGCAGCAGCTTGACGACGGCCAGCCCAATGCCACCGCTCGCGCCAGTCACAAAGGCAGTTTTGCCTTCAAATCCTCTCCTCAGCATCAGATTTCAACCGTCCCGTAGATCGTACGCAGAGCGACATTCCACCAACTCTCAAGAGTTGGCGATGCGGCCAAATCGGAAAATGTGAGGCTGACACCACGCTTCTGCCAGAGTAGCAAAAGGTTCATCGCACGCATGGAGTCGAGACCAAGATCCATGAGGTTGTCCTCGTCACCAATTTCATCCGCATCGACATAAATCATTGCAGCGATGTCCTGGCGCATCTGCTCCATGGTAAAGTTCTTCATGTTATTTTCCTTCAATTTTGGGAAGCAATGCTGACAGCATCAATGGAATGCCGCTGGTCTTGGCGAGATAGGCCAGTGCCATATCGTGATTGTCCCGTGAGAAATCAGCGACTGCATCGGCCACGAGAAAGGGCTTGATATCGCGCTGAAAGGCTTCGGTGGCCGTTAGCAGGCAGCCAATATGGGCATAGATGCCGCAGATAATGATCTGGTCGCGGCCGCGCACATGCATTCCATGCTCCAGATTACTAAGCTGGAAGGCGCTGTAACGGTGCTTGACGAGAACAATGTCGCCCTCTTCAGGGGCAAGCGCCGGAGTGATGTGCTGATGCTCAGGTGCAGCCGTCATGCCCGGTCCCCACAGATCGGCCTGAAGACCGCGGTCGCGCCGATCCTGATTGCCGTTCTGAGCGGTGTAATAGACAGGGATTCCAGCCTTCCGGCAGGCGGATTTCAGCTTCGCAATATTTGCAATGACGGGGGCAATCGGAGATGCATCCGCCTCGAATATATTGATGAAGTAATTCTGCATGTCGTGGATCAACAATGCGGCGCGGCTGGGTTCAAAATCCCAATTGGCCCGCGCTTCCGGAATTTCACCAGCTGTCGGCAGCGCATAGGGTTGGATTTTCGGCAGTCCCATATTCAAAGCTCCACATTCTTCAGAAATTGTTCTCGCAGTGTCTCGCGCAGAAATTTTCGGCTTGTCTTGCCGACAGCCGTTGTCTCGAACGCATCGACAAAGACGATCTGATCGGGGACCTTGAAGTCAGCCAGCCCACGTAAGCGGACAAAGGCTTTCAGGACAGTACCTTTCGGTTTCTCGCCTCTTGGAATGACGAAGGCGCAGCTACGCTCGCCCAGATACGGATCGGGAATTGAGACAACGGCCACGTCGAGGACCGAAGGGTGGGCCAAAAGATGATCCTCGATTTCTTCGGCAGATATCTTCTCACCGGACCGGTTGATGTGATCACCTGCGCGTCCCCGCACGGTGAGATAACCATCCGCCGATCTGCTGACGATATCGCCTGTGCGGTAATAGCCGTCATCGGTGAATGAGCGCGCATTGGCTGCTTCATCATTGTGATAGGCGTTGATCGTATAAGGACCGCGCGTCAGCAGCATACCGGGCTCGCCATCGGGCACTGGATTGCCCATATCATCAACAATTAAAACCTCGTCATCGGGGCTAATCGGGCGGCCTTGCGTATTGATCGCTATATCGTCCGGATCATCCAGACGAGTATAATTCACAAGGCCTTCTGCCATGCCGAATACCTGTTGCACCGAACAACCCAGCGTTGCCTTCACCCGGCTGGCGGCCTCAGGAATGAACTTGGCCCCGCCCACCTGCAGGATTTGCAGGCTGGAAATATCACGCTGCGTGGTGGCAGCGGCCTGCATCCACAGAAGCGCAAGGGGCGGAACAAGTCCTGTGATCGTGACCCGTTCCTGCTCAATCAGGGCAAAGGAGGCTTCCGCTGTTGGTGAGGTACACATCACAACACGGCTGCCCGCGTAAAGCGCACCGAAAACACCGGGCGAACTCATAGGGAAATTATGAGCAACCGGCAGTGTCGCCATATACACACTGGTTTCATCAAGACCGCATATCTCGGCGCTGGCGCGGAAACTGTAGATATAATCGTCATGCGTACGGGGAATAAGCTTCGATAATCCCGTACTGCCGCCGGATATCTGCAAAAAAGCAACGTCTGATGACCGAACATCAACGGGAGGAATATCCGCCGCTTGCTGGTCGTCATTTTCAACATCATCGACAACAATCAGATGATGCAGAACCGGGGAGTGCGCCTGCACCTGTGCGGCGAGCACACGATAGTCGAAACCCTCATGCATCGCGGTGATGATATAGGCGCACGCCTCGGACTTTGCAGCGAAATGGGTAATCTCCGTCAGCCTATGTGCAGGCAAAGTGAAAACGGGGATAAGGCCGGCACGAAACAGCCCGAAAACAACAGACAGAAATTCCGGTATATTGGGAAGCTGAACAATGACCCGGTCTCCCGGCTGAAGGCCGAGGGCACCGAATTTTGTCGCATAGTGCTTTGCCTTGCGGACAAGGTCTGCATAGGTCCAGCGCTGTTTACCGCCAACAACGGCGACATGATCCGGAATTTCAGCGGCACGTCGTTCCAGAAACCCCCACATGGTCTCGCCGCGCCAATAACCGGCGGCTCGATAACGGGCTGCACGCTCCTCTGGCCATTGCTGCTTCAGTTCAAGCATGATGATGCACTTCCTTAAATTCCAAACCTGTCGCCATCGATGCCGAACGCATCCAGCATGGCGCGAAATTTTGCAGCGGTTTCCGCAACTTCTCCCTGTGGAGTCGACCCCGGAACAACGCCTGCACCGGCGTAAAGCCTGGCATTTGCCCCTTCCACTTCTGCGCAACGGATGGAAACGAACCAACGTCCGTCACCAGCGGAATCACACCAACCGACAGCGCCCGCGTAAAAATCACGCTTATAGGCTTCCAGTTCGCTGATCATCCCTTGTGCGGTCGCGCGCGGCACACCGCAAACCGCTGGCGTTGGATGGAGAAGGGAAACGAAATGTTCCGATGAAGCCGAAGCATCTTTCAGGCGGCCAACGATTTTCGTACCGAGATGCCACATGCTGGCGGTTGCACGCAGAGCCATTCCCTCAGGTGCTGACAATTCCAGGCAGTATGGATTTAACAGGTCCATAATGGATTCAACCACCATGGCATGTTCGCGTCGGTCCTTATCTGAATTCCACAGGGAATCCGCCGCACATCTGTCTTCGGCCGTATTCTTATGCCGTTTGACAGACCCAGCCAGCGGATGCGAGGCGATGTGATTGCCGCGCTTTTCAACCAGCAGTTCCGGCGTTGCGCCAACAAGCATCGCCCCGCCCTTTTCCTGCTGGCGCAGTGGTGTTGCAAAGACAGTAACGCTCTCGTCCATTGCCAGCCTGCTCATGAGGTCGGAAATGGAGAAATCCCGACTTGCAAACACTTTAAGGCTGCGGGAGAGAACAATCTTCTGCAGGGCAGCGTTTGGCGATGCCATTGCGTCCAGACCAGCAGCAACGCTCTTGCCAAATTCTTCCGGCACAGGATCAGCAATGACCGAAAGAATGCGGTTTGGTTCCGCGCTGGATGCGCTGGCGCCAAAGCCCGGCACATGACCAAGATTATGCTTGCCCTGCACACGAAGCACACGCTCCGGCTGATAGAGAAAGGCCGATTGTGCCGAATCGAACGGCAGTGCACCAACCAGAATGTCAGGACCGTCCTGCCGCTGCTGGAAAAAGCGGGCGGTGCGGTCGCTTAATGTCGACTGCGGCCCCTCTTCCAGAATGGCGTTCTGCCCTAGCGAAAAGAACGTCTCGCCCGATGTCTTGAGGATATAGAAGGGCTTTTTTGAGTTTGAGCTCTGGGGCGACATCCCCTCGTCGAGCCGAGCCAGCGAAGTTGGCATTTCCATATTCCATTCCTGCGGTTTTCAGCTGGTTGGATCAATCTACAATCGCGGCAATCAACAAATAATATGAGTGAAACGATCATATTATCGTATATAACTCCGGAAGAGATCAATGCAATCAGGATGAAATTTTAAAGATGACCATGATTTCAGTTGAAGACTTGGCGGTAGAATGTTTATCCAAACATCTCTATTGCCTCCCTTTTCCCACGCTCCAAAGCCGTGAATTCACGGGTGATGAAATTTTCCGGAAACATTCCCTATGACCGTGCCATTGCAAGCCGCCAGTCATCTCACTGGATCCAATCTCTCGCTTGGCTATGGCAAGCGGACCGTGTCCCGAAATCTCAACGTCGCCATCCCAGACGGTGGTTTTACCGCGATCATCGGTCCTAATGGCTGCGGAAAATCCACGCTCCTGCGCGCGCTCAGCCGTTTGCTGGCACCGTCCAGCGGACAGGTTTTCCTTGACGGCAAGGACATTCACAATTGCCCTGCCCGCGATGTTGCCAAGCGGCTTGGATTGCTGCCGCAGAGCGCGGTCGCACCGACCGGTATTAATGTTACCGATCTTGTCTCGCGCGGCCGTTACCCGCACCAGACACTGCTGCGCCAATGGAGCCGGGCTGATGCCGAAGCGGTTAACCGCGCAATGCAGGCAACGTCCATTGTTGATCTTGCCGCGCGTAGCGTTGATGAACTGTCCGGCGGTCAGCGGCAACGTGTCTGGGTTGCGATGGCGCTGGCACAGGAGACGCCGCTCCTGTTGCTGGATGAGCCAACGACGTTTCTCGATATAACGCATCAGATTGACCTGATGGACCTTTTTCAGGACCTGAATCGCAATGACGGTCGTACGCTGATTGCCGTGCTGCACGACCTCAACCAAGCATGCCGCTATGCCAGTCATTTGATCGCCATGCGCGAAGGACGTATCATTGCCGAAGGCGCTCCGAACGACATCATAACCACAGAGCTCGTTGAGCGGGTATTCGATCTTTCCGCGATGATTATCGAGGATCCGATCAGCGGCACACCGCTGGTTGTGCCGCGGCGGCGCTCCGGCAGTACGCTGAAATAATTGGAATGGTCGCATGTCCATCATCTCAGTGATGGAACATCGGCAAGCAACTTTGCCAGCAACGGTCCCAAGCCTACAAGCGCTTCGGGGGCAAGGATATTTTCGTGCGCGCAATCAACTTCGTAGATGTGCAGTTTATCTATTCTCGCGTTCCAAAGACTTCTCGGCTGCCAATGCGCGGGAAGGCTTTTTGTTGCGACAAATAGGGTAGCATCGCCATGGAATCGCGCTGTTCTTCCCTGAGACAAGAGCCGAACAGAATCGGTGTAATTTGCATCGATAGCTGCAAACATGGCTGCATTTTCAGCATCTAGCGCAGCATCGCTGGCCTCACCGGATGTTTCTCTAAGAAAACGTTCGCGTTCCTGATCTATTTCAATCTGCATTTCATCAGAATTGGACTCATCCCAATTGTGCTCTTCCGGCGGATAGGCATCAAATAGACCTAAAAAGCCAATCTCTTCGCCCCTGTTCTGCAACCTTACAGCCACGCCCTGCGCCAAAGTCCCGCCAATTGAGTAGCCTGCAAAATGATAGGGTCCGGCAGGCTGAAGCCGCAAGATCACCTCAACTAGCCTGTCACATGCTTCGTCGAGATTAGCGCTGGTGGCGAGAACGCCATTTGGACGGGGCGATTGTATGCCAATGATCCCAAGATGGCCGGGCAAGTAGCGCAGAAATCCGCTATATTGCCATGCAAAACCTGACCCGGAATGAAAGCAGAACAACGGGTTTCCGTTACCGCCACGCAGTTCAAGCACCTCGCCAAAAGCCGGGTTTTCCTTTGCTACCGGCACAGCAATCAGAGCTGCAAGCTTGGCGACGCTTGGCGCCATCATCACCTGCCCAACCGACACTGAGATTCCAAGATTGGCGCGCAGCTTTGATGCAAGCCGCATGGCCAACAGGGAATGGCCACCGAGACTGAAGAAATCATCGTCAGCCTGTACCGATGGCAATTGTAAAATGGCAGCGAATTCCGCTGCGATCTGGCTTTCCAGCCCTGGGCGCGGTTGCCGTCCAGGCTGTGTCACGACAGCGGGAATCGGGAGTGCCTTGCGATCCAACTTACCATTCAGGCTCAAAGGCAGAGCGTCGATCTGAACGATCAATGTCGGCACCATATGCGCAGGCAAGAGCACGGCCAACGCACTCTTAAGCTCCGATATGTCGAGCTCAGGCCTATCCGTGACCACATAACCGACAAGCTGACGTGCGTCCCCGACACTGCCAGCCACCCCGAGCACACAAGGATTGACCGCCGCGTTGACAATAGCTGGTTGCGCTTTCAGTACAGCCTCGATTTCACCCAGCTCGATACGCTGGCCTCGAATTTTGAGCTGATCGTCGCTGCGCCCGAGATAATCGACATCGCCATTGGCAAGCCAGCGAGCAACGTCACCTGTGCGATACATGCGCTCTCCATCCGCGAATGGATCAGATACAAAACGCGTGGCGGTCAGCGCCGCTCGATCCAGATAATAGTCTGCGAGTTGAATACCGCAGAGATAGAGATCCCCTGGCACGCCCACGGGTACGGGTCGCAAAGCTCTATCCAGAATACGCAGCTGTGTGTTCCAGACCGGTCGCCCGATAGGGATATTGACAAGCGCCGTACTTGATCCTCTGGCGGGTTTATAGGTGACATCTACGGCAGCTTCTGTCGGGCCATAAAGATTATGCAGTTCGGCATGGAACAAGGCCTGATGCCGCTCGGCCAAACCACGGGGCAGCGCCTCGCCGCTACAGAAAACAAGCCGTAGGCACGATGCCATTGGCGCACGGCGAATATTGTCTTCCTCACACCATTCAAGGAATGTGGCCAGCATCGACGGGACAAAGTGCATGACCGTCACGTTTTTGCTCTGAACAATCCGCGCAAGTTCATCGGGATCACGATGAGCTTCGGGCGGTGCCATATAAAGGGTTGCACCCTCCATCAATGGCCAGAAGAATTCCCACACCGAAACATCAAAGCTAGCAGGTGTCTTTTGCAGCACCACGTCGGTACTGCCGATCCGGTATTCGTGCTGCATCCATGCCAGTCGATTGACGATGGCCCGGTGCGAGACAAGCACGCCTTTCGGCCGTCCCGTCGAACCGGATGTGTAAATGAGGTAGGCAGGGTCATTCGGGTTCAAAGGATTTAGTGCTTCATCCCCTCCCGTTATATTACTACTAGCGACCTCATCGAAGCGCATGGTCTTACCGAGATGGTTGAAACGGTGGACCAGATTTTCAGCCGTGATGATCAGGGCGGGCTGGGCATCATTGATCATCATGCCAAGTCGTTCGTCGGGATAACCGGTATCAAGAGGGAGATAAGCGGCGCCAGCTTCAATCACGGCGTGGATCGCAATTGTAAGTAAAACCGAACGCGGCAATGCGACTGCAACGATTGTGCCGGGGCCAACACCTTCCACTTGCATGCGTTTGGCCAGATGCATCACCTGATGGCGCAATGCCGCATAGGTGAGACTGTGATTCTCGTCAGACAATGCGATTGCATCGGGCGAACGCGAGGCTTGGATATTCAAAAGATCGCGCAACGTCGCATCAGGCACATTCATCAGAGTGGCATTAGCAGCATCGATAAGTTCGCGCTCAGCCGGAACCAGCGGCGCAAATTGCGACCATGGGGTTTTGTTGTCATAAGCCAGATGATCAAGCACCATCCGGACACGCGCCAACAGTTGCTCCGGCTGTTTTAGCTTGCCATTGTACTCAAGAAGAATGCAGAGCTTCTCTCCCGGGACGATCTTCATCGTCACGGGGTAGTGATTGAAGCCCTTGTTGATTGTCGTTTGCAGCCTTACGCCTGCATAGTCCCTATTTCGCAATTCATCATTTTGCGTCGACTGCTCACTGACGAGCAGTGTATCAAAGAGCGTGCCAACACCGCCAATCCGTTGGATTGTCGCCAGTGTTAAACAGTCATATTCCAGCATTGTGCCCTGTATTGATTGAAAAGCCACGAGCTGATCCAACAATGTCTTGCGAGCATCCAGGCGGAATCGAACTGGGATCGTGTTGTTGAATAAACCTATCTGGTCTTGAATGCCGTCGATGGAGCTGAACCGTCCAGAAACGGGCGAACCGAACAGAACATCGCTACGGCCAGTCAGCAGGGAAAGTACCGCCCCCCATGCCCCTTGCATCAGCGTATTGAGGGTTAGGCCATTTTCGCGGCAACACGCCCATAAAGCAGCTTCGAGCGGCTGCGGAATATTAAGCTCTGCTTCTGACCATTTGTCTTCATCTGGTGAGGTATCAAACAACAGGGTGGGTTTGACTCCGAGAAGATAATCGCTCCAAGCATTTTCGGCTGGTGCTTTCTCTCGCGCGGCTAGCTCCCGAACAACCCGAGGATAAGTAGACGCTTTTGACAAAAAGCCGGCAGGACCATCTGCATAGGTGGTCAACAAGTCACGTAAGAGGAGCGGTGTTGACCAACCATCAATAATGAGGTGGTGCACATTGAGGAGGACGGCGTGGCGATTTTCGCCGAGGTGCACGACATTAGCATGAACAAGTAGTTCATCGCTGGGGGAGACTTCGCGGTCGAGTTCAGCAGTTTGAATCTGGCGCAGGGCATCGGCCTGCTGCGCAGAGGGAATATGGCTAAGGTCAATCTCGTCGACCGGCCAACTCTCTTTCGTCATAGGAAGAATCTGGCACACGCCGCAGCTAAGATCGGACTCAAATCGCGCCGTCAATTGCGGATTAAGCTGGAGCACCATATCCAATGCACTTCGCAGAGCCGCAGTGTCCAGAGGGCCTGTTAAATCAATGCGCGTAAGGGAATTGTAGCGGCGAGCAGAGTTATCGAGTTGGGTGTGAAAAAGCAGACCTTCTTGCAGTGGCAATGCAGGCAAGACCACCATGGAGGAGCCATGACGCTCTCTCAGGCATTTTAGCTCAACTTCGTCAAGACCCAATGGATGTTCTACTTGATTGACAATTGCAGTCCGCAGCTCCACCGTTTCGATTTGCAGGCTTGTCTGCAGCTGCTGCAATGCAGTCTTCATTCGATCGGCGCGGCGCAAGCCAAAGACGTCACGCGGGCGCAGAATGTGACCAGACTTTCGCAGTTTGGTGCATAGGGCCATGGCGCTGATGCTGTCACCGCCAAGAGCAAAGAAATCCTGATCCGCACGCACTGCGCCCAGACCGATTACCTCAGCAATACATTCGCAGATCAGCTTTTCGTCATCGTCAGCATAGTTTGCAACCTCAACAGAGACAGCTTGTTGATACGGACGCGGCAACTCTTTTCTCTCGATCTTGCCATTGACGTTCAGCGGCCAAGCGTCGAGCTTTTGCACGCTTGATGGAACCATATAGTCAGGCAGGCTCTGCCTGAGCGCAGCCATCACGTCACCCTCATCGGCGCCGCCTGTAAACCACGCCAAAAGCCGTAGTCCGGTTTCGAACTGCTCTGCCAGGACAAGGGCAGCAGTCACACCCGGCAATGCAGATATGGTATGCTCGATTTCTCCGGGTTCCACCCGGAATCCACGCAGTTTGATCTGGTGATCGCTTCGTCCGATATAATCAACCTGACCATCCAACCGCCAACGGGCAAGGTCGCCGGTGCGGTACATCAGAGCACCCTCATCAAACGGATCGGCAACAAAACGGCTAGCGGTCAGACCAGCGCGGCCGAGATAACCACGCGCCAGACCGACGCCGGAAATGTAAAGTTCGCCCGCTACACCGATTGGAACTGTGCGCAGTTGATTGTCGAGAATATGCACAATGGTGTTGGCAACAGGACGACCAATCACCGGAGTTTCTGCATCGTTTACACAGGCATGCAGCGTATCAACACTGTATTCCGTAGGTCCGTAGAAGTTATGAAAATGAATATCAGGGTACCGGCGCAACTCCCGCCACAGCGCCGCCGGCACCGCTTCGCCGCCCACCTGAATCATAGCAGGGCGATGCTTATGGTCTAACAAGCCAGCATTGATGATCTGCTGAAGCATCGATGGTGATACGTCCAGAGTATCGATCTGTCGTTGGACAACAAGATCAATCAGAGCATGTGCATCGCGGCGCTCTTCTTCATCACATAGGTGCAGCTCATGACCGAGCAGCATCCAGATGATTTGTTCCCATGAGGTGTCGAAGGCGAGCGACATGGCATGTCCGGCACGCACGCGCCGTCCGCCCAATTTGCGCATGATGTCGCCAAACAACCCGGTCTCATGTGATAGCAGAAGATTGAGCAGGCCCTGATGCGGAACCATTACACCCTTGGGGGTTCCAGTCGAACCTGATGTGTAGATGATATAAGCAAGGTCATCACCCTTTAATGGGCGAATACGGTCGGCGTCTTCAATCGACTGCGATGGCTGTGCGGCAATTTTCTTTTCAATGGCAGGATCGTCAAGACATAATATCTCAGTTTCCGTCGCTATTCCGGCAGCCAGATTTTTCCGGGTCAGCAACAGGGCGGGTTTAGCATCAGTACACATGAGCGACAGACGATCCGCCGGATAATCCGGATCAAGCGGCATCCAGGCCGCTCCTGATGCCATAACGCCAAGCATTGCGACAATGGCCTCGGCACGGCGCGGCAAAGCTGTTGCAACGATGTCACCAGGTCCAATGCCACGTGCGATCAAAAAACGACCAAGGCGTACAACAGCCGAAGACAGCGTCCTGAAATCAAGACTGGTCTCACAATCGACAATCGCCGTCTCGCCAGCATTAAGAATAGCATTGCGTTCAAATATATCGAGAATCGTCGTAACCTGTGGCGGAAATTGCACCCTAGGCCCTTGCGCCCATTTGCGAATGAGATCGGTTTCATCGGTACTTGGGAGTCGTATTGCGCCGATGGGCTTATTAACTTGGTCTATCAACTTCCGCAGGAATGCGCTCAAACGGTCCCGGTGCAGCATCAGCTCATCGGCACTATACCGCGCCGGATTGGCAGACAGCTCTACGGTAAGCGCATCGCCCTCATACCACAGGCCGAATTCGATATCTTCCACCGGCCCCGCTGCGAGAACATAGGTCGTGGATTGGATGTGAGGCAACGCGAGCCCGCCATCATACACCTTGAAATTGACAGTTGGCCCATATAGTGACCGCCCGGAGCCGACAAGACCGAGATCACGCTGCACCTGTTCGGCATCATAACGTTGATGCTTTCGAACACGACGGAGTTCTGCTGACAGGCGCTGTGCTAGCTCACCAAAACAAATTGTGTCTTCAAACACCAGTTTGACGGGAAGAACATTGACAACTGGTCCGGTTGCATTGATTGCAACCGAGCCCATGCGCCGCATGAATGGAACACCGGCAATCACGATATTCGTGCCGGTCATGCGCTGTTGATAGGCAAACACACCGGCCATGATCATTTCGGGCAGAACAACCCTGTATTGCTGCCCTGGCTCTATGAGCCGCGCAAGGGTCGGCGCGTCGAGCTGAAACCTGATCCGAAATACATCAAGATTTGCGGTGCTCTGACTGACAAGACTATCTGATACGGCAAGTGTTGTTGCAACGTCAGTTTCCTCAAGATAGCCTCCCCAGAACGACCGGTCACGTTCGCAGGTTTCAGAAGTCGAATAGTTTCGATACTCATCAACAACGGCAGCGAACGGCGTCAACGGCGTTGCTTCGGGTGTTTGTCCTTCGGCCAATGCCGAGTAGATTTGGACGATACGCCGTGTCAGCGCAGCGAAACTATACCCATCTACACACAGATGATGATAGCGCTGATGCCAGAACCAGCGGTTGTCGCCAACCTTCAGGATTATGTGGCGATAGAGCGAATCATCCGCTCCCGGCAACGGCGTTCTATCGAGATCGGCACGCATAATGGCATGCGCCGCAACAATGGGATCGGCTTCTGCTGTCAGATCAAAAAAATCAGGCTCTGCAATATCTTCGACAGAGCGCTCCTGCGCCCAGCTTTGCACAGGCATGCCAGCGCTCTCGGAAAAACGCGCATGAATGGTGTCCGCTTCGGTCAGACCGATACGAATGGCACGGCGCAGCAATTCAACATCAAGCACACCTTCCATATCAGCATAATGCGCCACAACAAAAGCTTGCGCTTCTGGCTCTATCTGGCTCGCAAACCATATGCCTGGCTGGGCAGCGGTTAGTGGCAGGGTCAGCACAGCCGCCGGATGCGTTTCATCAGCGTTTTTCGGGCAGGATTCAGTATGAAGAGCGAGGCTCATGATGGCTTTCTCACAGTATTGTTTGGGCCTGTTTTGAATTCGATTTTGTTCGCATCAAAAGGGATGCGGTCTTCAGGCAGAGCCAATCTGATGTGTTGGGTCGGCTCTGAGATTCATGCGCGGATCGCCGCCAATCGCGCTCTTAAAGGCCGGGAGATTCCCCTGACATTGCAGCGCCTGGTCTCAATGCGGGCCCCCAATGCTCTTCCACAAACTCAGTACATGCCGCACGGCTGTCCGGTCCCGATACGATGTGCCATCCCGTAGGAACAGGCGCGAAATCCGGCCACAAACTATATTGGCCGTGTGCATTGCGGAGCACGAGAAACGTGCCATTCTCATCGTCAAATGGATTAACCTCATCTGAGCTCATGGCTTCTTCCCTTGATTGTTGTCTTCACCGGATGAATCATTTGCAAAAAGCCAGCGCAGGCCGTCGATCAACCCGTTGCGCCAGCAAAGGCCGTCATGGCCACCCTCGAACTGGCGATAGAAAACATCGTGCCCTGCACGACGAAGTGCGGCTGCCATTGCATCACTTCCATCGATCATGTCATCTTCACGGCTGCCCACTTCCATGAAAACTTTGAGACTCTGTGAGGGAGCAAGTGGTGGCAGACTCCTCGATTCAACCTGTTTCGTCAGCCATCCCGTTCGAGCCGCCTCACGCAGTTGCACGGGGTCTTGAGAGGAATAAACCGTTTCAAGGTTTGGCCACCAGAACGAGCCAGATTGGCTGAGCACAAGTCCAAAACGGTCTGGCATGTGGACTCCGGCATAGACGGCAGCTAGTCCGCCATAACTTTGGCCAGCGACAATACTGCGTGATGGGTCCTCTGTAATGGGAGCAGATTCGGCAATTATTGGTAGCAACTCGCTGCGCACTGCGGCCCAGAAATCGGGATTGCAGGTTAGATCCTCAGCACGATTGCTTCCGTCAATCGCATCAATGAACACATAGACGGCGGGCGGCAGGCGGCCAGCGGCTGTCTCGGCTCCTAGTACAGAATGGATAGGCATTTGCTGAGTCCAATTGTTTCCATCCAATAGGACAGCGATTGGATACCCGTCATCCGGCACACAGTGCTTATCTCCACTCACATAAATCCAGATTTTTCGCTGTTTTTTCTGTGACGTGCTGAACCAATCAATCTCGATCACGTCTTCACTTTCAGGAGATACTTTTACTGAATCGATCCCATGCCACAGGGCATAGTTCGGTGCTTCAGGCAGATGTAGCGGCGAAACCGGCATACTCCTGCCAGCGGTATGAGCATGAAGGGAATTTAAGGGATCAGCCGTTGCCTGAGGCAAGATCGACGCCCACCACTTCCGTTGTATCTTACGGTCTAACCGATGCATATCTGAGTGCGCAGGCTTCTGATCGGCACGCACTGGAATGAACGCGTAGGTTCCGCGCCAGTCTGCCGGTAGCTCAACTTGCCAAAACCAAATATTGGTTCCACCCACGCGCTCCAAGCTCTGCGGCGTGAAGCTATGATGATCGGTAACGCAATTGACGTCTGCATAGACCAGCTCAATCGGCGATGTCCGTTCACAGCCGTGATGATCACGCCAGAGAAATGTAACACAGGCAAGGCCCGCACCGTCCGTTTCAATGAGCGGTACACTGTGCATCTCCACCTGGTTCCACCATTCGGCTTCGCCACGATTCAGTGCAGTCAGCAAAGCGGCCGCTAGCGGCGCCCGGTCACTTAGGACCGGGCTTGCATTACCATTTAAGGCCTGAAATCTTGGGAGGGTCTCAGTTTCCATCGAGCTGTATCTTCAACTACCAGGAGCGCTTGAGTGTGGCGGTAACCGTGCGGCCCTCGCCATAGAAGCAAGCACCGGCACTTGCGCAGGAGGCTACAAAATTTTTGTTAGCCAGGTTTTTGGCGTTAATTTGCAGCGACAGGCCATCCCATTTTGGATTGATGGCGCCAAAGTCGTAACTCAGCGACGCATCCACAAGTGTTGTCGCATCAACGGTGAAGCTGTTCTTATCATCACCCCAACTCTTGCCAATATAGCGTAGCCCCGCACCGGCAGTCACACCCTTGAGCGCACCTTCTTTGAAGGCATAACTTGCCCAAAGCCCTGCTGAATGTTTGGGAATACGCGCAGGCATCTTGCCGATTGTATTGGCTTCCACGGAATCAACAGTTTCGGAGTCGGTGTAGGCATAGTTCGCAATGATCGAAAGGTTGTCATATATCTCGCCCTTCGCCGACAGTTCTACGCCATGATTGTGAATCTTGCCGATCTGTGAATAAACGCTGCGGCCAAGATCACTGTCCCACTTGCCCTTCACAACGTCCTTTTGTGTCAGATCATAATAGGCCGCAGTCAGCAGAATATCCCTGCCTTCCGGTTCATATTTCACACCCACTTCATACTGTTCGGCAGTCGTCGGCTTGAAGGCGCTTTGCCCTGCATTGGGGATCGTTAATGATGGCTCAAAGGATGTGGAATAGCTGACATAGGGGGCTATCCCGTTGTCAAAGTTATAAATTGCCCCGGCACGCCAAGTAAAAGCACTGTCATCGTAGACATGATCATTGGTGCCGAGAAGGTCATCAATATCGGTTTTCGCCCAGTCATAGCGCCCACCCACAGACAGATTGAGCTTGCCAATCTCAATCTGATCCTGAAGATAAAGACCAGTCTGCCTGGCTGACGTATCATTACTATCCGAAGGCTTAAGCACGAGAGCACCGTAATCGAACCCTCCATATTGCGGGTTGGCCAGATTGATCGACGGGATTGCCTTGTTGCGCGCCCAACGATACTCTTGGTTCAGATAACGATAATCAAAACCGGCAAGTAATTTATGCTCGGCAAGACCGGTTTTGAAATCGATCTGCGCTTGGTTGTCGATTGCAAACTGACCAACCTTATCCGTACCGCCGCTTGCACCCCGACTGATGATAGTCTTGGCCTGAGTAACAGGATCGACCGATGCGCTACCCCACACCAGCGTGTGATGCTCAAACTGAACCGATTGATAACGAGCATTTTGCCGAACCGTAAACGTATCATTGAAGACATGCTCCAACTGATATCCAACCCAGGCCTGCTCTCGCGTAAACCGCTCGTAGTTCGGATCAGAGACGAAGAAATCACGCGGCACATAGCCATAGCCTTTGATCGGGAAGACAGTTCCGGCTGCATCAAGGAAATTGCGGTAGCCCGCATGCGGTTCATTTTGATAACCGCCAAGAATCGTCAATTTCGTCTGGTCGTTTGGCGTCCAGCTTATTGATGGAGCAATTGCAAATGTCTGCTGCTTGGTAAAATCTTCCTGCAGATGTTTTGTCAATCCTGTGCCGACAATCCGGTACGACAATGTCTCGGAACCCGGTATCTTGTCACTGAAATCAAAGGAAAGCCCGACGTGATCACGACTTCCTGCCGTCAGTTCCACCTCACGCAATGGAGTGTCGGTCGGCTTTTTGCTGACCATGTTCATCACACCACCGGGATTTGACTGCCCGTACATGACAGAAGAAGGGCCGGAGAGAAGCTCGACGCGCTCAAGAAGATAAGGATTAAGCTTCGCATAAGAATTATCGGCACCGAAAGACAGACCATCAAGATAGCGCGGAACATAGTAAAACCCACGCACGAACAGCTCGTCCCTAAGGTTGGATGCCCCGCGATATTCCGTGATTACGCCAGGAGTGTAACGCAGCGCTTCGGCAGCAGACTGCACATCCAGGTCTTCCATCTGCTCTTTCGAAACAACCGCGACGGACTGCGAAGTCTTGATGAGGGGCGTATCGGTCTTCGTGCCGGCCGTGCTCTGCTTGGCAACATAACCGTGAACCGGACCGTCACCTTTTTCACCGTGGATTGTAATCGTATCGAGCACAATCGGCGTGCTGCTTTCCTGCGCCAGCGCTGGGCTGCCGACCAAGCCAGCTGCCATCAATAGCAGCACAGCTGAACTGGAAAAAAGTTGATCTCTAAAAACACGTATCATTAATAAGGCCCCTAAAATCGCGGAGTGTTTTCACTATCCCAATAACTTGACTTCAATTGTCATGTATATGATGCTATCTTCGCTGTCGACCGAACACATTTTGGAGAAACGGCAAAAAACTTTGTTCAAACGGCAGTGCGAAAGCACAGGCCATTTGCAAACGAATTTTCTGATAAGGCCTGAGAAATGCAGCACGCTGTGATGAATCTTAATATCCCGCAACCCTTGTTCGTCGGTACGATTGAGGGTGTTACTGCATGCACGACTGATACAGAGCCGGAGGTCATCCTGCCGAAATTCATCGTTATGGTTTTGCTACAGGGCGCTCAGCATTTCATTGTCGATGATGTATCATTCCGGATTGATGCGGGTTTTGGTGAAGGCTGTGCACCGTTCATTTTCGTGTTGAACGTAGCGCGTGCCTCCAAACTTAAATTCATCAATGCCAGCAAGATTCCATTGCGCAAGATTATGATCTCAGCACCCTTGTCATGGATGAATTGGCTGGTCAGCGCCCAAACGGATGGTGTACCCGCGCTTAAAAACTTCCTGTCGACTCATCTGGCCAGTTTTCGCATAGACGCCAACCGCCACATCCTCACACTTGCCGAGCAATTGATGAATCCGCCAACTGCCAGACACGGCGAGATGCGCACTCTCTTTCGCAGTTCGCGCGCCTTCGATCTCATGTCACTGACCTGTGCAGAGCTGGTGGCCTGCAAATCAGAACGTCAAGGTTCGCAACTGTCGAGTGCCCGGCAGAGCGAGAGGGTCTATAACTATATTCTCGCCAATCTGGGCGAGGACCTGACCATTGAAACGATTGCCCGCGAGAGTGGAGGCAGCGTTTCTTCCGTCCAACGCCACTTCAAGGACCATTTCGGTTTAACAGTGTTCGAATTTATTCGGCGCAGACGCCTCGAACTGGCTTACGAGGCTCTTGAGCGTGAAGGTGCAACCATCGGCCAGGCGGCTCATTTGGCCGGATATAATACACCAGCTAATTTCACAACCGCTTTCAAGAAAACCTATGGCGTCTCGCCCAAATACAAGCGCAGGTAAACCGGCATGCCAACATCTTTATCGCTATGGAGCCGACGCTCATTCATGCTTACGGCAGGCGTTGGCCTTTTATCTGTATCCGGCATAAATCCCAGACGTGCAGGAGCGTCAGATTCCGTGTGGCCGAGAATGCTTCACACCCCAAAAGGGGATCTCGTTCTGGATAACAAACCGCAACGGATTGTATCAACCAGCGTTACTCTCACTGGCACCCTTCTCGCCATTAATGCTCCATTGATTGCCGCATCCGCTACGATAAACATGAATGCAGTATCAGACGATGCTGGCTTTTTCACACAATGGGCAAGCATCGCTCATGAGCGGGGCATCAAACCCCTCTATCGCTCTGAACCCGACCTTGAGGCCATCGCGGCAGCCGCGCCGGACCTGATCGTCATATCAGCGACAGGCGGGGACAGCACCCTGCGGTTTTATGATCAAATCAGTCAAATTGCGCCAACGCTTGTTGTCAATTATGACGACAAAAGCTGGCAGGAGGTTGCAATCCTGCTGGGCGGAGCAATAGGTCACGAGAAAGAGGCGGCGGTGGTAGTCGCTGAATTTGACCAGCGTGTTGTCGAAACGGCGAAGCACCTTAAGCTCCCTCCCCAACCGACCACTGCTGCAGTTTATTATGAGGATGATACCGGCGCCAACATTTGGACCCCAGCATCCGCCCAAGGGAAATTCCTGCTCTCACTCGGTTTTGAGCTTGCCGTTATCCCGCCAAACGTCAAAACCATGACATCCATGGGTATCCGCAGTGACATTATCCAACTTTCAGGCGAGCAGTTCGCCGACGGTCTGAATGGCGAGACACTGCTGCTTTTTGCGGCAAACGACAGTCTTGTCGACAAGGTTTCAGCCAACAAATTCCTTAAGCACATCAAATCCATTTCAAACAAGCGCGTCTATGCAATGGGAACCGATACGTTTCGCCTCGACTATTACAGTGCGTCTCACATGCTGGACCGCCTTACCCAGCTTTTCGCCTGATCTTCTATCATAAAAACCTGTCGTTAACCCGCCGCATAAGGTGCGCATACTGCTATGGCTTCTTCTATTTTTGTCGACTTCAGCCTGCTTAAACACAATGCCGGCTTTCGCGCGGTATTTGTCGCCCGCATGGTTTCCATGATTGCACTCGGTATTCTGGCGGTGGCTGTCCCTGTGCAAATTCATCAACTGACCGGCTCGGCATTACATGTTGGCGTAGTGATTGCTCTTGATGGAATAGGAATGTTCCTCGGATTGCTGGCTGGCGGTGTTCTTGCGGATCACTATGACAGGCGTCGGCTAATCCTTCTCGCCCGCGGTTCGTGCGGTGTGGGTTTTCTGTTTCTTGCACTCAATGGCTTTCTGAGCACACCTTCATTGACAGCACTCTATATTGTCTCCCTCTGGGACGGTTTTTTTGGTGCGATTGGCGTAACTGCGCTGATGGCCGCGATTCCCACCCTTGTCGGACGAGAGAACCTGCCCTCAGCGGGTGCACTCTCGATGCTGACTGTTCGGTTCGGCGCAATTCTTGCCCCCTTGATTGGTGGTCTCATCATTGCCTCGGCGGATGTGAGCTGGAATTATCTCATCGCTGGCATTGGTACCCTTGGAACACTCATTCCGCTATTCCGACTGCCTATCCTTTTGCCAGGTGAGCGTGGTAACGATCATCCGCTGCGGTCAATGGTCGACGGTTTTGCGTTTCTCTTCCAGAACAAGATCGTCGGGGCAGTCATTGCCGTTGGCACACTGCAATCCGCGCTCAGTGGTATTCGCATCATGTTTCCAACCATAGCTGACAGTTTCAGCGCAGGTCCTATTGGTATTGGCCTGATGTATTCGGCGGTTCCGCTGGGGGCAATGATCGGCGCATTCACCAGCGGGTGGGTCGGACGTTTCAGCTTGCCCGGGCAATTATTGCTTGGCTGCGTCTGCGGCGCGTCAGCTTTATTGGCAGCAATTGGCCTTGTCAGTCACCTGATCCCGATTTTTGTCATCCTTGTCTTTTTTGGTTATCTCGGTTCGATCGCATCCCTGATGCAATACACACTGGTACAGACCAACACCCCCGACCATATGCTCGGCAGGGTCAACAGCCTCTGGGCCGCGCAGGATGTTGTCGGCGATCCCGGCGGTTCAATCGCCATGGGCAGTCTTTCACGCATTCTTGCTCCCATGGCATCTGTCTTCTGGTTTGGAAGCAGCATATTTCTCATTGGTTTGGCCATGAGCTTAGGTTTCGCCAGTTTGCGCAACCTGTCGAAAAGCGTGATTTCCCCTGAAGAAGCGTCTTCTGGCGACGTACTGGCTACCGACAGCGCCGCCCAATGAATGCATCCCGAATAAGCCGACTGCTCTGGCTAGGCACGGGTCTGTTTGTGCTGGCGATGGTTTTCATCGCCAGCCTTGGCATCGGTGCCAAACCATTGCCGCTAGGCATCGTCATGGACAGTCTTTTGGGTAAACTTGACGGCCCAGAGAGCACAATTGTTCTGCAATCACGTTTGCCCCGTGCGTTGATCGGAGTTTTTGGCGGCGCGGCGCTTGGTGTATCGGGTGCCCTGATGCAAACGTTGACACGCAATCCGCTCGCCGATCCCGGCATTGTCGGCGTGAATGCGGGAGCTGGTCTTGCCGTCACATTGGGCTTTGCTTTTGCCGGCATCACCCAACCCTATAGTTTGTTTGCCTATAGTTTCACCGGTGCTTTGTTGACGGCGCTTCTGGTTCATCTGATCAGCATCAAGGGTGTCGCGCGGCCTGACCCGGTTCGGTTCATTCTCGCGGGGCTGGCCGTAGGCGCGATGATGAATGGCATATCATCGGCCATCACAATGTTGCTGCCGCAAGTATTCAACCGCATGCGATTTTGGATGGCGGGTTCACTGGATGTAGGCGAGTTGACACTCGTGTTTGCAGCCATGCCTCTGATCTGCCTTGGATGTCTTGCTGCACTGGCTCTTGCACGCCCGATTAATGCGCTGGAAATGGGTAATGATACGGCAGCAGCCCTTGGGACCAATCCTATTCGAACGCAAACCGCAACGCTTTTGACAGTTGCACTCCTGTCCGGAACAGTCACAGCCGTTACTGGACCCATTGGTTTTGTCGGCTTGATGATACCATACATTGCCCGCTGGACAGTTGGACCAGATTTGCGCTGGCTATTGCCTTTCGCCTTTTTGTACGCACCGATCCTTTTACTATGTTCAGACATTGCCGGACGCTTGGCCGTCGCCGGTGAATTGCGCGTATCTACCGTTACAGCCTTTATCGGCGCTCCGGTACTGATCCTGCTGGCACGCAGTAGAACCGCTGAAAGGTCAGGGTCGCAATGAATTTCATGCGAAACCGAACCCTTCTCATTGGCAGTTTGGATGGGCGTTTCAATGCGCGAGTGCCATTGAGAAACATTATTGTCTCCTGCATTCTCGCAGTGGCAGCGCTTTTTCTTTCTGTCTTTGCATTGCGACTTGGAACAATACCGATCTCACTGGCTGATATGATGTCAGCTTTGGTCGGAAGGGCGACGCCGCGCATTATCATGATCATTGTAGAATGGCGTTTGCCCCGTATCACCATGGCGCTCATTATCGGTGCGGCTCTTGGTATGAGCGGTGCTCTCTTTCAATCGCTGATCCGCAATCCATTGGGCAGCCCTGATGTGATCGGGTTCAATACCGGCGCCTATACGGGAGTCCTCATCGTCATTACTTTATTGCATGGGGACAACAATATCACCATCACGCTCGGCGCTTTGTGCGGAGGGATAGCAACGGCGGTTGCCGTATATCTTCTTGCCTGGAAACAGGGCATTCAGGGCTTCCGGCTCATCATTATCGGCATTGCAGTGAGTGCGATGCTTACCGCGTTCAACACCTGGCTCATGCTATCTGGCACTCATGAAACCGTTATGAGCGCAGCATTGTGGGGAGCGGGATCGCTCAATGGTATGACATGGTCTCGCGCGACACCCTCTGCGATCGCCTGTATTACGGGCATGCTCCTGTGCCTTGGTCTGGTCAGGCATGTCCGGTTGATGGAAATGGGCGACGATATGGCGGGAGCGCTCGGTCTCTCGGTTGGAAGAACGCGGCTATGGCTCATGATTATTGGTGTTTTGCTGGTGGCGGCAGCCACCGCTGCGACGGGACCCGTTGTATTCATTGCTCTGGCTGCCCCGCAGATCGCCCAGCGTCTGTGCAACACCCGTTCCATGGTCCTTATGTCGTCTGCAGGGACAGGCGCCCTACTCCTTCTTCTCGCCGACACAATAGCACAGCACCTGTTTACCCCCTACAGTCTGCCGGTTGGTATCGTGACGGTGAGTCTTGGCGGGGTTTATATGATCTGGCTCCTATTGCGAGGCACGCCATAAGTCCTTTGCACACCGCAAACATCCTCTTGCCAATACCCATTCGACCACGCTCAGGTTGCTTCGCGGTCACCTATTGTCGTTGATTAAGCATATGCAGGAGCGCAATTAAACCAGATATTAATCCTTGTGGAACACAACTGGAACATATAGTGTTTGTTCTGGTTTTGTTTTTCCGATTCCACGTTCAAGGATCGTCCTATGCTCACGCGCAAACAACATGAACTTTTGCTCTTCATTCATGAACGGCTGAAGGAAACGGGCATCCCTCCCTCATTTGATGAGATGAAGGATGCGTTGGATCTCGCTTCCAAATCGGGCATTCATCGGCTGATCACTGCGCTTGAGGAGCGAGGGTTTATTCGTCGCCTTGCAAATCGTGCGCGGGCGCTGGAAGTTCTTCGCCTGCCCGATTCAATTGCCCCGGGTTTGAACGCGCAGCGCAAATTTTCTCCAAGCATTATTGAAGGCAGTCTGGGACGCAATGTTGCCCCGCCTCGCCCGCAGCCTACCACCGCAGATGTGGTCGCTGCCAATATGATCAGTATTCCTGTCATGGGGCGTATTGCAGCCGGTGTGCCTATCGCTGCAATCCAGAACCAAACCCATATGCTGAACCTTCCGCCGGACATGATCGGTAGCGGAGAGCATTATGCGCTTGAGGTCAAAGGCGATTCCATGATCGAAGCGGGTATTTTTGATGGGGATACTGTTGTCATCAAGCGCGGAGACACAGCCAATCCCGGCGAAATTGTCGTGGCACTTGTGGATGATGAAGAGGCAACCTTGAAACGCTTCCGGCGCAAAGGCGCGTCAATCGCACTTGAGGCTGCAAATCCGGCCTATGAAACCCGAATTTTCGGACCAGACCGGGTTCAGGTACAAGGCAAGCTTGTCGGTCTGATTCGTCGTTACTAGAGCAAACTTCGAAACTCGGATTTGTCAGGCGATGACTTACATTTCCTTATCGGGCTGTTCCGCTTTCTTGATTGGTCGTCGTTCTTCGAGATTGCGCGCCGCACGAGAGTAGACGCGGTAGCTATTCCAAGGCCTGTTCGGTGTGCCCACGGCATAATTGATTTCGGCCGTCGCCAAGCGGCGCGCGAGCGCTTGTTTTGCTGATGCCGAACCGGTGAGCGCAGGATCGGCATTGGCTGGAACCTGTTGCTCAGTACCAAATCTGATTTCCGCTGCGCCATTGAGCGCGAGATTTTGCATCGAAATGACCTTTATAGCTGTATCTGCGCAATATGGTGCCGCAGCAGCAAATGCCAGAATGACGATATTTCCTTCACGGCATGCATCCGCTTGCCGTTTTACATCATTTGTATAGGCAATAATCAAACCTCCCGGTTCGCGCGCAAGGCAGAGCTTGTCTTCGCACGCAAATTGCGCCCCGTTTACAAGCTCTCCTGTCATTGTCGGTTTAATGATTTGCTGCGCCTTATAGCCCTGTTGCCAATTATTCAGATTGAATGCGCTACCGCCTTGCCTGTTAATAGCCAATTGATCGTCATCTGTTCGTATCGCAACGAGTTTTCCATCCTCGGATATAATGATCGCGGGCACAGAGACCAGACTTGTCAAAATCACAGCTGCGGCCAAAATTGGGAGTGCAATCAGCCGCATCCATGTTGACAGGAACAGAAGCAGCAAAAGCGCTATCGCCATAAGCACAAGGGATGTTTCAGAGATCAGTCCGAGATTTCCGCTTGGCGAATGCGATGCCACCCCTTTTGCAATGCTGATGACGATCTCGATCCCCCATCCCATCACTGCGAAGGCAAGCCAATCCAGATCGAATGGCATGGCGAGCAAGCCGAGCACTGCGAAAGGCATAACGAGAACTGAAATAACGGGTAATGCCAGAGCGTTTCCGATAAGGCCGAATGGTGCTGTATTGTTGAAATGATATGCAGCAAATATCGAGCTTGCCGTACCTGCAACCAGGGAAGTCATGGCGATTCCAATAATATAGGTCATGACCTTTGACGGCATCAACCACAGTCCTGCCCTTGCATTTGCGGGCTTGCGAAAGGCTGATTTCACTCGATACCGTGACCACCAGCCATAGAAGGCTATCAGGGCGGCAGTGGCCGAATAGGACATCTGAAAACTGGGCCCAAGAATTTCATGCGGCGCTGCTGCAATTGTAATGCATGCGGCGATTGCAAGATTGCGCATTGATAGCGCTGCACGATCCACGGTCATTGCGAGCAACATCACCGCAAGCATGACAAAGCTACGCTGGGCAGCCACATCTGCTCCGGAGAGCAACAGGTAAAATGCCGAGCCAAACAAGGCAATGATTGCCGCCAGTTTCTTGACGGGATAGCGCGCCGATGCGCTTGGGAAAAAGGCGAACAGAGCCCGTAGAGAGCCAATAATGATCGACGCCACAAGAGCCATGTGAAAACCGGATATCGACAAAACATGCGACAGACCGCTCAGACGCATAGCATCATTTGTCTCGTCACTGATCCCGTCACGTTGCCCTGTAACCAGTGAGGTCGCAATATCTCCCGGCTCGCCTTTGATGCTGTGCAATATGCGATGCGTCAGTTGCTGGCGTATATTACTGACTGCCAGCAATGTCGCCGCCAATAAGCCGGGTTTTGGTGCGACTGCTGCTTTTTCTGGAGAGCCTAAAAGAAACCCGCTTGCTCCAATACCACGATAATAATTGTAAAAGGCAAAATCATAATTGCCTGGCCGCACCGGACCCGATTGCGGACGCAAATGAACCAATGCTTTCAATCCGTCGCCGATCATTAGATCTCGCGGCAGATTTCGCGCAGAAACTACAATTCGCTCCGGCCCATAACGCAAAGCTGGACGCTGTGTCTCCAGAACATCAAGGGTTACCCGCCATCCCCCATTTGCATCCTTGGCTAATGCTGAGATGCGTCCCGTCACCCGCGTCGTCACTTCTGATCCCAGCATGGGCGTTGCCGCTCTGATCGTTTCCAGCTTTGCGCAAAGCATGCCCGTGATGACCGCCAAAACAGCGAGCAAGGTCATTCTTATCGAAGGCTGGTTCCGGGCCAGCAAATAACAGCCGACAACCAGGATCATGCCAAGCAGGATGGGAGTGAGTCGCGGTTCTGCGCCCGCGTTGAAATAAGCAACCGCGCCTATTCCTGCGAAAACCGGCAGAAACAAAAATTTTGTACCACGAGCAGATTCATCATTGATTGCTGCTGGCACTGAACTGGCAAGAGCATGAAATTTGCGCTCGAATGCTTGCCTGACTATAGTGATGCGACCAGTGCGTTTGAAATCGACTGCGCCTCTTTCGGGAGAATTGACAAGCGCCTGCCCCGCGCTTTCCGGCGCAAACCAGAAATGCACTTCGCTTGTTTTCTCGTCGGTTGACGGCTCGTTCATTGATCCCCATTTCTGCCAATGCCCTTGCACGACAGCCCCGCTATGGTACATCAACGCCAAATCAATTCGATTGGACGTTCGACTAATAGACCGAACTGCCTTGGAGACCCTATGTCATCTTCTGTCGTTACCCGTTTCGCGCCCTCACCCACCGGCTTCCTGCATATTGGCGGTGCACGCACGGCCCTGTTCAACTGGCTTTATGCAAAGCATACCGGCGGGAAAATGCTGTTACGTATTGAGGATACCGACCGCGAACGCTCCTCCGAAGCGGCTGTAACGGCCATACTTGATGGGTTGAAATGGCTTGGGCTTGATTGGGACGGCGATGTCGTCTCCCAGTTTGATCGCGCTCCTCGCCACCGGGAAGTAGCCGAAGAACTCGTTACCAAGGGCAAGGCCTATTATTGCTATGCCTCACAGGCCGAGCTGGAGGAAATGCGTGAAAAGGCCCGTGCCGAGGGCCGCCCGCCTCGCTATGATGGCCGCTGGCGCGACCGCGACCCGAAGGAAGGGCCAGCCGGTGTGAAGCCTGTCATTCGCATTAAAGCACCGCAGGAAGGCGAAACGTTGGTCCGTGATCAGGTGCAGGGCGATGTGCGCTTTCCAAATAAGGACCTTGATGATTTCATTATCCTGCGTTCGGATGGCAACCCCACCTATATGCATGCGGTCGTTGTGGACGATCACGATATGGGCGTAACGCATATAATCCGCGGCGACGATCACCTGACCAATGCGGCACGCCAGACGGTAATTTACAACGCTATGGGTTGGGATGTACCTGTCATGGGCCATATTCCTCTGATCCATGGGGCCGATGGAGCAAAACTGTCCAAGCGCCACGGCGCACTTGGCGTAGAAGCTTATCGTGCCATGGGTTATCTGCCGGCTGCCTTGCGCAATTATCTCGTCCGTTTAGGCTGGAGCCACGGCGATGATGAGATCATGTCCGACGCGCAGATGATTGAATGGTTCGAAATATCTGACATTAATCGCGGCGCCTCGCGTTTTGACTTCCAGAAACTGGAAGCAATCAACGGCCACTATATGCGCATTTCCGACGATGCCGATCTGGTTAAGGCCATGATTGACGTTCTTCCGGAAATCGAAGGCGGTGCCGAAATTGCCTCGCGCCTGAACGATGTTACCAAGGCCCAGCTTCTTGCTGCAATGCCCGGCCTGAAAGAGCGCGCCAAGACACTTGTCGAACTTGCCGATAGCGCCAAATATCTGTTTGCTGAGCGGCCGCTCCCCCTCGACGAGAAAGCCGCAAGCCTACTTAATGATGAGGGCTTGGCTGTCCTTCGGGGCGTATTGCCGGATTTGGCGGCAGTCACCGATTGGACCGCCGAGTCGCTTGATGCGGCTGTTCGTGTCCATGCGGAAAAAACCGGCTTGAAGCTTGGAAAAATAGCTCAACCGTTACGTGCTGCACTGACAGGAAAAGCAACGTCTCCGGGAGTTTTCGATGTCCTGGCGGTGCTTGGCCGGGACGAATCGCTCGGTCGGATCGAGGATCAATTAAAAGGGCGATAGGACGCGCATTTGATCGCATTTTTGCATTGCAACATTGTGCCTTTCGGGTACGGTGCACTGCCTGTAAGGATCACGGAAATAACCTCATTTGAGGAAGGTGCTTTTGCGCTGGTTCAGCGCAAGTTGAAGCAAGAAAGGAACGGCAATGTCTGAGAACAGCGTAAACATCGATCTCAATGGTCACGCATTCGCTTTACCCATAAAAAAGGGGACCATCGGACCGGATGTCGTAGACATTGGGACTTTGTACAAGAATACCGGTGCGTTCACATACGATCCGGGCTTCACATCGACGGCGTCCTGCGAGTCACAAATTACCTATATTGATGGCGACGAAGGTATTTTGCTTCATCGCGGCTACCCCATTGAACAGCTTGCCGAGCAGGGAGATTTCCTTGAGGCCTGCTATTTGTTACTTTACGGCGAATTGCCGACCAAGAGCCAGAAGGCTGATTTTGATTTCCGCGTAACGCGCCACACAATGGTGCACGAACAGATGTCGCGTTTTTTCAGCGGCTTCCGCCGTGATGCGCATCCAATGGCAGTCATGGTTGGCTGTGTTGGCGCTCTGTCGGCCTTCTATCACGACTCAACAGACATTTCCGATCCGCATCAGCGCATGGTCGCTTCGATCCGCATGATCGCAAAAATTCCAACGCTAGCTGCCATGGCCTATAAGTATCATATTGGCCAGCCATTCGTTTACCCGAAAAACAATCTCGATTTTGCGACCAACTTCCTGCACATGTGCTTTGCCGTGCCTTGCGAAGATTATGTTCCAAATCCCGTGCTTGCACGCGCCATGGATCGTATTTTCATCTTGCATGCGGATCATGAGCAGAATGCATCGACATCGACAGTTCGTCTTGCGGGCTCATCCGGTGCAAATCCGTTTGCATGTATCGCAGCCGGTATTGCCTGTCTTTGGGGTCCAGCCCATGGCGGCGCCAATGAAGCTGCGCTGACCATGCTTGGAGAAATCGGCACCGTCGATCGTATCCCGGAATATATTGCCCGCGCCAAGGACAAGAATGACCCATTCCGCCTGATGGGCTTTGGTCACCGCGTCTATAAGAATTATGATCCGCGCGCCAAGATCATGCAGCAGACGACACGTGAAGTCCTTACAGAACTTGGCATCAAGGATGATCCGCTACTTGATGTTGCCATGGAACTTGAGCGTATTGCTCTAACTGACGAATATTTCATCGAAAAGAAGCTTTATCCAAATGTTGATTTCTATTCCGGAATCACATTGAAGGCACTCGGCTTCCCCACCACTATGTTCACCGTTCTGTTTGCCGTCGCGCGTACTGTCGGTTGGATTGCGCAGTGGAAAGAGATGATCGAAGATCCGCATCAGAAGATTGGCCGTCCACGCCAGCTCTATACTGGCGCGACACAGCGTGACTATGTCAGTGTTGAAAATCGCAAATAAGTAAGATAATAAAAAAGGCGCCATTGGGCGCCTTTTTTATATCTATAGCGATTTGCAATTATTGCTTTGCCAGTTCAAGAACCTTTTCCGCGGCGATTTCTCCCGCGGGCCGATCCGTTTGCATCAGTCGGCTGATCTTATCAAAGCTTTCAAGCTGTGCGCTACGCCGTAGCCCCGGACGCAGCAATTGCTCCAGCTGGCGGGCCAGCGAGCCTGCACGCACGAATATGTTGAAATATTCGGGTACCACCGGTTCATCTGCGATGATGTTTGGAAGGGCTGCACTCCATATCTTAATACGCGGCGCAAGAAATGTTCGTGCCAGCCAATCCGCTCGATAAGAGAGCACTGTCGGTATCCGCGCCAGAGCCAATTCCAGTGACACTGTGCCCGATGCAGCAAGAGCTGCATCGGATTGTGAAAATGCACGAAGCCTTTCAGCTTCACCAACAACGATATTAGGCCGGATTTTCCAATTTGCGGTCAAGTCGCGGACCATTGCCTCGACGCGCGGCAATGTCGGAATGGTCACATTGATCTCATTTCCTCGACTTGCGAGCAAATCAGCCGTTTCGCCAAAAACATCAATAAGACTGGTGATTTCCGATTTGCGCGACCCTGGTAATATCAGAAGATTTTTGACATCTCGTTCGCCAAGTCCTGCATCTCGGCCCCGGTTTTTCTCCGCTGCTTCCAGCAGCGGGGCATAGGAAACCAGCCTATGTCCGACATAGGTTGATGGAGGCCCGTCCAAATCCTTCAAGGCCTGCACTTCAAACGGAAGAATGACCAGAACATGATCAATATAGGAACGCATAGCTTTTGCGCGTTCAGGCCGCCATGCCCATACCGATGGGCTGATGTAATTCACAATCGGTATGGAGGGATCAGCGGCCCTCACCTTGCGCGCCACACGATGGGTAAAGTCGGGACTGTCTATGATGATCAGGCAATCCGGCTTTGCAGCGACAATTGATGCAGCAAGCTGCGATATCCGGCGAACCAGCTGGGGCAATTTGCGTATAATTGCACTGAGCCCCACAAGCGCTATCTCATGCTGGTCAAAAAGGCTGTTAAGTCCAAGCTCAGCCAGATGATCGCCGCCAACACCCGTTAGCGTAATTTCTCCATCATAGGTCTTGCGCAGCGCCCGAACCAGATCTGCGCCCAACTGGTCGCCTGATTCTTCACCGGTTATAATCGCCAGACGCAGTTTTTTGCCCGCTGACATCAGCTTTCCTCCTGCTGAAATGTCTGGATGAACAAGCCAGCCGCATTGGCGGCGGCGACGGTGTCTTCGTAGGAAAGAATAAGCGTACGACCGGCTTCTATCGCAATTCCACTCAATCCTGCCTTCACCGCATTTTCAACGGTGCTAACGCCGATAGCAGGCAGATCGGCGCGAACCTCCTGTTGTGGTTTTGCACATTTGACCAGCACACCGCCTTTGCGGTTTATACGCTTTGCCTGACGCAGATCGGCGACACGCTGTAACATTGCGTCGGTTCCCTCAACGCCTTCAAGTGCCACAACGCGGCGCCCCACGGCAATGGCGGCCTGACCAATGTCGAGTGAACCAATCAATGTCGCAGCCTTGCGCGCCGCTTCAATATTTTCATGACCTTCCTGCGTCGGCTTCTTACGTGTGATGCATCCCGGCGCTGGCGCAAGAATATCGGGCACCACTTCGTGAGCGCCAAGCACGCGAAAACCATAGGATTCAATTGTCGCAATGACAGCGCGAAGCAAACCATCATCGCCAAGCCGGAATGCGCGCATGAAGCGATAAAGTGCAACGAGATTGCCATTGCCAGGTTTGAGGACAGCGCCAAACTCTGGTCGGTGACGGATACCGCCTGCGAGAACAACGTTCGTGATATTCTCGGACTTCAGGATTTTCATGAGTCCGCCAAGTTCCACAATGGATATTTCGGCGTGTTCTCCGGCGTAAAGTTCCGGATCCGCTTCCCCCTTGATATTAATTATCAATGGGTTATCGCCTTGTTTTCGTAAACTGGCTGCAACAGCAACGGGCAAAGAACCATTGCCCGCAATGATGGCAGTGCGGCCGACAATCGGCTCTGGAATAGTCTTTGGTGCGCTAGCTGGCGTCACTGTCACTGATCTCGATTGCAGAATCGAGCGGCGGTGTACAGAAGGCGCGCTTTGTGTCGGTGCTGATGAAGGCAATCAGATCAGCCACGGCAGGCGATTCTGGAAATGCGGCACGAACATCTTCGGCGCGACTTTTGATCGATTGCGTTCGATCAAACAGCATGCGCACCGCATGACGTAAATTATGGATTTCTGGCCGCGCCATGCCAGAACGTTTCATCCCGACAATATTGAGGCCGCCTAGATAGGCGTGATTGCCGATTGCCATGCCATAGGGCACGAGATCGCTGGCCAAAGCTGCAAGGCCGCCAATAAAGGCGTGATGCCCCACGCGCACAAACTGATGAATGCCCGCACCGCCACCGATAATGACATTATTGCCGATAGTGACGTGTCCGCCAATCATGACATTATTGGAGAAAGTAACATTATCACCAATGATACAATCATGAGCGACATGGGAATAGGCAAGGAACATACAATTATCACCGACGGTGGTGATGCCGCGGCTCCCATCCGTTCCGCGATGCATGGTGACGCCTTCTCGAATAACGCAATTCTTGCCGATCACAAGCGTTGTGTGTCCACCCTTATGCTTTGTATTTTGCGGTTCACCACCAAGCACCGCATTGGGATAGACCTTTGAGCCTTCTCCGAGCGTCGTCGGGCCCATAATAACGACATGGCTTAAAAGGGTCACGCCTTCGCCAATAATTGCTTCAGAACCGATATGGCAAAACGGGCCAATGGCCACGCCTTGGCCAATCACCGCGCCCTGCTCAATAATGGCAGTGGGATGAATGCTCGACATCAAGCCCCGGTCACTTCTTCTTCAGGGAAACTGACCATTGCCGCAACTTCAGCCTCAGCAACCTTCACGCCATCCACCTCGGCGATACAGGCATATTTATGGATATTGCCGCGTTGTTTGAGCTTCGTCACGCGCAGCTTCAATTGATCGCCGGGCACAACAGGCTTTCTGAATTTGGCATTGTCGATGGTCATAAAGAAGACCTGCCCCGGCTTACCGCTACCATTGTTGAACAGCACAATAGCACCTGCGGTTTGGGCCATAGCTTCGATGATCAGGACACCAGGCATAATGGGAAGTTCGGGAAAATGTCCGGCAAAATGCGGCTCATTAATGCTGACATTTTTGATGCCCGTTGCCGACCGGTCCGCATCAATATCAACAATTCGGTCAATCAATAGAAACGGATAGCGATGTGGCAGATTGGCCAGAAGTTTCTGGATATCCGCAACGCCAAGGCTCTCTGCTTTTACGCTATCAGTCATCTGAACTGCTCTCCTTCTTGGTCCGGGTCATGGCGCGAACGCTGGCAATCTCACGGAACCACTGCTTGAATGGTTGGGCAGGCGCACCGGCCCACCTTTCTCCATCCGGAATATCATTCATAACACCGCTTGCAGCGGCAATTTCAACACTTGCCCCGATGGTGACGTGATCCTTGATACCAACACTGCCACCAAGCCGTGTCATGTCACCCAGAATAACGCTGCCGGAAATACCGCATTGCGCCGCGATAACGCAATGCCGGCCGATCTGCACATTGTGAGCGATCTGCACCAGATTATCGATCTTGGTGCCTTCGCCAATGACGGTATCGGCCAGAGCACCGCGATCGATTGTCGTATTCGCGCCAATCTCCACATTGTCCTGAATGATCACACGGCCAAGTTGAGGCATTTTGTCGAGACCAGCCTTGCCGGGTACATAGCCAAATCCGTCCTGACCAATACGCACGCCCGGATGCAAGAGCACCCTATTGCCAAGAAATGCATATTGAACGGAGCAGCTCGGAGCGACGTAGCAATCGCGTCCAATCTTGCAGCCATTGCCTATCACCACATTGGCAGCGATGACAGTGCCTGATCCAATTGCAACATGACTACCAATAATTGCGCCGGGCTCAATGGTTACGCCATTTTCAATCTCAGCCGTCTCATGGATAATAGAATGGGGTGAAATGCCGGTTTGCCCGCTCCACAAATGCGCATTTACAGCATGGGGATAAAGCGCACGCCCGATAGCAGCAAATGCCTGCTGTGGGTGGCGTGTTACGATAATGGCAACATTTTTGGGAACGTTCGGCCTGACTTCTTCTGTGCAAAGCACACAGGCGGCATTCAAGCCAGTCAAATCCAATGCGTTTTTCTTGCTTTCAATGAAAACAAGCGCATCAGGACCGGATTCATTAAGCGATGCCAGACGCGTGATGGGCCGGTTAGCAAGAGAACTATCCAAAAGAACGCCGTTGGTCAGATCAGCAATCTGGCCAACGGTAACGTTTGACAGTGACTCATAAAAGATCGGATCGGCCATCGACTAACTTTCTCCCCCGGGGAAACTTGCTCCCCCCAGGAGGTCAGCAATCTATCAGAACTTGCTCGACATGCCGAAGTTGAAATTCTGCACCTGGTCGCCATCAACCTTCTTGATCGGCACTGCATAGTCGAAGCGCAATGGACCAAACGGTGATGCCCACATGATGCTGGCACCGGCAGATGCACGCCATTCCATGTCTGTATTACTTGCACCCTTGTAATCATTACCAAAGAGTGTTGCAGCATCAGCAAAGAATGCACCTCGGATACCAAGGCTCTCAGGAATAACCGGGATCGGGAACTGGGTTTCAACAGTAGCATTGAAATAGGTGTTGCCGCCGAGGAAGCTACCCTTCTTGTCAAGACCTTCAGTCAAATCGCGTGGACCAATACCGGCATATTTAAAGCCGCGGATCATGTCCTGATTGTTTTTGAACGTATCAAAGACGCGAAGATCTTTACTGCCGAAGCCTTCAATATGACCTGCTCCAACACCAACCAGACCAACAATATCAAGCTCGTCCATCAATGTCTTGTAGTAGCTGGCTTTAACGGTTGTCTTCAGGAAGTTTGCATCACCACCGATACCGGCATATTCCTGATTGAACTTGGCATAGATACCGTCGCGCGGATTCTTCAAATCATCAATCGTACTGTAGGTTAGTGACCAGCTAATTGAAGACTTGATCCACGGACTGTCTTTTGCAGCATCAGCGAAAGCTTTTGATATCTCTCTGGGATCATAAACCTTCGGCGTATTCGGATTGCCATCATCATCATACATGGCATCACTATCAATCTCATACTTTTCCTGTGTGAGATTATAGGCAACACCCGCTGTCAACTCTTCCGTAATCGGCAAGCCGAAACGGATTGTACCGCCGGTCAAATCGGTTTCGTACTTATCCTTTACGCCCGACTGGCGCTTGAAAATATCAAAGCCGGCAGAAATGCGTTGACCCAAGAAATAGGGTTCAGTGAACGAGAACGAGTAAGTGCGGTTATTGTCGAGACCACCACCGGCGCCAAGACGGATATACTGGCCGCGACCAAGGAAGTTGCGCTCCGTAATTGAGCCTTCCACTGTCGGACCGGGGCTTTCGCCACCCGTCGTATAACCACCACCGATAGAGAATTCACCTGTTGGCTTCTCAATCACATCAACGACGAGAATGACCTGATCAGGCTGCGAACCAGGTGCAGTCGAAATATTGACTGTCTGGAAGAACTCAAGACGCTCAAGACGCTTCTTGGCGCGCTGAATCAGAACCTGATTGAACGCATCGCCTTCACTGACATCGAATTCACGGCGAATAACGAAATCGCGGGTCTTTTCGTTACCGCGGATTTCAATGCGCTCTACATAGGCACGTGGACCTTGATCAATCGCATAAGTAACCGAAATCGTATGGTTTTCGAAGTTACGATCACCGCGTGGCTCTACCTTGGCAAAAGCATAACCCTGCCCGGCAACCTTTTCGGAAACCTTGATGATCGAATCTTCAACATCCTTGGCGCTATAAGTGTCGCCTTCACGTGATTTGACGAGACCATTCAGCTGCGCAGTATCAATGCCCTCGACAGAGCTTTCGATCTGAACACCACCAAACGTATACTTCTCACCTTCTTCGACGGTGATGTTGATTGTATAATCATTGGTTGCCGGATCAAGATCAGCAGTTGAGGACACAACACGGAAGTCCGCATAGCCGCGATTATAATAGAATCGGCGCAACGCTTCTTCGTCAGCACGCAAACGGTCTTCGCTGTAAACGTCGTTACGGGTCAACCATGACAAAGGATTGGATTTCTTAGTTGAAATCACGTCGCTCAGACGGCGACCACCAAATGCCTGATTTCCGATGAAGTTGATCTTGGCAATCTTTGTGCGGTCGCCTTCGTTGATTTCGAAAACAACATTTACACGACCTTCGCCCAAATCCATCAAACGCGAATTGACGGTTGCATCACTGCGGCCAACATTGCGATAGGCTGCGCGGACGGCCTCTGTATCGGCCTCAAGCGTAGCCTGATCGAAGGCGGCGCGCGGCTTCAACTGCACGACATTTTGCAATGCAGGATCTTTGATCTTCTTGTTGCCCTGGAAAATAACCTGGTTCACAACCTGATTTTCATTGACCGTAACAACAAGCGCACCACCCGACTGGGTAATGCGCACATCGCTAAACAAGCCCGTCGCAAAGAGCCGCTTGGTCGCTGCATCAATATCTGCATTGGAGAATGACTTGCCCGGCTTTATGCCGACATTGTCACGCACTGTCTGCGCATCAACACGCGTATTGCCGCGCACTTCAATGCGACTGACAGTTGCTGCCTGCGCTGCAGTCACACCTGCGACCGTTGTTACGATCGCACCCGAACTGACGAGTGCCGCTGAAATGGCGAGCGCTGACGCCGCACCTACAAATTTTGAACTTGCCGCCATAGGCCTTATGAACCTTCGTTTCTCGTTCTACCCGGGCGAGATCCCGGACTAAGCATTACTCGTACACCGTCATAGCCGGTTTTCATATACACGCAAGGCTTACGGTTAAAAACTGTTTACTTCCCACATAACAGTGGCATCCATGCCACGCCATTCAGCCCGTATAGTAAACAGATCATATCTTTTTGCCATAACGCACCTCAAATTTTCACTAATGTTTAATTTTCTGGTCAACATGCGAATAAGTCGTTGAAAATGACGAATCCCATAAATCCGAGCACCAAAAGGAAACCGGTACGGAAAAACAACTCCTGTACAGCGGGTTTTACGGGCCTGCCTATCACCGCCTCGGCAGCATAAAAGACGAGATGCCCCCCATCAAGAGGAGGCAATGGAAAGAGATTGAGCAGGCCAATGCCGATAGACAACATGGCGGTGAGCTGAATCAGCCAATCGATGCCCTGACTTGCCGCTTGCCCCGCCATAGTCGCAATCTTGACCGGGCCACCCAACTGACACTTGTCTTCCCTGCCTGCAAAAAACCGGTTGAAAAACTGTCCTGTACGGGCAATGATGAAGCCACTTTCACGAACAGCCTGCCCCACCGATTCAATAGGGCCATATTCGATGCGGCGAAAATTTCCTGACTGCAAGTTTGTGACAACACCGATAACCGCCACTTTCACCTTGTTGCCAAGCGCATCATCCTGCTCGGAAAGCTCAGGCGTCGCTGTCAGGTGAACCTCTTTGCCAGCGCGCTCAACGACAAAGTCCAGCGCGTCTCCGCCTCTTGCCGAGACATGGCGCTGCACATCTGCAAATGTAACAACCTTCTCACCATCGACACTGATGAAGCGATCTCCCGGCTGAAAGCCTGCAATAGCCGCCGGACCACCCGGGCGCACTTCGGCAACCATGGGATCGGAAACCATCTTTCCATACAGCGCAAAAAATACGGTGAAAATCGCGACCGTGAGCAAGATATTGAAAGCCGGGCCTGCAAATACCGTTGCGGCGCGTTTCCAAACCGGCTGAGTATGAAACGCTACAGCACGCTCGGCCTCGGTCATGGTTGATGGATCAGTTGCTGTCGAGCTGGTTGCATCCTCATCGCCAGCAAACTTCACATAGCCGCCGAGCGGAATGGCTGAAAGCTTCCAGCGCGTGCCTCTTGAATCATTAAACCCGATCAATTCAGGCCCAAAGCCAATCGAGAATGCTTTTACGCCGATACCGCACCACCGGCCAACCAGATAGTGCCCCATCTCATGCACAAAGACGACGACCGTAAGAACGATCAGAAACGGTACAATCGTTCCGACAAGCACGCTTTGAGTACCAAATATGGTGTGCAACAGATCTGTCAAATTATCCTCCGGGCCCGCAACAGAATAAGCCAAAAGGCTCCGAAAGCTCAGCCGTCTAGAAAAGTATGTCGTATGGCGTTTCCGGTGTCACCAGAATTGCACCGATGACGTATAGCAATGCAGCAGCAGCTACAAGCCCGTCAACACGGTCCATCACGCCACCGTGACCGGGAATGAGCGTTCCGGAATCCTTTGCTCCAAATTTCCGCTTGATCCAGGACTCGCCAAGGTCGCCAAGCTGGGCGACGATTGAAATCAATAATGCAATGATGGGCAAGGATATGCCACCGCCGGGCGTGATGAATGAAGCGCATGCGACACCGGCTGCAACGCCAGCCGCCGTTCCGCCAATTGCTCCCGACCATGTTTTATTGGGCGAAAACCGCGGAGCAAGCTTTGGTCCGCCAAGGGCCTTGCCGTTGAAATAAGCGAAAATATCTGTCGCCCATACGACTGCAAACAAAAACAGAATTGCCGCAAAGCCATCACCAGTGTCACCCCGCAGCATTGTTAGCGAGATGGCGGGGAAACCCGCATAGATCAGCCCTGCCGCTGGCCAATAACCCGATTGGCGCCCACCGAGCGCAGCAATTGCCGCAGCGCCAATGAATAAGATAAGAAACATTGGCAAAACGTGCTGTGTGAATAACAGCGCCAGTAGAGTGGCTATCAGGACCACCCAGGAGAGGCCGCCGGTCAAGGCGCTCATCCGGTCCTTCGACATGGATTGCCACTCAAAAAGGATGCCGAGCGCTATTGCACTGGCAAGAAGGCCAAAACCCATACCGCCGGCCCAAGTGAGAGCCACAGCGAGGATAATCAGAACAATTGCACTCAGTATGCGCTTTTGCAGATTGCTAAGGCCGGTGCCGGAAAGGTTCACAGAGCAACTTCCTGTGGCGTGACACCGCCAAAACGGCGTTCGCGCGATTGAAAGGTTTCTATCGCTTCCGCCAGATGTGTGGAGCGGAAATCCGGCCAGTAACAGGGCAAGAACATGAATTCTGAGTAGGCTGCCTGCCAGAGCAGGAAATTAGAAAGCCGCATCTCGCCGCTCGTCCGGATAATCAGGTCCGGATCCGGCATTTCAGCCGTATCGAGACGCGCCGATATGTCCTCAGGGGTGATTGCGGAGCTTGCAATAATGCCAGCGGCAACATCGTCGACCAGCTTCTTTACCGCCCGGGTAATTTCATTACGTGAACCGTAATTAAAGGCGATCACCAAAGTCAGGCCCTGATTCTTTTCAGTCAGCGTTTCGGCTTCCGTTAAAAGTCCCAAAATATCTTTTGCCAGGCCCTCGCGCTCCCCGATAATGCGCACGCGAACGTTTTCCCGGTGCAGATCCGCCAGATCGCGGCGGATAAACAGCTTCAAAAGCCCCATTAGATCGGAAACTTCAGAGCGCGGCCTGGACCAGTTCTCGGAAGAGAAAGCAAAGAGCGTGAGGTAGGGAATACCCATCTTCCCGGCAGCGCGGATTGTCTCGCGCAGCGTTTCAACACCGGCCTTATGGCCTGCAGCGCGGGGAAGCCCCCTCGCCTTTGCCCAACGGCCATTTCCATCCATGATGATGGCAATGTGGCGCGGGTTGGACATGGGCTTGGACCTCCGATGAATAGTCAGAACTAATCGATAGTTCTAAACCTGCATGATTTCCGCTTCTTTAACAGCCACAACCTTATCCATTTCTGTGATTGTGTCATCTGTCAGCTTTTGAACTTTTTCGGACAATATGCGGTTATCGTCCTGACTGATATCGCCGTCTTTTTCGAGCTTCTTCAGTTCATCCATACCGTCGCGGCGAACATGGCGCGCCGCAACCTTGGCTTGCTCGACATATTGGTGAGCAATCTTGACGAGTTCCTTGCGGCGCTGCTCGTTCAACTCAGGCAAAGGAATGCGCAAATTGTTTCCGTCAGTAATCGGGTTGAGGCCAAGCCCGGATTCGCGGATTGCCCGCTCCACTTTACCAACCATCGACTTATCCCAGACGGATACGGACAACATCCGCGATTCCGGCACAGTAATATTGGCAACCTGATTGAGGGGCATTTGCGAGCCATAAGCCTCAACAGTAATCGGTTCGAGCAGGCTTGCCGATGCGCGTCCCGTGCGAAGCCCGCCCAGATCATGTTTCAGCGCTTGCACGGCACCATCCATACGGCGCTTCAGATCGTTCAAATCGAGTGCATCACTCATACTCAATGCTCCTATATTCTTGGGCGGTAAGGCTGGTTAGCTATCGGATACGACTGTTGCGCGTCCTTTACCCTTCAACACTTCTGCAAAACCACCTTTTTCGTGGATTGAATAGACGATAATTGGAATATTGTTCTCGCGTGCAAGCGTGACCGCTGTTGTGTCCATGACTGCAAGGCCGCGATCAAGAACATCCTTGTGAGTCAATCGATCAAATCGCACGGCATTCGGGTCTTTTTTGGGATCGGCCGAATAAATTCCATCAACCTGCGTTCCCTTGAACAGGGCATCGGCGCTGATTTCAGCAGCACGAAGCGCAGCGGCGGAATCTGTTGTGAAGAATGGATTGCCTGTACCGCCGGCAAATATGACCACTTTGCCCATATCCATATAGGCCGTGGCCAGTCTTTGCGAAAATGTCTCGCAAAACTCCGGCATGGCAACAGCCGAGAGCACGACCGTATCAATTCCGATCTTCACAAGAGATGTGCGAAGCGCCAGTGAATTGATGACCGTGGCAAGCATGCCCATATGGTCACCCGTAACACGATCGCCACCCTTGGAGGCCACTGCAACACCGCGAAAAATATTGCCACCACCGATAACGACGCCAACCTCGACCCCTAGCGCACGCGCCTCGGCAATATCGCTGGCGATGCGGTCGGCGACCGCAACATCAATGCCAAAACCTTGATCGCCCATCAGAGCTTCACCGGAGGCTTTCAGCAGAACGCGTTTGTAAACAGCCGTACCAGCCATGGAGTCTCCCTCAAGGTCTTTTCATATTGAATGTGAATTCCGGATACACGAAGGGCATCGCGTTGTCACGCGATGCCCTTTCATTTCAACTGCTGATTATTACTTCTTAACAGCTGCTGCAACTTCCGCAGCGAAGTCTGTCTCTTCCTTTTCAATGCCTTCACCCAAAGCAAAGCGGGCAAATGCCGTAATCTTAGCTGGTGCGCCAATTGCCTTTTCCGCTTCTTTAAGAGCGGCTTCGACAGTCAGGTCCGGATTGATGACAAATGCCTGCGAAAGAAGAACAACTTCTTCGTAGAACTTGCGCAGACGGCCTTCAACCATCTTCTCGATGATATTGTCTGGCTTGCCGGACTGGCGAGCAGACTCAGTGAAAACCGCCTTTTCGCGTTCGACAGCTGCCGGATCAACTTCAGCGGCAGTCAAAGCAAGCGGGTTGGTAGCTGCAACGTGCATTGCGACCTGACGGCCAAATGCATTTGCTGCATCGGCATTGCCTGTGGTCTCGATTGCAACGAGAACGCCAAGCTTGCCAAGACCATCCGAAACGCCGTTATGGATATAGGTTGCAACAACGCCTTCGCTAACGCTCAGCGCGGTTGAGCGCCGGAAGGACAGGTTTTCGCCGATCGTGCCGACAGCATCCTTGATGGTGTCTACAACCGACTTGCCGGTCGAAGGATAGGTTGCAGCCGAAACAGCAGCAGTCGAACCGTCTGTTGTCAGGGCAACATTGGCAACGTTACGAACGATATCTTGGAAGGCATCGTTACGTGCAACAAAGTCGGTTTCGGAATTTACTTCCACAACAACGGACTTCTTGCCGTTTGTTGCCACACCAACCAGACCTTCGGCAGCCGTGCGGCCAGCCTTCTTGTCAGCCTTGGAAATACCCTTCGCACGCAGCCAGTCGACAGCGGCTTCCATATCACCATTGGTTTCTGTCAGGGCTGTCTTGCAATCCATCATGCCAGCGCCGCTGATTTCGCGGAGTTCTTTTACTTGTGCTGCGGTAATGCTCATTCTAATCGCCTCTTCTCAAAGCAATTTCACGAAAACCCGACGCGGCTTTCCGTTCGAAATTGCGTGAAAACAAATTGATAAAGCGCCTTCAGTATCTATCGAAACCAAAACCACTTTAAAAACGAAGGCATACTGGTGAACCAGCATGCCAACCATGCGGCGCATCAAGCGCCAGTCGAATCGTTTTTAACCACCCGATAAGACGGGTGTATGAAGCCTCAAGCGGAGGCTTCACCTTCCTGTGCCGGCGCTTCTTCAGCGACTGCTTCGAGCGCTGGCTCAACAGGAGCTTCTTCCTGTGCGCCAACATCAATGCCGAGCGAACCCTGCTGACGCAGAATGCCATCAAGAGCTGCCTTGGCAACCAGATCGCAATAAAGCGAGATAGCGCGTGACGCATCATCATTGCCGGGGATCGGGAAATCGATCTGGTCTGGATCGCAGTTGGAATCGATCACAGCAACAACTGGAATACCAAGACGCTTGGCTTCCTGAATGGCGATAGCTTCCTTGTTTGTATCAATGATGAAGATAAGGTCCGGAACCGAACCCATGTTCTTGATACCGCCGAGCGCACGGTTGAGCTTCTCGCGTTCACGGTCAAGGTTCAAACGCTCCTTCTTGGTGAAGCCCTGTGCTTCGCCGGAAAGAAGTTCGTCGAGCTTGCGCAGACGCTGAATGGAATTCGAAATCGTCTTCCAGTTGGTCATCATGCCGCCGAGCCAGCGCGCATTGACGTAATACTGAGCAGAACGGGTAGCGGCATCGGCGATGATGTCCGAAGCCTGACGCTTGGTGCCAACGAACAGAACGCGGCCACCACGGGCAACAGTGTCCGAAACCTTCTTCAGCGCTGTGTTCAGCAGCGGATAGGTCTGGGCAAGGTCGAGAATGTGGATATTGTTACGGGAACCATAAATGAATGGTGCCATTTTCGGGTTCCAGCGATGTGTCTGGTGTCCGAAGTGAACGCCAGCTTCCAAGAGCTGACGCATGCTGAAATCAGGCAATGCCATCTTGTATTTTCCTTTTCCGGTTGAACCTCCACGGGAAGAGGCGGGAAACCCGCCACCGGAGGCCATATCGGATTTCTCCCGATATCAACCCAAATCCCGTGTGTGGAATGATGCGGCTGTTAATGGATAATTACGGCAAACGCAAGGGTACGCCGCATAAAAGAACAAAGCCGGGCTTTACTTCTTGCACTTGGGCGTGTCGAACAGCTCCAGATTGACCAGCTTGCCGGTCATGGAGAAATCGCCATAATCCATCTTCAAATCGCGCGTTACGCCATTGCGATACATTTTGAAGTTGATCCGGTAGCTTGGCAGCCCTTCAGCTTTTTCCTTCTCGTCAAAGTAAGCGATCGAGACAGGCCAGGTCGTGTCCTTGGCCAAAGGACCCATATGCTTGACTTCATCGTCAGGCTCGGCAACCCCTGATTTGCCGATAACCACGGTCGTTGCCATGATCTTGTCCGCATCTTCCGAGCCATCGAAAAGCTTGGTCTGATAGAACACTTCGCCAGCAAGTGCCTTTTCGATCAGCTGCTGCATGTGACGGGTCGGAAATTGCGAAAGATCAAGATCTTCCTTGGAAGCAATAGGCTTCGTCAATGATATTTCCGTCTTGTCTTTCAACAGCGCCGCATCGCCGCGCACTTCCTTGGTCAGGGTCTGATCGACAAATGTCTTATTGACGAAGCGAAACTTTCCACCATCTGCCGTTTCGAATGTGGTGGTTTGCTGATCTGTCACCCTTTGCGGCTGCTCTTCCATATCGACGCGCGTCACAAAGCGGAAATTTGTCGTATAGCCTTCGCAGTCCGAACCGTTAAATTCGTAGACCATGCGTCCCGTCAATCCAGTAATTCCACTGGAATCCTGGGCATTGTCGAGTTTAAGATCATAAATCGCCCGATGGGGAACAAGCGTTGCGGTTCCGGCAGCAAATGTCATGGTAGAACCACTCAGGGCCATGATACTCAAGCTGCAAACAAGGACGGGTAATACGCGCATCGACAAGATTCTCCACTATTTGAACGTGCATATTAAAAAAACTCTTGGCAGAAGCGAGGCAAAAATCGCAACTTCCATCACAATCAATTGCGATTCCGAAACACAAGGATAATAAATCATGAGCAATCCTGTTGAATCCCGCCTCGCCGAACTTGGCATCACTCTGCCGGTCTCGGCTGCGTCGGCCGCAAATTACGTGCCCTTTTCGCAAACAGGAAACCTTTTGCTAACATCAGGCCAGTTGCCATTGGTCGGAGGCAAACTCGTCCATACGGGATTGCTCGGCGGGGATTTGGATGTCGCTCAGGGTCAAGCCTGTGCTCAGGCCTGTGCTGTCAATATTCTGGCTCAGGCAAAAGCTGCACTTGGCGATTTTGAAAAGATTGTTCGCGTCGTAAAGATCACGGTTTTTGTTGCCTCAACGCCAAACTTCACCGAACAGCACCTTGTTGCCAATGGCGCTTCTGATCTGCTTGTCGCGGCACTAGGCGATGCGGGTCGTCATGCTCGCTCAGCAGTCGGCACCGCTGCCCTGCCCCTGAATGCGCCTGTGGAAATCGAAGCCATTATCGAGGTTCGCTGATCATGCCATCGTTTGACTGGTTAAAGAACGCGCCGATTGCCCATCGCGGCTTGCATGACCTGAACAATAAGCGCTGGGAGAATACGCTTTCCGCCTTTGATGCGGCCGCAAGTGCGGGCTTTGCCATTGAATGCGATGTCCACCTTTCGGCTGATGGCAAAGCGGTTGTTTTCCATGATGCCACTTTGGACCGTGTTGCCGGACAAAAGGGCAATATTAATGAGCTAACCGCACAACAGGCCGGTGAAATCCGTGTCGGCGGAACCAAGGATCATATCCCTACGCTTGCCGAAGCTCTGAAGCTCGTAGATGGCCGCGTACCGATCGTCATTGAACTGAAGGGCATTGCCGGGCGTGACGACGGCCTGGTCAAGGCTGTGGCAAATGATTTGGCCTCCTATGAAGGTCAGGCGGCAATCATGTCGTTCGATCATCATCTTATTCGCCTTTTCGGCAAGGATGCCCCTGGCATTCCCGCCGGTTTGACCGCTGAAGGCCTGCGCGATGAGGATATGGAAGCGCATTTCTCCATGCTCGCTTACGAGATCGATTTCGTTTCCTATAATGTCCACCATCTGGAAAACCGCTTTCTGGAGTTTGTTCGCTCTCATCTGGACCTGCCAGTGATTTCCTGGACCGTGCGTAGCACGGCGGACAAGGTGAAAAGCGATGCAATTGCCGACCAGATCACATTTGAAGGTTTTGATCCGCGCATAGCATAGGGCTTGCCTGCCTCTTGTATCGGCAGATCAATCACCTAGCTTAGAGTCAGAACCGGAACCATAGCTTCCGGTTCGTCTTCGCTTATGGAAAGCCAACGCTACCGATGCAAAATCTCGAACAAGGCAATTTCACTTTGCGGGTCTGCGAAGGTGTCAATGCGTTTACGTCCGCCGAATGGTCACAGCTCGCTCACACCACTCGCGGTCAACCGGGTTATAATCCTTTCATTTCCCATGCTTTCCTCTCTGCACTTGAGGATTCAGGCTGCGTTGCCACCAAAGCTGGCTGGCTACCGCAGTTTTTGCGCCTTGAAGATGAACGCGGCGTGCTCATCGGCGCTGTTCCCTGCTATCTGAAAAGTCATAGCCAGGGCGAATATGTGTTCGACCACGGCTGGGCCGATGCGTTTGAGCGCGCTGGCGGGCGCTATTACCCGAAATTGCAGGCCAGCATACCCTTCACCCCTGCCACTGGCCCACGCCTGCTGGTCAATGCCGATTGGGATGGCGATGCAGTCCGGGCTGCGCTGGCAAATGGCCTCCAGCAACTTGCTGTCCAACTGGGCGTATCATCGGCGCATTCCACATTTGTCAATGAAACGGATCTGGCCTCTTTCAATGAGGCAGGTTTCCTGCATCGCGTCGACCAGCAATTCCATTTCATCAATGATGATTACGCCAACTATGACGAATTCCTCGATACGCTTGCTTCACGCAAGCGCAAAGCTTTGAAAAAAGAACGACGCGAGGCCGTGGCAAATGGCATTACCATTGAGCGACTCACGGGCGCCCAACTCACTCAAGAAGTTTGGGATGATTTTTATATGTTCTATATGGACACGGGCAGCCGCAAATGGGGCCGCCCCTATCTGAATCGCAAATTCTACCAGCTGATTGGCGAGCGTATGCCAGATGACATCATGCTTGTCATGGCCCGGCGTGACAGCCGCTATATAGCGGGAGCCATCAACTTTATCGGCTCTGACAGGCTATATGGCCGCAATTGGGGCTGCATTGAAGACCACCGCTTCCTGCATTTTGAGGTTTGCTACCATCAAGCCATTGATTTCGCTATCGAGCGCAAATTGCGCGTTGTCGAAGCGGGCGCACAAGGTGAACATAAGCTGGCGCGGGGCTACCTTCCTGTTATCACCAATTCAGTGCACTACATTGCCCATGAGGGATTGCGGCGAGCGGTCAATGACTTCCTCCGGCACGAGCGGGCCGATGTCGCCATGATGAGCGATGTACTCAATGAGCATGCGCCGTTTAAAAAATCCGAACAATGAACGATCATCTGATTTCAATATGCTTGACCCGCAAGCAGCCCATGGTCAAACATCACATATGATCTTTTAAGGACGAATGCAGCATGAGCCAGCACTACGAAAGCACCAATATATTTGCGCGAATCCTGCGCGGAGAAATTCCATCGCATAAGATTTATGAGGACGAGAGCACATATGCGTTAATGGATGTGATGCCGCAGGGACAGGGTCATTGCCTCGTTTTGACCAAATCGCCAAGCCGCAACATCCTTGATGTGAGCGCCGAGGACCTTTCTGCTGTCATCACGACAACGCAGAAGATCGCAAAGGCTGTGGTCAAAGCTTTCAATGCCGATGGGGTCGGCATTGCTCAGTTTAACGAATCTGCCGCGGGACAAACGGTTTTCCATCTGCATTTTCATGTCATTCCGCGCTTTGAAGGAATTGCGCTGAAACCACACAGCGGCACGATGGAAGACAATGTGGTGCTTGCAGCCAACGCGGAAAAGATCAGGGCAGCTTTGGCAACCCTATAAAAGCAGGCCTGCGATCAGGATCGCCTCACCCACCACAACGCCGATGATGACCCTTCTGCCGAGATAGAGGTAGGCGAGAAATCCCGCCAGGGCAGCGCCTACCCTCAGATAAACGGATGATTCGGCCAAAGCGCCGCTTGGGTATAGTATAAGTTGTGCGATAACACCTGCGACAAGCGATGTGGCGACAGCGCGCACAATGATCAGCGCTTCGGAATCCTCGCGGACGCGCCCGCCAATGAAGACGCCTATAAAGCGCCAGATATAGGTGGGAAAAGCTCCAGCCAGTAGAATGAAAACGTAAGGCCACCACCAGTCCGAAAAACTGTGCCACGTCATGATGAGCCACTCCGCATGAGCCGCACATAGATCATGGTCACCAGACCGCCGATAAAACCTGTTAGAAGCAGATCATAGGCAGGTGCTACGGCGTGAACCAATGGAAACAGCAGCAGGCCCGAAACCATGGCAACGTGGACAGAGCGATCATGTGCTGATCCCCATAGGGATGACAGGAAATACATCGGCGTCAAAAAGAACAAGGCAGCAAAGACAAGCGGCGGAAAGCCAGCCGAGAGCCAGTAAACTACAGCTACCACAAGCGTATTGACTGTCGTAAGCGTGATGCCAAGTCCGGCAAAGAATGTCAGGCGCATATCGCGCGGCACATGTTTGAGCTTTTCCATGCCCACCACCCACGCAGTAATCGCTATGAAATGCGCAAGGGGAAGAAGCGCCCTTTTTCTGGTTTTTGAACCGCGCACTTCAGGAATGAAGGCAGCAACCATTGGCATTAGCCTGATGGATGACAGCCCCACCGCAATTGCCGTTGCAACAATTGAATAGCCGCCAGAAATGGCACCTATCAGCACGATATTAGCCGGAAGCGCCCAGATTGAAGCCACCATGAATGTCGCTTGCAGCATCGAGACGCCATTTTCACTGGCAAAGCCGGCAAAGCCAACGTGAGCTGTCATAAGGATAAGGGCAGGAATGCTTCCAATCAAAGAAGCACCTGCCAGAAACCAGCCGAGCGGGCTCCGCTCACCCATTTGTGTGTCTTCGGTAGGGATTCTGGAATCAACCATGCACTCAGGGTTATACATAGCTCCCGCAGTCAGCAAGAAAAAGGCCACCCGGAGGTGGCCTTTTTGCTATTTCTTGCGTGGAACCTTTGGCACAGATGCCTTGGGGGTTGGCGGAGACGGACGGTCTTCGCTTACTATCCCGGCGGCAGCTTTCTCAAGGACCGGCTTTTTGGGCGCTGGCTTCTTTCGTGCCAGCGGCTTTTTTTCAACCGGCATTTCCTTCTTCGGCTTCACCACAACCTCGTCGGCAATGTAGTCAAGCACCAGTCCGCGTGAGCCATCCGGCTTCTCGCCAACAGAAACCTTGACCGTACCGCCCTTCTTGAGCTTGCCGAACAGGACTTCATCAGCCAATGGCTTCTTGATATATTCCTGAATGACGCGGCCAAGCGGACGGGCACCCATACGGTCATCATAACCCTTGTCAGCCAACCAGGCGATCGCTTCTGGTTGCAGATCAAATGTCACACCGCGATCGGCAAGCTGTGCCTCAAGCTGGATAACAAATTTCTGCACGACCTGATGAATGACCGGAACAGGCAGAGGACCAAATGGCACGATGGCATCGAGACGATTGCGAAATTCCGGCGTAAACAGGCGGTTGATAGCTTCCAGATCATCACCTTCACGCCGTGAAGAGCCAAAACCTATAGCCGCCTTTGCCGCATCCGAAGCGCCGGCATTCGTCGTCATGATCAAAATCACATTGCGGAAATCGATCTGCTTGCCATTATGATCTGTCAGCTTGCCGTGATCCATGACCTGCAAGAGAATGTTGAACAGATCCGGATGCGCCTTCTCGATTTCGTCGAGCAGAAGCACGCAATGCGGATGCTGGTCAACACCATCCGTCAAAAGACCACCCTGATCAAAGCCGACATAGCCGGGAGGTGCACCGAGCAAACGCGAGACCGTATGGCGTTCCATATATTCCGACATATCGAAACGCAGGAGTTCCACGCCGAGCGATGCAGCCAATTGCTTGGCAACCTCGGTCTTGCCAACGCCGGTAGGACCGGAGAACAGGTAAGAGCCAATCGGCTTTTCCGGTTCCCGCAATCCGGCACGGGCCAGCTTGATCGATGAAGACAGTGCTTCGATGGCCAGATCCTGGCCATAGACAACCCGCTTCAATTCCGCCTCAAGGTTCGAAAGGACTGCTTCATCATCTTTCGAGACAGTTTTCGGTGGAATGCGCGCCATTGTTGCAATGGTTGCTTCTATTTCCTTGACGCCAATAGACTTCTTGCGCTTGGCCTCCGGCAACAGCATCTGGCTTGCGCCGGTCTCGTCAATCACATCGATTGCCTTGTCCGGCAATTTGCGATCATTGATATAGCGTGCCGAAAGTTCGACAGCCGATTTGATCGCCTCCACAGTGTATTTGACCTTGTGGAAGTCCTCAAAATAAGGCCGCAAGCCCTTCATGATCTCAATTGCATCAGGAATTGATGGCTCGTTCACATCAATCTTCTGGAAACGGCGTACAAGCGCCCTGTCCTTCTCAAAGAACTGGCGGAACTCCTTGTAAGTCGTTGAACCTATGCAACGAATTGCCCCTGACGATAGAGCAGGCTTCAACAGGTTTGACGCATCCATTGCGCCTCCTGATGTGGCACCGGCACCGATGATTGTATGAATTTCATCGATGAACAGGATTGCACCGGGAAACTCTTCAAGTTCCTTGATGACCTGCTTCAAGCGCTCTTCAAAATCGCCACGATAGCGTGTGCCAGCCAGCAATGTGCCCATGTCGAGTGAAAAGACCGTTGCGTCCTGAAGTACGCTTGGCACTTTCTTTTCGACAATGCGCTTCGCCAGACCTTCAGCGATGGCCGTTTTGCCAACGCCCGGATCACCGACATAAAGCGGGTTGTTTTTGGAACGGCGGCAAAGAATCTGGATTGTCCGGTTGATTTCCTGATCGCGGCCGATCAAGGGATCAATTTTTCCAGCCTTGGCGCGATCATTCAAATTGACGCAATAGGCCGTCAGGGCATCCTGCTTCTTCTTCGTACCTTCTTCGGAATCGGAAGAATGTGATTCTTCATTATTGCTTTCCGCGCCGAGCGGCGTGCGTGGCTCGGACATGCCAGGGCGCTTGGAAATTCCGTGGGAAATATAATTGACCGCGTCATAGCGGGTCATCTGCTGTTCCTGAAGGAAGAAAGCAGCATGGCTTTCCCGTTCGGCAAAGATGGCGACGAGCACATTTGCGCCGGTCACTTCTTCACGATTGGACGATTGCACATGAATAACAGCGCGCTGGATCACGCGCTGAAAAGCGGCAGTCGGCTTTGAGTCTTCATCATAGCCCGTAACAAGATTATCGAGCTCATGATCAACATAATCATTCACCGTGCGGGTAAGTTGCACCAGATCGACATTGCATGCGCGCATGACGCTGCTTGCATCCTGATCGTCGATCAGGGCAAGAAGCAAATGCTCCAGCGTCGCATATTCGTGGTGATGCTCATTGGCGATGGTTAGCGCCTGATGCAGGGCCCGCTCAAGACTAGGTGAGAAAGATGGCATGAAACCTCACTTTTTCTCCATCACGCATTGCAGCGGATGTTGGTTTTGCCGCGCATAGTCCATGACTTGCGTCATCTTGGACTCCGCAACCTCATAGGTAAAGACACCGCATTCACCAACCCCGTGATTATGCACATGAAGCATGATTCTGGTGGCGTCTTCTTTGTTCTTCTGGAAAAAACGCTCCAGAACATGAATGACGAACTCCATGGGAGTGTAATCGTCATTGAGAATCAACACACGGTAGAGACTTGGCTTTTTCAATTTTGGTTTTGTACGGGTAATAACAGCCGTGCCCCGACCGGGACCGTTGCCATTGCCTTGGTCCTCATCCTGCATTCTGGGTGAAAACGTTTTCATATTTTTGCTGCCTGCATTCTGATCGCCATGTGTCGCTCTGTACATTCTATGTAGGTCACGATGAGCTAATTTTAAGCCCTATCCTGAAGCTTGCAATATCAACTTACACTTGGCAAAGGCGATTTGCTGTTTCAAGGATAAAAAAAAGCCCGCTTGCAGCGCAAGCAGGCACCAAATCAACCTTCTGAGAGCGGATTCATTTTCGCACTTTTACCAGAACCGCCTCATAGGGCTTAAACACCTCCTTGGCTATGTCGGCATAAAGCTCGCCAAACTTGGCGGCCTGCGAGACGAAAGCCTCATAGGCATTCTTCGAAAAAATGCTGTGCGCGTGAAATGCCTGCTCGACCGAGCGGATCGATGCCAGTTTTTGCACAAGTGCGGAGGCGTCTTCGAGTGACTTCCTCGAATAGTCGGCAGCTTCACCGGCAATTGCCTGCAAGCCCTCATTCACTGCAGAAACGCTGGCCATACTATTACCCAGAAACTCTTTGCTTTTCTCATTCAGCGGATTGAGTGACGTGACCATAATTCAACCTTTTCAATGAACTTTTGTTATTGGCGCAGAGGTAGTGTGCACTGCACAAAAAGTCAAATTCAAGGAATGACCGATCTTAACCTTAAAAATTAATCAAAATCGACAGAAAACCGTGAACGTTCCGGTTACCATAAAGAGTTTGGTAACGCTGATACGGCTAAAGTCTGCACATCCGTTCTGATGTTTTTGATCGTCAGTAAATTTCGACGCATATACCGAGCAGGTGTTGATTGTGCTTTATCCGGCCCGCCAAAATTCCAGACTAGTTACCAAAATGGCTTCCGCCCTGTTCGCAGTGGCAATCATATCCGGATTAAGTTTGGGCAGCGCCACGCAGGCAGCAGCTCAAAGCAAGGCCGCCGCAATCGTCGTTGACGCCAATACTGGTAAGACACTCTATTCATCCAATGCTGATGCAAAGCGCTATCCCGCTTCGCTGACCAAGATGATGACGCTCTATATGCTTTTTGATGCTATGGCCGCAGGCAAGGTATCCAAATCCACACCAATCGCCGTTTCGGCCTATGCCGCATCCCAACCTCCGACAAAAATCGGCTTCAAACCTGGTCAGACCATCAGTGCGGAAGCTGCAATTCTTTCTCTCATTACAAAATCTGCCAATGACGCTGCCACAGCAATCGGCGAACATCTCGGTGGTTCCGAACAGCGCTTTGCCGTGATGATGACGAACAAGGCGCGCCAGCTTGGCATGCGCAATACGCAATTCCGCAATGCAAATGGCTTGCCCGACGGGCAGCAATATTCGACAGCGCGTGATTTGGCCATTCTCGGCGTCGCGCTGCGTGAGCATTTTCCGCAATATTACAGCTATTTCTCAACCCGCAGCTTCAGCTATCGCGGTCGTCAAATCGTCGGCCACAACCGCCTTTTAGGCAAGATTGAAGGCGTTGATGGTATCAAGACCGGCTATACCCGCATGTCTGGCTTTAACCTTGTCTCCTCTGTCAATAAGGATGGCAAGAAACTTGTCGCCGTCGTGATGGGTGGTACAAGCGGCGGGTCGCGTGACGCGGAAATGGCCAAGCTGATTGCGCAATATCTTCCGTCTGCATCGCGCCGCGATGGTGGAAATCTGCTTGCATCGCGCAAAAACAGCCAAATCAGCGTTGCTGCACTGGAATTGCCTGAAAACACCAATGTTCCTGTCCCGGTCCAGCGCGAAGTCGCCGCTACTCCAGTAGAGGCTGAAGAAGTCGTAACTGCCTATGCAGCCCCCACCCCAGCCAACTCTCCAGCAGCACAGATTCTGCGCATACCAGCCCCAACGCCCAAAGAGGAAGTCGGCGAAGGCGATCAGTCTGAGGTTGACCCTGTGACAACTGCTTCCGCATCGCCTGGTGGTTGGATGGTGCAGATTGGCTCCACAGGCAGCCCGCAAGAAGCACAAGCTTTGCTTTCCAGGGCCATTTCTCAAGTTGGGGCCCCTGTTGCAAGCCTGTCGCCCTATACGGAAAAATTCCAGAAGGGCTCCACCACCTATCACCGCGCGCGCTTTGCCGGAATCTCCTCTGCCAAGGCAGCAAACAGCGCTTGCGCGGCTCTGAAGCGTCAAAGTTTCAACTGCTTTGCGATTGCACCGCAATCCTAAGGCGATTGATTGAAGAAGGCCCCGATTGTTCAGCGTTAAGGGTTTAGGTCATGTCGAGTATCATAGAACAAGATAGTTCCTTTGGTTTTGCCCCCAAGTCCGCCAAGCCACGGCTGAGCGGTATCGGAGCATTGCAGCAGGCGGCATTGCGTCTTGCCGATCTGCGCCGGGGCGGTACTAACGCCTTCAAAACCATGGATCTCGTCAATGTGTTGTTGTGTCAGGCGGCACGGACCCGCCGCGCGGCTCAACCGGTTGTTCGCGTGCGTTTGCAGTCGCAAGGCCGCAATGGTTTAACCGCGGTGCGCCTGCGTCTGTACTGAATTTAAAGCAGCCCCAGCGAGGCCAATTCGTTTCGCAACTCCGGCGGTAATTTAGCGCGGCCGGACATGCTCTGCCCCTCATCCAAAGGTGCATCTTCGCTGGTCAGATAGCGCCAGCCCTGAAATGCCCGTCGCGGCTGCCATTCGGTTACAATGATGCGCGGCTCCAGCACGAGATTGCAGCGGGAAATACCCTCATCATCCGTAAATGTTCGAATATCGGTCAAGCGCTGGCGGCACTGCACATTGCCTTTGATCACCCAATAAAGTGAGCCGCCATCCAAAAGCTCTTCCATACGCTTTGGCACCATGCGGGTGGTGTGGAATTGTTCTGCGGGCAGACCTGAGCGGCGGCGCTCATCCAGCCGGAAGTCTATCCATGCGACGAGATCTTCAATGGCCGTGCAGCCGACACAGAGTTTTACGAGATTAAGAGCCATGCAATTAGCTTTTGCGCTTTAGCGTTGTGCGGTCAAGCTTATGCAGAGTTTCTTCCACAGCAGCGATTCTTTAACACTCCACGACATTGACAGCCAAACCGCCAAGACTGGTTTCCTTGTAGCGCTCATTCATATCCATGCCCGTCTGACGCATGGTTTCTATACAGGCATCCAGCGGGACAAAATGCGTTCCGTCCCCCTTTACGGCTAGTGAAGCAGCCGTCACAGCCTTCACCGCGCCAAGGGCGTTTCGCTCAATGCAAGGCACTTGCACCAGTCCCGCAACAGGATCGCAAGTCATGCCAAGATGATGCTCAAGGGCAATTTCGGCCGCATTTTCAATCTGCTCCGGCGTTCCGCCAAGGACAGCCGCCAATCCCGCAGCGGCCATGGCTGATGCAGAACCGACCTCACCCTGACAACCGACCTCAGCGCCCGAAATGGAGGCATTAGTTTTGACGATTCCGCCAATGGCTGCCGATGTCAGCAAAAAATCCCGAATACCATCTTGGTCGGCATCCTCATGAAAATGCAGGTAATAGCGCAAGACGGCAGGAACCACGCCAGCCGCACCATTGGTAGGCGCCGTTACAACGCGCCCACCGGCAGCGTTTTCCTCGTTCACGGCCATGGCATAGACTGACAGCCAATCATTGGCCAATAAGGGATTGATGCGATTCTGCCGCCATTCCTCCTGAAGGCGATCATGAAGATAGCGTGCACGGCGTTTGACCTTGAGGCCACCTGGCATAATGCCTTCCTGCTCCAGGCCGCGATCAATACATGAGCGCATTGCTGACCAGATTCGGTCAAGACCGGCGTTCAAATCTGCGCGACTCATGAACATTTCTTCGTTGCGCCGCTTCATTTCAGCGATAGAAAGGCCACTTTGCTTTGCCATGCTCATCATTTGCGCAGCATTTTTAAAAGGAAATGGCACCGCATGATCCGCTTTGGGCGCGGTGCGCGTCTTGGCCGATTCCAATTCTTCTTCAGTTACGACGAAACCGCCGCCGATGGAGTAGAAAATCCGGCGCAGCAATAGTCGATCATCGACATCGTAAGCTTCAAAGGCCATGCCATTGGCATGGCCGGGAAGCGCGGTGCGACGATCCATGACGAGGTCACTTGCCGGATCGAAATGATAGGTCGGATGACCTTCTGGTGCGAGCGTCTTGGTCTGCTTAACCTTCTCAAGCAGAGCATCCATCTCATTTGGATCAACAGTGGCGGGCAAAAGCCCGCACAAACCCAAAATAACGGCCCGGTCTGTAGCATGTCCGACACCGGTAAAGGCCAAAGACCCATGCAGATGCACCCGCAGCCTGTGGACCTTCACACCTGTAGGGCGCGGCCACTGGCCATTCTTCAATTCATCAAGAAATTGTCCACCGGCGGTCATCGGTCCCATCGTGTGGGAACTCGAAGGACCAATGCCGATTTTGTACAGATCGAAAACCGACAGGAACATCAAGCAACCTCAAAAGGTGGAATCCGGAATATTCGATAATGGCTGGTCGGCAAGGAAAGGCGCAGCCAGCCACCGACCTAGCCTTGCATTTATACGACATAGGATGTGTGAGGCGAAAGTCCAATAGCTATTTGTGTCAGCAATTATTGACACGAAACAGAACTGCTCGAATAAAGGTTGGGTAATTCTGCATTTTGCATTCTCGAAGCCTGCGCATCTTAGGGGTGATGGAACAATGACGAACCCGAATATGTCTTATTGGCTCGATGTTTTGGCGCTGGTATATTTTTTCGCTGTCTGGGCGCTTTATGCCCACACAACCGCCAATGGCTTTGGCGGGCGAAAATCCCTGACCTCCGAGATGAACCATGCACGCGGCCAATGGATGGCGACCATGGCTACCCGTGAATTGCGCATGATTGACACCAGCATCATGATTGGCTTGCAACAGGGCACGGGGTTCTTTGCCTCAACTTCGATCCTTGCAATTGGCGGCTGTTTCGGCCTTCTCAATTCATCCGGTCGTGTTCTGACCCTGTTTCATGATTTGCCGTTGATCAACGAGACAACACAGCAATTGTTTGAAACGAAGATATTGGGTCTGCTCATCCTGTTTGCCTATGCATTCTTCAAATTTGCGTGGTCCTATCGGCTGTTCAACTACTGCTCCATATTGATCGGCAGCGTGCCCATGGCGCGCGACAGGGCTTCCGACGATCCGCAAGTGGTAGCCGGTATCAATCGCGCCACCGGCATAAACATTCAGGCCGGACAGCATTTCAACAGCGGTCTTCGCGGTATTTTCTTTTCCATTGGATATTTGGGCTGGTTTCTTCATCCAGCGCTTTTCATGGTTACGACAACGCTTGTTGCTTTTGTTCTTTTGCGCCGCCAGTTCTTCTCAAAAGCGCGCGAAGTTCTCATCCGCAACGCTCCCGCTGACTTATAGGCGGCGAGGCAAATATCGCCAGACGAATATGGCTGTAAACAGCATCAACCCCGCCAAAGCGATGAAGATAGCGCTGAAGCTGAAGAATGTTAGAATGAGCGAATAGAAGAAGGCGGGCAATATTTCGGAAAAATCAAGATAGGTCCGATAAACGGCTGTCATTTGCGCCCGCTCATGCGGATGAACAGCGCGAATGAATGTGGCCGATGCCAGTGTATCGAGAGCCACGCAGAAGAATGAACCGGAAAGCAGCATAAGCGCTGCGATCAGCGGAAAACTCTCCCCGGCAATGCCAGCGCCAACAAGAGCAATGGCCAAGAGAGCAAACACGCCGGAAATGGTTCGCGTCAATCCTTGTGCCATACCAACCTTTCCCCAGAGAATTGATCCCAAAAGAAACAAATTGCCCAAAGAGACCAGCAATCCGCCAGCCAGCGAGCCCTGTCCCGTCGCCACCATGAGGATTGGGCCATAGACAAAGAATGTGCTCCAATAACAGGACCGGGAAAAGGCGATGAGCCATGCCAGCCGCAATCTTGGCTGCACAATGAAGCGGCGTACATTTGCTATCGGATTTGCCGGACGGCTTGGTCCTTTTTTCAACGCCGGATTATCGCTGAGCCGGAAATACCAAAATAGCGTCAGCAACAGCAGTGAAAAGCTGATCGACATCAAAAATGGGGCGATCATGCCGATGCGCGTATAAAGAAAGACACCTAAAAATGGCCCGGCTGTCCAGGCAAAGGTCGCCGTCGCCATGCGCACGGATTCCGCCCGGACCAATTCGCCTTTCTTTATATGGTCCATAATGTAGAGGCTAAGCGTTATTGAAAGCGTTCCCGCCCCAAAGGTTCGCAGAAACAATCCAATGGCTTGTCCCGGAATTGTATCAAGAGCAAAGGCAATGCAGCCCAGCATCAAGGAAACGGACCCGGCTGTGTAAACCCATCGCCTTGGAATACGCACGATGAGCAGCGGGATCGATAAGGTGGAAATCAGCCCGAGCAAGGACATGCAAGTGTAAAGAATGCTGACGCTGCGCTCACTTTGCAATAAATCATAGGTCTGGATCGGAACCACGCTGGTGATAATCGCGCGGGCCATCGATTCGATCCCGAACAGAATCGCAAACACACGCGCTGTCGGGCGCTTTGCCGCGTTTATCCAGATGGGGTAGCGAACCTGATTTATCACGATATGACTTTGAGGCTTGATTCGAATGTTTCGGGAAGCATCGGACGAGAATCCATCGATAGCAGTCAATCAAGCGACATGACATGCAAGTTTCGTTGGAATTTTTACAATTCAGCGACGTTCTGCCAGCCGATTGTCGAAACCTCATGGATTTTAAGTGCTACCTCCAATAGCGTGCGGCAAACTTCAGCTACGAGATTCCATAAAATGAGCCAAAACGCTGTCTCAAATCCTCCGGTAAAAGCACGCCTTGGCAAACTCGATGTGTTGCGCGGCATCGCTCTTATCGCCATGGCGACCTATCATACGGGATGGGATTTTGAGTTCTTCGGCTATCTTGAGCCTGGAACGACCGGCCATGGCGCATGGAAATTATATGCGCGCTGTATTGCATCGACGTTCCTTGTTCTGGTGGGCTTCAGTCTGGTTCTGGCCCATCATCGCGGGATTCGTTGGCGCTCTTTCAGTATGCGATTTGCGCAGATTACCGCTGCTGCACTGGCGATCACCATTGCAACCTATCAGTTCACCCCTGACAGTTTCGTATTTTTCGGCATTCTGCATCAGATCGCTGCCGCCAGTCTTCTTGGCCTGCTCTTTTTGCGCTTGCCTGCATTCATCATCGCCATCGCTTCTGCTGGGGTTGTTGCCGCGCCTCATTATCTGACCTCGTCAACCTTTGATCTGCCGTGGCTATGGCCTCTCGGCCTTTCAGAAATGGCAATCCGCTCCAATGACTTTGTGCCAATATTTCCGTGGTTCGGGGCGGTATTGGCAGGAATGGCTCTTGCAAAAATCCAACTGCGCTTTGATCTGTTGAACCTGTTTGCGGGCAATATCAGACCGGATTGGCTGGATAAGGGGCTGAGATTTATCGGCAGACACAGCCTTGCCTTCTACCTTATTCATCAACCCGTACTTATCGCCTGCGTCTATGCCATTTCGCAGATATTTCCTCCATCCCTGCCAGCAAGCCGCTATGCAAGAGAATGCGTACAGACTTGCGAAGTGACCTATGACAAGGCACTTTGCGAAAACTTTTGCGGATGTGTCGTGGGAAGGTTTCAGGCAAAGGGCCTATTTGCCGATGCTCTGTCGGGAAAGCGCAACCCGCAGACTGATCCTCAAATGCAGGAAATCCAGCAGATATGCCTGAACGAAACCGGTCAGTGAGATTTCAAGTATTCACGCCAAGTTCGGCCAATCGTTCAATGCAGCCTTCTTCGACCTGATCGAGTTCTGCCAGCGTTTCTTCGATATCGCGGCGCTTCTGGCGAAGCTCGCCGCGTTTTTCCTCAACCCGCTTCATCATCAAATTAATCTGTCCAAGCTCGCCGGGTGGTGCCTTGTACATCTGGATGATTTCCTGAATCTCTGAAATTGAGAACCCTAAGCGCTTGCCGCGAAGTATCTGTTTGAGCAAATGCCGGTCTGAGGGGCGGAACAGGCGTGTGCGCCCGCGACGCACGGGATGAATCAAACCTTCGTCCTCATAGAACCGCAAGGTGCGCGTCGAAACACCGAATTCCCGTGTCAATTCAGTAATTGAATAGTATTCGCGTATAGCAGACACAGATCACATTCTCTCTTTAACTGATTAAATGTTTTGGACACGAATTTACGTAAAAGTCAATTGAACGATTGTACTCGGTTGAAAACTTTGTTGCATAAGGCTCGTTACTTAAAACCAAACCACCACGTTGCAAGACCGAGAAAGGAAGAAAACCCGACCACATCTGTGATTGTTGTTACGAATACTGCCGAGGCAATTGCCGGATCGGCGCCAAATCTGTGCAAAAGCAGTGGAATCAGAATTCCGCCAAGGGCGGCTGCCAGCATGTTGATAACCATAGCCGACGCAATAATCCCGCCAAGGTTGACGCTACTGAACCAGAAGGCAGCGACCAACCCTATCAACACTGCGAAGATCACGCCATTGATCAAGCCCACCGATGCTTCGCGTCGTATGATACGGCTTGCATTGTAGATATCCATGTCACGGGTGGCCAGCGCGCGCACTGTAACGGTCATGGTCTGCGTTCCCGCATTACCACCCATTGAGGCCACAATCGGCATCAGCACGGCGAGCGCCACCATTTGCTGGATCGTGCCATCGAAAAGGCCAATGACAGACGCAGACAGAAATGCTGTGAACAGATTGACGACAAGCCACGGCGTACGCGAGCGCGAGGTGGAAAGGATCGAGTCGGAAAGTTCTTCGTCGCCGACGCCGCCGAGGCGCAGAATGTCTTCCTCGGCTTCTTCCTGAATAACGTCAACAATGTTTTCAATTGTCAGAACACCGACCAGACGTTCATTCTCGTCCACCACCGCAGCCGACAAGAGATCATATTGTTCAAAGATTTGCGCGGCTTCTTCCTGATCCATTGTGGCCGGAATCGCATGCCGCGTTTCGTGCATGATATCTTCAATCTTCGTATCGCGCCGCGTGCGCAATATCCGGTCGAGGTCCATGGCACCAAGCAGCCGGAACATAGGGTCAATAACGAATATCTGCGAGAAGGATTCCGGCAGATCGTCATTTTCCCGCATATAATCAATCATCTGGCCGACGGTCCAGAAAGGCGGCACTGCGACAAACTCGGTCTGCATGCGGCGGCCAGCCGACTCTTCCGGATAGCCAAGGGAGCGACGCAGGCGCACGCGTTCCGTAAACGGCAATTGCGCAAGAATCTCGTCGCGGTCTTCCTGATCCAGATCTTCCAGAATGTAGACCGCATCGTCCGAATCGAGGTCCTGAACCGCCTCGGCAATCTGCCTGTTGGGCATGGCATCGACGATTTCGAGGCGGACAGCCTCATCGACTTCCGTCAGCGATGCGAAGTCGAACTCATCGCCAAGCAGTTCAACCAGCGCGCTCCGCTGCTCTGATTGCAAAGCTTCAAGAACATGGCCCAATTCGGATTGATGCAGCTTGCCGACATGCGAACGTAAATAGAGCACATCGCGGTCGGCGATAGCCGCACCAACGCGCGCGAGATAAGATGAGCGCACCGCGCCGTCTTCGCCATAGATGTCCGCTTCCTCAACCTCGGGCGCGGCATTGCTCAGGCGTTCTGTTTCATCCATTCTGTCCGCACCCGTCTGGCTGGCATTAATCGTCGTTCAGTCAATAGTGATTCAGGCGGCGCCGTCTTCCCAACCGCTGATGGCCTTGACCTCAAGAAAGTCTTCAAGGCCCCAATGACCACCCTCGCGGCCTATACCAGACTGCTTGTAGCCACCGAAAGGTGCATCTGCCGCATGGCTCGCGCCATTAATGCGGACCATGCCTGCGCGCAGCTGTTTTGAGACGCGCCTGATGCGTTCGGCATTGCCCGACTGGACATAGGCAGCAAGCCCATAGGGTGTGTCATTGGCAATCTCGACAGCTTCCTCTTCCGTATCGAAAGGGATCATCGCCAGAACCGGTCCGAAGATTTCTTCGCGTGCAATGGTCATATCATTATTGACGTCGGCAAAGACTGTAGGCCGGACATAATAGCCCCGGTTAAAGCCCTCCGGTCGTCCGGTTCCGCCTGCAATCAACCGCGCACCTTCCTTGATGCCCTGCTCTATCAAGCCTTGCACCTTGTTGAACTGAAGCTCGGAGACCAGCGGCCCCATATGATCGCCCTCTTGCGACGGATCGCCAACCTTGGTGGCTTTGGCTGTCGCGGCGGCAATTTCCGTTGCCTTGTCATAGACAGAACGCTCCACCAGCATGCGTGTCGGCGCGTTGCAGGACTGTCCGGTATTGTTGAATACATGCGAAACGCCGCGCTTTACAGCAGCCTCAACATCCGAGTCGGCAAAGACAATATTTGGTGACTTGCCGCCAAGTTCCAGCGAAACGCGCTTGACCGTATCAGCCGCAGCTTTCGTCACCGCAATACCCGCCCGTGTCGAGCCGGTAAATGACATCATGTCGATGCCGGGATGGCGCGACATTGCCTCGCCGACCGACGGACCATCGCCATTGACGAGATTGAAAACCCCTGCGGGCAAGTCGGAAGCATCAATGATTTCTGCAAAAAGCATGGAGGACATTGGTGCAATTTCGGATGGCTTCAAAATGACTGTGCAGCCGGCAGCGATCGCCGGGACCACTTTCAACACCACCTGATTCATTGGCCAGTTCCACGGCGTAATCAGTCCGCAAACGCCAATCGCCTCATAGGCAATGCGAACATTCTTGTTATGCGTGTCAAGCGGACGCTCAAATTGGAAATCTTTCAGGGCACGCTGAAACGCTTTCAGATGCCCCATGCCGGAAGCGGCCTGCTCTTCCAGCGCCATCGTCATTGGCGCGCCCATTTCAGACGATATCGCTTTCGCCATGGCGGAAAGGCGCGACTCGTAAATGGCAATCACACGTTCCAACCAGGCAAGGCGCTCTTCGCGGGTGCTCACACTCCAGGTCGTAAAGGCTTTGCGCGCTGCGGCAACAGCCCTGTCCACATCAGCAGCAGAACCAAGCGAGATCGTGGCAAATGCCTGTTCATCAGCAGGGTTGATCACTTCAAGCTCTTTGGCGACAACCGGAGCTATCCATTTTCCATCAATATAGAAATCGGTCTTGCGAAGCATGATCTGTCTCCTGCTGATTGGTTTATTAGAGCAATTCCAAGAAAAGTGTGTAGCGGTTTTCCGTTCGGAATTGCGTAAAACAAAGACTTAGAGCGTCGTTTTGAATCTATCAAAACGTAAAACGCTCTAAGGGCGATTTTAACAAGACCGCCCATAATTGGCGGACATCGTTATGTGTGTGTAGCGAGGATAGGCGTAACGGCCAACAGGAATATCGAACAAAGACGCGAAAATTGCGGCGTAGCTGCTCTACATCTTTATTTGTCTGCGATTAAACTGTCGTGCGAGCCGCAGAAAATTGCCAAGCATGGCATGACCATATTCCGTCAAGACTGATTCCGGATGAAACTGAACGCCATAGGTTGGCTGGCTGATATGCGCCAGCCCCATGATTTCACCCGAGTCAGATCTGGCATTGACCCGCAAAGGCCCGTCTTGCCTGTCATCCTCCACAATCAGCGAATGGTAGCGACCAGCTTTAAACGGGCTGGGCAGTCCCTTGAAAACCGCTGTTCCATCATGATGGATCGCCGATGAGCGACCATGCATCGGCTCGCGTGCGCGCACGACACGCCCGCCGAACACTTCACCGATACATTGATGGCCGAGGCAAATACCAAGAATCGGTATCGTCCCGCTTAACTCCTCAATAATCGCCATGGATTGCCCCGCCTCATGCGGTCCGCATGGACCCGGCGACAGGACAATTGCCTCCGGAGCCAATTGCCGTACCTCATCGACGGATATGGCGTCGTTTCGGATAACCTTTGTCGCCGTGCCCAATTCTTCGAAGTAGCGCGAAACGGTAAAGACGAACGAATCGTAATTATCGATAATGAGGATCATGCCGCGCCACCTTCAAAAACACTGAAGATGCGCGCGGCCTTATCAAGGGTCTCCTGATATTCGGCAGCCGGATCGGACAGGGCTGTAATGCCACCGCCAGCTTGGAAAACAGCTCTGCCTCCCTGAAACAGCACGGTCCGAATTCCGATATTGCTGTCGAAATTGCCGTTGAACCCCATATAGCCGATTGAGCCGCAATAAATGCCGCGGGCCTTTCGCTCAATCTCGGTAATAATTTCCATTGCCCGTAGCTTGGGAGCGCCGGTTATCGATCCTCCGGGAAAGGCTGCCGCGATCAAATCGACCAAGGATTTATCTTTGGCCAATTCGCCAGTCACCACGGAAACCAGATGATGAACACTGGCATAGGATTCCAGGCCGCAAAGCACCGGCGTCAGCACCGAATGCGGACGACAGACGCGCGACAGATCATTGCGCATCAGGTCAACAATCATCAGATTTTCCGCGCGATCCTTTTCAGAATCGAGGAGAATATCGGCAAGGTGCTTATCCTCTGTGGGATCAGAAGAACGCGGCATTGTGCCCTTGATCGGCCGCGTCTCGACATGCTTACCTTTCACGGCAAGAAACCGCTCCGGCGAACTTGAAGCGATTATGATTTCGCCATGATCGAGAAATGCTGCAAATGTCGCTGCATTTCTCTTGCGTAAACTCTTGTAGAATTGCCACGGCGCGTAATTCTCAGGGAGTGTCGCGCTGAAACATTGGGCGATGTTGGCCTGAAATATATCCCCGTCCAGAATATACTCCACCACGTTGGCAACCGCCTCCATATAGGTTTCGCGGTCAAAATTGGAGTTCCACGCCGTGCGCGGGATGGTTGCGACCTCGGCCCCAACATCGCTTTTTGATATTCTGAGTTGATCCGAAAACAGCTTTGCCCGTGCTTCGCTGCGTATTGTGCGCGCCGCAATATCGATTTCTGGAAATCCCGTTGAGATCAGCCATACCCTTTGTTCTTTATGGTCGAATGCCAGCACGACATCATAAAAATTCCATACCGCATCCGGCATCGCCCCCTGTTCAGGCATTTCCGCTTCCGGCAATCGCTCAAGCAGACGTGCGAACTCATAGGAGAAATAGCCGATTGCGCCGCCCTGAAACGGCGGCAATTCCGTTTGATCTTGCGTGCGGTAAAGGTGCAGGTAGTGTGCAATGGCTTCCGGTGCAGTCATGTTCACCGGCTCATCATTCCATTTTATAACACCCTTATCGACAATAAGCCGGCCAAATGGATTGGCTGCCACATAGGAAAACCGCCCTAGCGTGTCGTGAGACATGGCGCTGTCAAGAAAGCTCAAGAATCCAAGTGCCCGCAGGTGCTCGGCCGCATCGACAGGTTCCAGCCATGGGATTTCACGAATATGCAAATGGCTCTCCTGTGTGCTGCAAATGCCTGTTGCTGCAACGATATTATGCGTGGTTCGCCCTTCGACAAGCTCAGGATGTGCTCACCATGAGGAAGGTTGGTGGGCTGTATTATAAACTGCGCCATGGGATGGAGCTAGATTTTGCAATCATCCACCTTCCTCATGGTGAGCTTGTCGAAGCACGCACAAAACCTGCTGCAATCTCAACTTTTCCGAGTCGAAAGAAGAATGCTTGTCTCAGTTGAGGTGATTCCATCAATGTGGCGAATGTCGCGCAATGTCTTGTCGAAAGCCTCAAGTGTCTCCACTTCAATTTCCGCAACAATATCCCAGCGCCCATTGGTTGTATGCATGGCGCGTATTTCCGGAAAGCCTTGAAGACGGCGAATGACTTTCTCGCCGCCCTGCCCCGCAACTTCAATCATGGCGATGGCGCGCACGCCATAAACACCAGCACCAGCTTTCAACGTAATGGTGAAACCTTGAATAGTGCCGTCATTGGTCATTTTGTCGATGCGCGTGCGCACCGTTGCGCGCGATATTCCAAGGATCGTCGCCATTGACGAAACCGGAAGTCGGCAATCATCTCTCATCAACGACAAGAGCCTGCGATCAACATCATCCATGCCTTATCAAACCGATCAATTCTATTGAGCAAACTGCGCATTATATTGCGCATATCTATCAAGATGCTGGCTATTTGTCATCACTGAAACATGCGACCATCAAGCAGTTCAAATTTTTTAAATGGCGACGATTGATGAACATGCATGGCAATTTTGAAGATATGAGAAAACAGAACCTGATCATCATCGGCGCTCCCGTCGAGGAAGGCGCAGGTCGGCTTGGCGCATTGATGGGTCCGGCAGCTTTGCGCACAGCAGGACTTGTGCGCACCCTTGAAGAACTGGGCCATGTTGCGACAGATCGCGGCGATCTGCGTCTGCCGGAAACATTGCCAACAGTTGCACCCGTTCAGGGCCTTGCTCACTTCATCGAAGAAATTGCCGCCTGGTCGCGCATGCTGGCAGTCGAAACCTATGATGCCATGAAATCCGGTTCATTTCCTATTATTCTCGGGGGAGATCACAGTCTCTCCATGGGATCAATCGGCGGCATTGCGCGCTATTGCGAAGAACAGAACCGCGAGCTTTTCGTCCTCTGGCTTGATGCGCATTCGGACTTCAATACGCCTGCCACTTCTCCATCCGGCAATATGCACGGCATGCCTCTGGCGCTTCTATGCCGCGAGCCCGGTCTTGAAGGCGTTTTCGGCGACCAGCCCCATGGCTTCGTCAAACCGGAAAATCTTCACCTCTTTGGTATCCGCTCCATCGACAGCACCGAGCGTGTTCTTCTGCGCGAACGGGGCATTGACGTGATCGATATGCGCCAGATTGACGAATTTGGCGTGGCCCCGCTTCTTCGGCGCATTCTGGAACGCGTGCAAAAAGCCAATGGTGTCCTTCATGTCAGTTTCGACGTTGATTTCATTGATCCATCGCTTGCGCCGGGCGTCGGTACTGCCGTTCCGGGTGGCGCCACCTACCGCGAGGCTCATCTCGTCATGGAAATGCTCCATGATTCCGGGCTTGTCTGCTCTCTTGATGTTGTTGAGCTGAATCCCTTTCTGGACGAGCGCGGCAAGAGTGCCCTGCTTCTTGTCGATCTTGTGGCCAGCCTTTTTGGCCGCTCAGTTTTTGGAAAACCAAATCGCGTTGAACAAGGCGCAACTGCCGTCAACGCTTGACCACAGCAATAGGAGGATATTTTGCTGCATACAGCCGCCGATCTCATTTCCACGGAATCCCGCCTTGGGGCACATAATTACAAACCCCTCGATGTGGTGCTGGAGCGCGGCGAAGGCGTGCATGTCTGGGATATTGAAGGCAATCGCTATCTTGATTGCCTTTCCGCCTATTCCGCTGTCAATCAGGGACATTGCCATCCGAAAATTCTGAAAGCGATGACCGAGCAGGCCAGCAAGCTGACGCTGACTTCCCGCGCCTTCCGCAATGATCAACTTGCTCCATTCTATGAAGAACTGGCTGCATTGACCGGTTCCCATAAAATTCTGCCCATGAACAGCGGCGCGGAAGCTGTCGAAACAGCGATCAAAGCCGTTCGCAAGTGGGGTTATGAAATAAAAGGCGTACCGGAAAACAGCGCTGAAATCATCGTCTGTTCGGATAATTTCCATGGCCGGACCATGGGAATTGTGGGTTTCAGCACTGACCCGTCTGCCCGCGAGAATTTCGGGCCATTTGCCCCCGGTTTCAAGGTCGTTCCCTTTGGCGATATTGATGCCTTCAGCGCAGCTTTAACTCCAAATACTGTGGCTTTCCTTGTCGAACCCATACAGGGCGAAGCTGGCGTTATCATCCCGCCCAAAGGCTATTTCACCAAGGTGCGTGAGCTATGCACCAGCAATAATGTCACGCTTATTCTTGATGAGATCCAGACCGGTCTTGGCCGAACCGGCGCGCTGTTGGCAGAAGAGCATGAGGGCATTGAAGCCGACGTGACTTTGATCGGCAAAGCGCTTTCCGGCGGTTTCTATCCAGTATCTGCCGTCCTTTCCAATACGGATGTTCTTGGCGTCCTGAAACCCGGCCAGCATGGCAGCACCTTTGGTGGCAACCCGCTTGCCTGCGCCATTGCCAGAGCCGCACTGCGCGTTCTCACGGAAGAAGGCATGATCGAGAACTCCCGCATTCAGGGTCAATATTTCCTTGAGCAGCTAAAAGGCATCCGCAGCAATATTGTACGCGAAGTGCGTGGACGCGGCCTTATGCTGGCGGTGGAACTGCACCCTGAAGCCGGTGGCGCGAACCGATTCTGCTACGAACTGAAAGAGCGCGGCATTCTTGCCAAGGATACCCATGGCGATACGATCCGCATCGCCCCGCCTTTGGTCATCACGCGCGATCAAGTTGATTGGGCGCTGGAGCAATTTGATGAAGTGCTGACAAGGCTCAACTAATGCAAAACTGCTCTGCGCGCAAAATTGCGCAGAGCAGATTAGATGGCTGGGCGGTAGGTCGCCAGTTTCAGTCCAAAGCCGATGAAAACAACGCCGGTGACACCTTTGAGCCAACGCTGGAGATTTCCTTGCCGGGTGAAGGCTGTCAGCTTTGAAAACAGAAAAACAATTGTGCCGAACCAGACAATATTGATCATGGAATGCAGGAATACGAGCAGAAATGCCGATGCAACGGGATGAGCATTTAAAGGTATGAATTGCGGAAATACCGCAAGATAGAACATGGAAACTTTTGGATTGAGGCCATTGGTCAATAGCCCGTCAAAGAAAGCTTTCATAAGCGTACGCCGACGTTTCATCGATGCTGCTTTTGGCGTTAATTCAGCACCTTTGAATGCCGCGATCAGTGCTTTGATCCCAATCCAGCAGAGATAGGCCACGCCGATATATTTGACGATCATGAAGGCTGTTGCCGATTTCATGATAATGATGGAGAGACCCAGAATAGACAGCGCACCGTGAATATAAAAAGCGGTGAAGAAACCTGCGATATTGGCAAAGCCCGCGGCACGGCCAGATGTCGGAACCGTCTTGGCAATGAGCATCCCGTTTGGCCCCGGCGAGGTAACCAAAAGCGTTGCCGTTATCATGAATGCAAAAATCACCGACCAACTCATGTGCACTACAACCCTTTTCTTGCGTTATCACGCAAACAGCGCGCATCCAGTTGAAAGTAAATTTTCAACCAAACGGGTGGCATCGGCGTGACCTTTTCTAATATTTGACAAAAGATCGCCGGTTCGTCACCGCGAAACTTGTCACGGTGGCATGTTCGGCCAGGCATTCCAGCAAAACAGTCTGCTTCTCACGCCATTTCTGCAATCGATGCGGAAAATGCGAGCAAACCACACCAAAAGGTGAGCAGAAATACCATCTGGACGGGAAATTTATACGTATTCAGTTGCAAAGTACCCTTTTGGTGACTGAGGCACTGATATGTGCGTTCTTCACAAGGTAAACCGCCAAGCCTACTTATCGTACAGTTCGAAAACGAGAGCAATATCATGGAACTTGGCATTTATACCTTTGCAGGCATGAGCCCCGATCCCGCAACCGGTATTGCGATCGATCCCCATCAAAGGATGCAGAATCTTCTTGAAGAAATGGAGCTTGCGGATCAGGTAGGGCTGGATGTATTCGGCATTGGAGAGCACCATCGTCCTGATTTTGTTATCTCCACGCCCGCTGTCGTGCTTGCTGCCGGTGCTGCTCGCACAAAGAATATTCGCCTTACCAGCGCCGTCACCGTTTTGAGTTCGGATGATCCTGTGCGCGTGTTTCAGGAGTACGCCACGCTCGATTTGATCTCATCAGGCCGCGCTGAAATCATGGCCGGACGCGGGTCATTCATCGAGTCATTTCCGCTCTTTGGCTATGATCTTCATGATTATGATGAGCTTTTTGCAGAAAAACTCGATCTTTTGCTGAAATTGCGTGAAAATACTCATGTTACCTGGCACGGTAAATTGCGGGCACCGCTGGAAAATCTGGGCGTATATCCCCGGCCATTGCAGCATCCCTTGCCCGTATGGATTGCTGTCGGCGGAACGCCGGAATCCGTCGTCAGGGCCGGGACATTGGGACTGCCATTGGCCGTAGCCATTATTGGCGGCGAGCCGCATCGCTTCGCACCCCTGGTTGAGCTTTACCGGGAGGCAGGCGCAAAAGCTGGACATGCCCCGCAAGTGCTCAAAGTCAGCATTAACTCACATGGCTATATTGCTGATACTTCACAAGAAGCCTCTGACGAGTACTGGCCGTCTTACGAAGTCGTCATGAATAAGATCGGCCGCGAACGTGGCTGGCCGCCGAGCAATCGGGCACAATTTGAAGCCGGGCGAAGCTCTCGTGGTGCCCTTCTGGTTGGCTCGGCGCAGGAGATCATCGACAAGATCATGCTGCAATATACCTATTTCAAACATGACCGCTTCATGTTGCAAATCGATCTTGGAAGCCTACCACATAAGAACACGCTAAAAGCCATTGAGCTTTATGGCACAAAGGTCGCGCCGGTCATCCGCAAAGAGCTTGGGGGCTAAATCGTATTCAACCCAAAGCCTTGCAACAGGCGACGCGTTGGAAAATCCACTTTGCCGGAGGTGAACACGGCAATATCGTCGCCATGCTCCGGCTCCACTCCATCGGCATTGGGTGTAAGCAACGACAATGCGCGTCTTGCAATAGCCTCGGCCGGATCAAGCCAGTCAACCGGCCAAGGAGCGAGACGGCGGAACACATTGACCAATAACGGGTAGTGAGTACAAGCCAGCACCACAATATCCGTGCGCTTGCCATCCTTCTCGTAGAAGCATGGCAAAATTTCATCCAGCAAGAGCGCATCATCAAGCCTGTCACCGCGCATGTGCATTTCAGCCATGCGGGCAAGCGTTTGACTTCCTACAAGTCTTACGTGGCATTTACTGGCAAAAGACTGAATGAGATCGCGCGTATAGGCGCGTTTTACGGTGCCCGGCGTTGCCAGTACGCTAATCAGACCTGAAGACGTGCGTTCAGCTGCCGGTTTTATCGCGGGAACGGTGCCCACAAACGGCACTGCCGGAAATGCTTTGCGTAAATCATCGAGTACAAGTGTTGATGCCGTATTGCACGGTATGATGACAATTTCAGGATCATAGGTTTTGATGAAACCGTCGAAGAGACCGATAATGCGCTGCTTCAACGCTTCCTCTTCCCAATCCCCATAAGGAAAACCGGCATCATCCGCTATATAGACAAAGCGGCGATCCGGGATGAGCACCCTTGCCTCGCGCAAGACCGTAAGGCCGCCTATACCGCTGTCGAAAGCAATAATTGGCCTGTCGCCGCTCATATTATTCATCGCCAGATGAATCCTTGTCCAAAATCTGAATTTCATTTTCTAACGGCACGGGCTTTTCACGCTTGCGGCCTTCCGGGGCGCCTGATCCGCGCGGCGTTTTGGGGCTGAAATAGTCGAGAGAAACAACAACCCCGCGCAATAGTCTCAGTTCGGATTCTGAAAATCCGGCTCGCGTCAGGACACCGCGCAGATTGTTGACCATGATTTCTTTGCGAGCCATCGGGCGAAAATAACCGCGAGCTTGTAGCGCATCTTCGAGATGGTTGAAAAAACCCTGCAATTGCTCCTTGGGAGCTGGCTCCAGCTCCGGACCACGAAAGGCCGTGTCCGTTTCCTTTGCGAGACCTGATTTCATCCATTCATAAGACATGAGGAGCACTGCCTGTGCGATATTCAAAGATGAGAATGCCGGATTGACCGGAAATGTTACAAGCTCATCAGCAAGGCTGATTTCGTCATTGTTGAGGCCGAAACGTTCGCGCCCAAACAGAATTCCGGTTTTTTCATTATCGTTGAACCGTTTCCTTAGCATCTGCCCCGCTTCGACAGGTCCACGAACCTGTTTGAATGCATCTCGTTCACGGGCAGTCGTCGCATAGACAAAGTGTAAATCCTTGATGGCAGAGGGTAGATCGTCAAAAACCTTCGCATTATCAATGATATGGTCGGCGCGGCTTGCAGCTGATCGCGCCTTTTCGTTCGGAAAAGTCTCGCGCGGTTTTACCAATCTCAATTCCGCCAGACCAAAATTCGCCATTGCACGCGCCACCATGCCGATATTTTCCGGTAATTGTGGTTCTACCAGAATAATGGCCGGCCCTTCCGCAATGAGAGTGCGCTGTCTGTCAGTTCCGGCCATTTTCATTCCTTGTTTTGGTTGCGCCGTAATAGCTTGCGTTTTTTGCGCGCAAAACCCCAAAAATCTTATTTTGATGATCGGTGCAAATGTCAAACTCACTCCACCAGATCTGCCATACCTTCCAACTCTTTGCGTGAAACCTTCTTTGAGCGTCTTTGCGTATTTGTTTTCCGATGCTATAGGGGCGCGAACCCTCAATCAAACCAAAGCTGGCATCCCAAACCCAGCAAAAAAGAGGCCCAATATTCATGGCAAAGATCAAGGTTGCAAATCCGGTTGTCGAGCTCGACGGCGATGAGATGACTCGCATCATCTGGCAATATATCAAGGAAAAGCTGATCCATCCTTACCTCGATATCGATTTGAAATATTACGATCTGGGCATGGAACACCGTGATGCAACTGATGATCAGGTAACGATCGATGCTGCTAACGCTATCAAGCAATATGGTGTTGGCGTAAAATGCGCGACTATTACTCCTGATGAACAGCGCGTTGAAGAATTCGGCCTGAAGAAAATGTGGAAGTCGCCCAATGGCACCATCCGCAACATTCTCGGCGGCGTTATTTTCCGCGAGCCGATTATTGCCAAGAACGTTCCTCGCCTTGTTCCAGGCTGGACGCAGCCAATCATCGTTGGTCGTCATGCATTTGGCGACCAGTACCGCGCGACAGATTTCAAGTTCCCCGGCAAGGGCAAGCTGTCGATCAAGTTTGTCGGTGAAGATGGCCAGACTATTGAACATGATGTCTATGACGCGCCGAGCGCCGGTGTGGCCATGGCGATGTATAATCTTGACGACTCTATTCGGGACTTTGCCCGCGCATCACTGAATTATGCCTATAATCGTGGTGTTCCCTGCTATCTGTCCACCAAGAACACAATTTTGAAGGCCTATGACGGTCGCTTCAAGGACATTTTCCAGGAAGTCTTCGATACGGAGTTCAAGGAAAAGTTTGCTGAAAAGAAGATCGGCTATGAGCATCGTCTGATCGATGACATGGTTGCTTCCGCCTTGAAGTGGTCCGGTGGCTATGTCTGGGCCTGCAAAAACTACGATGGCGATGTTCAGTCCGACATTGTTGCTCAGGGCTTTGGTTCGCTCGGCCTGATGACTTCCGTTCTCATGACTCCCGATGGCCAGACCGTTGAAGCGGAAGCTGCGCACGGTACAGTGACCCGTCACTATCGCCAGCACCAGAAGGGTCAGGAAACATCGACAAACTCCATCGCGTCGATTTTTGCTTGGACCCGTGGCCTTGCGCATCGCGCCAAGCTTGATGGTAATGCTGAGCTTGATCGTTTTGCAAATACGCTCGAAAAAGTCTGCGTAGACACTGTTGAATCTGGTTTCATGACCAAGGATTTGGCACTTTTGATCGGTCCAGATCAGCCTTGGCTTTCCACAACGAGTTTCCTCGATAAAATCAGTGAGAATCTCACCAAAGCTATGGCTAGCTGATAGCGCCATCTCAACCAAGAAAAGCCCCCGCCCAAATCAACTGGCGGGGGCTTTTTTGCTAAATCGCCGGGCATCCTGAACTACGCAAAATGACGATCTATTCTTTTGTTTTAGCATCGGATTATCCGAANNTTTCGGTCCGATGCTCTAACTGACAGCCTTCCCGATTAAATACGCATAATATACGACAGCATTGTTGACATATTATCCGTTTTGCAGTCGAGTGCCTGCAACTGTGGAGAAAGAAATGAGCAATCGTAACGACAGATATTCAACACGCATTGATAATATGCGTGCTTCCGAAGTGCGCGAATTGCTTAAACTCCTCGACCAGCCCGGGATTATCTCTTTTGCGGGTGGCATACCTGATCCTGCCCTGTTTCCCAAGGATGCGATTCAGGAAGCGTATAACACTATCTTGAATGAGAACGCCGGTGCAGCGCTGCAATATTCTGTCAGTGAGGGATATAAGCCGCTGCGTGAATGGCTTGTCGGTCACATGGCATCGCTGGGTGTTGAATGCACCATCGATAATATAATCATTACCACTGGCTCACAACAGGCGCTCGACTATCTCGGCAAACTGTTTGTTTCTCCAGGCGATACAATACTCACCACCTGGCCCACTTATCTTGGAGCGCTTCAGGCTTTCAACGCTTACGAGCCGCGCTATGATCGGTTAACGCCGGAGGGTGGCAATACAACGCCAGCCGCTTACAAGCAAAGCGCAGAGCATGTCGGCGGACAGGTGAAACTTGCCTATCTCACAGCGGATTTTTCCAATCCGACGGGTGAGACAATCGGGCGAAATGAACGTGTAAAGCTCATTGAACTCGCCCACGACCTCGATATTCCGATTATCGAAGACGCCGCGTATCGATCACTGAGATTTGACGGAGAGAATACCCCCTCAATGCTTGCCCTTGATATTGAGCGGCAAGGTGACATCGACAAGACACGCGTCATCTATTCGGGTAGCTTTTCAAAGACCCTGACCCCAGGTCTGCGTGTAGGTTGGGTTTGCGCAGCAAAACCCATCATCGCCAAGCTGGTTTTGATAAAGCAGGCTGCGGACCTTCATAGCCCTACTATCAACCAGATGGTCATTCATCATGTTGCCGAGCGGCACTTTGACCAGCAGGTGACCAAGGCACGTGACAGCTACCGGAAAAGACGGGATTGCATGTTGCAAGCCCTGCAAAATCATATGCCTGATGGTGTCAGTTGGACGAAACCCGAAGGCGGAATGTTTGTCTGGATGACATTGCCCGAACATATGGATGGTGCCGAACTTCTGGCGAAATCCATAAAAGAAATACAAGTGGCCTTTGTTCCGGGATCTGCGTTTCATGCGGATGGCAGCGGCAAGAACACAATCAGGCTGAACTACTCCCTGCCGAATGCAGAAGCCATCGATACGGGTATGGCCCGCTTGGGAAGGCTTATCAAAAACCAATTGGCTGCTTGATAAGCGGCCAGTTTAAATCAAGTAAACAATAGGTCTAAATGACCAATATATGCCCAATAACACTTAAAATGTGCGCTCCTACCCAAGATACATCCGGGTAGGAGCACGAAAATCAATTTAACAAAGCCTGACGAACAGCAGACACTGCTTCTTCCGCCTTTGACCCATCAGGACCGCCGGCCTGCGCCATATCGGGCCGCCCGCCGCCGCCAGTGCCGCCAAGAGCCGCTGACGCAAGTCGGACGAGTTCAACAGCGCTGAATTTGCCGACCAAATCATCCGTGACGCCTACAACCGCACTCGCCTTTCCATCTTCGGAAACGCCAACAAAAATGACTACGCCAGAGCCTACAGTCTTCTTTGCATCGTCCGCCAAGGGCTTTAGATCCCGTGGATTAACTCCGGAAACAACCTTTCCGATGAAACCGACACCATTGATCGTCTCTGACGCTGCACCGCCAGAAGCTGAACCGCCCAAAGCGAGCTGTTTGCGCGCTTCGGTAAGTTCGCGCTCAAGCTTGCGTCGTTCATCAATCAGGGCTGTGACGCGAGATAACGCATCTGCCGGGGAAGATTTGAGCACACCTGCAATTGCCTTTACCCGCTCGTCCTGCTCTTCCAGATAGCGGCGGGCTGCTTCGCCCGTCAATGCTTCCATGCGACGAACACCAGCTGCCACAGCACTTTCGGAAACAATGCGGATCAGACCGATATCGCCCGTCGCCCGCACATGTGTGCCGCCACAAAGCTCGGTGGAATAGCTTTTTCCGGCCTTTTCGCCGTGAAGCGCAGTGCCCATGGAGACGACGCGCACCTCATCGCCATATTTCTCACCGAACAAGGCCATCGCGCCTTCTGCAATCGCATCGTCAACACCCATCAATCGCGTCGAAACGGGCGCATTCTGTAGAACGATTTCATTTGCAATATCTTCAATGGCCGCAAGTTCCTTTTCAGAGATGGGCTTTGGGTGCGAAAAGTCGAAGCGCAGGCGATCAGGCGCAACAAGTGATCCCTTCTGCGCCACATGGGTTCCGAGTGTTTCGCGCAAAGCCTCATGCAATAAATGCGTTGCCGAGTGGTTAGAACGAATGCGGCTGCGACGAACGCTATCCACGACAAGCTCAACCGCAGCATCCACTTTTACTGTGCCCTTGGTGACTGTGCCAATATGGACGAACACGCCATCATTTTTCTTCTGCGTATCGCTGATGGCGATGCTGAAGCCTTCACCGGTAATTACACCCGTATCGCCCTGCTGACCGCCAGACTCCCCATAAAAGGGTGTTTGATTGATTACGACAGACACGGGCTGACCTTCGGATGCGCTTTCCACAGTCGCGCCATTCTGGACCAATGCAGTGATAACGCCTTCGGCTTTCTCCGTCTCATAACCGAGAAATTCCGTCGAACCCACCTTGTCCCGAACCGAGAACCAGACAGTTTCTGTCGCAGCGTCACCGGAACCTGACCAATGAGCGCGCGCTTCCGCCTTCTGCCGCTCCATAGCCGCTGAAAAGCCATCCGTATCGACATTGATGCCGCGCTGACGCAAGGCATCCTGCGTCAAATCAAGCGGAAAGCCAAAAGTATCATATAGCTTGAATGCAGTTTCGCCATCCAGGCTATCGCCCTCACCCAAAGATTCCGTTGCATCGCCCAAAAGCCCAAGACCGCGCTCCAATGTCTTACGGAAGCGTGTTTCCTCAAGTTTGAGCGTTTCCGAAATCAGCGCCTCTGCACGAACAAGCTCCGGATAGGCCTGCCCCATTTCGCGCACCAGAGCCGGAAGCAAACGCCACATGAGCGGATCGCGGGCGCCGAGCAATTGCGCATGCCGCATGGCGCGGCGCATGATACGACGAAGCACATAGCCGCGGCCTTCATTGGATGGCAGCACGCCATCGGCAATAAGAAAGCTGGCAGAGCGCAAATGATCAGCAATAACGCGGTGGCTGGCACGGAATTTACCTTCGGCTTTAACGCCGGTTACATCTTCCGATGCCCGGATCAGCGCACGAAACAGGTCAATATCATAATTGTCATGCTCGTTCTGAAGCACGGCAGCAAGGCGTTCAAGCCCCATTCCGGTATCAATGGAAGGCCGCGGCAACTCGATACGCTCGTCTTTTGTCAATTGCTCGAACTGCATGAAGACGAGATTCCAGATCTCGATAAAGCGATCGCCATCCTCATTCGCGCTGCCGGGAGGACCGCCCCAAATATCTTCACCATGATCGTAGAATATTTCTGAACAAGGACCGCATGGGCCGGTATCGCCCATAGCCCAGAAATTATCACTGGTCGCAATGCGAATGATCCGGTCATCGGAAAGACCCGCAATCTTCTTCCAGTACTCTGCTGCATCATCATCGGTGTGGTAAACAGTAACCAGCAACTTATCCTTGTCGAGGCCGAACTCCTTGGTAATCAAATTCCAGGCAAGAGAAATTGCTTCTTCTTTGAAGTAATCGCCAAAGGAAAAATTGCCGAGCATTTCAAAGAACGTATGATGACGTGCAGTGTAGCCGACATTGTCCAAATCATTGTGCTTGCCGCCTGCGCGCACGCATTTTTGCGAAGTTGTCGCGCGGCTATAAGGGCGCTGCTCGACACCTGTGAAAACATTTTTGAATTGGACCATACCGGCATTGGTAAACATCAGTGTTGGATCATTGCGAGGGACAAGCGGGCTCGAGGCGACGATCTCGTGGCCGTTCTTCTTAAAATAGTTCAGAAATGTCGACCGTATCTCGTTGACGCCACTCATAATTCTCAGCCTCTGATCCTGTATATCCAATGCGGATTCGTTACTTCCCCAAAATGAAGGGATAGAACGAAACGCTTGTAGCGATGCGTTCTGCCGCTGTCCAGAAAATCCCTCCTCAAGCGACAAAGGACAATAAAAAACCCGCAGGCCATGGCGAGCGGGTTTTCACTTATCAGGACAATTCAACCTGCCGGATTAACCTTCGGCAGCATCCAAAGTGTCATCATCTTCAGAATCATTAGGTCCCTTGTCCAGCATCTGCTCGGAGATCAGTCCGGCATTCTGGCGGATTGCAAGTTCGATCTCATTGGCCAGATCAGGGTTTTCCTTCAAGAATAATTTGGCATTGTCCCGGCCCTGACCAAGGCGCTGCGAATTATAGGAGAACCATGATCCAGATTTTTCGACCAGACCAGCCTTGACGCCAAGGTCGACAAGTTCGCCCGTCTTCGAAACACCTTCACCATACATGATATCGAATTCAACCTGCTTGAAGGGTGGAGCAAGCTTGTTCTTGACGACTTTCACACGTGTCTGATTGCCGACGACTTCATCGCGCTCCTTCAACGAACCGATGCGTCGAATATCAAGACGGACCGAAGCGTAGAATTTGAGCGCATTACCGCCTGTCGTGGTTTCGGGCGAGCCGAACATCACACCGATCTTCATACGAATCTGATTGATGAAAATGACCATGCAGTTGGAACGCGAAATGGAAGCTGTCAGCTTGCGCAATGCCTGACTCATCAAGCGGGCCTGCAAGCCTGGCAGACTGTCACCCATTTCACCTTCAATTTCGGCTCGCGGCGTCAAGGCAGCAACCGAGTCGATAACAAGCACATCGATAGCGCCGGAACGAACAAGCGTGTCCGTGATCTCAAGCGCCTGCTCTCCGGTATCTGGCTGGGAGATCAGCAAATTCTCCAGATCAACGCCGAGCTTACGTGCATAGACCGGGTCAAGCGCGTGTTCCGCGTCGACAAAGGCGCAAATCCCGCCTTTCTTCTGCGCTTCTGCAATTGTATGCAGTGCGAGCGTCGTCTTACCAGAGCTTTCCGGCCCATAAATTTCTATAATACGTCCTTTGGGGAGACCGCCGACGCCAAGCGCAATGTCCAATGACAATGAACCGGTCGGAACCGTTTCTATTTCAACGACCTGCTCGTTACGCCCAAGCCGCATGATCGATCCCTTACCAAAGGATCTTTCAATCTGCGACAATGCCGCATCAAGCGCTTTAGTTTTATCCACCGAATTACCCTCAACCAACCGCAAAGAATTTTGAGCCATGTTACACTACCCCTGTGATATGCATGAAGTCCGGAATTTCCTGTTTGTGAACTTATTTGTATCTGTTTTGTTCTTATTTTGCAATAGGAGCAATGCATTGATTTTATTTATTAAATTCATTTTGTTCTTTTAATGTTCTTATCTGTGCGGAGCAATGCTGTCCACATATTGTTTGCTCTCATTTACAAAGACATGGCTTTCCCGCACAAACCCGCTGTCGAATCGCAGCTCTTATTGCGCCAAGCGATTCTACGCTCTAGAGAAAGATAAATGCGATGCATCGCAACTTTCAGTTTTATCCGGGCAAGTTTTCAATCATGATCAAACATATCAAACCGCTGCTTTTTGCTGTCGGCGGTGCCCATCTCGACCGGCGGGGCCAAACCTCTGTGCCTTTTGTTCCAGGCGCTTCAAATCCGGGAATTATGCGCGAGGAAGCTGGCGGCGGTGTTTTCAACGCTCTCAGGCTGGCGATGCAACGCGGTATATCGACAGAGATTCTTTCAGTGCGGGGTGCAGACCCTGCCGGGGATGCGGTCGCATTGGCAATAGAATTGGCTGGCATTAAAGACAGTTCAGTTGTTTTCATGGACCGGGCAACCCCAAACTATACGGCAATCCTTGATGAGCACGGCGATGTGGTTGCTGCACTCGCCGATATGGCCCTTTATGAACTTGCCTTGCCGAAGCAGTTACGCCGACGCAAGGTCCGCGATGCGATTGCATCTGCAAATGGTATATTCTGCGATGCCAATCTTCCTCCGGACGGATTGACGCGTCTTGCCGGTCTGGCAGCGGACCTTCCCCTGTTTGCCTTGGCGATTTCTCCTGCCAAAGCCATTCGTTTACGCGCTGTTTTTTCCAGGCTCACCTGCCTTTTCATGAACCGACGTGAGGCTTTGGCCCTTTCCGGGCTGGAGCGCGATGCTTCACTTTCGCAAGTCCATGCTGCATTACGGGAGCAAGGGCTTCGCAGTGCAATTGTTACCAATGGCGCAGAGGCCGTTCTAGCCTTTGACAGCGACCACGCATTTACCATTCAGCCGCCTGAAGTTCCGGGAATTGCCGATGTTACCGGAGCTGGTGATGCAATTGCTGGAGGCAGTATTGCTGCATTGATGCGCGGGGAAGCCTTTCAGCAGGCATGCCGCGAAGGAATGGCCGCCTCCTTTTTAACCCTACAAACTCATTCGGCCAGTCCAAATTTTTCGCAACAGGAATTCGACCAAGCACTTGCGAATATCCCAGCCGCAAGCCCGCTCGTATAAGGAAGCAATGATGACAAATAAGCTGAACCAATACACAGACATTTCAAGCGATGTGCAAGAGGCGCTCGCGGCAGGAAAGCCTGTGGTTGCCCTTGAAAGCACAATTATCACCCATGGTATGCCCTACCCGGATAATAGTCGCATGGCGGCAGATGTAGAAGCTATTATCACTAAAGAAGGCGCTGTCCCTGCTACAATCGCTATTATAGATGGCAGATTGAAAATTGGTCTTTCCGTTGAGGAGCGGGAAGCTCTTGCGCAGGTAAAAGGGGCAATGAAACTCTCCCGCGCTGACCTGGCATTTGCCTTGTCTCAGGGCCGTACGGGCGGAACAACTGTTGCAGCGACAATGCTGGCCGCCAATCTCGCCGGGATCAAGGTTTTCGCCACGGGTGGTATTGGCGGTGTTCATAAGGGGGCTGAGACCAGCTTCGATATATCTGCGGATCTGGAAGAGCTTGGCCGCACACCGGTTATTGTCGTATCTGCCGGTGCAAAGGCGATTCTGGATATTGAGAAAACTCTGGAAGTGCTCGAAACAAAGGGGGTCCCGGTTGTCGTTTATGGTTCGGATACCATGCCGGCTTTCTGGTCGCGCCAATCTCCGCTTAAAGCACCTCTGCGTCTGGATACCGCTGAAACTATTGCCGATTTTCAAAAGGCGCGTGAAGCCATTGGGGTTGTCGGTGGCATGCTGATTGCAAATCCCATTCCGGAGCCAAGCGAAATTCCGGCTGAAATCATGGCGGGTTACATCAGCGAAGCTCTTTCCCGCGCCACAAAAAATGGCATTACCGGCAAAGCAGTAACACCATTTCTTCTGTCAGAAATTCTGACCATAACCAAAGGCGAAAGCCTCGTGGCAAACATTGCCCTTGTTGAAAACAATGCGCGCCTCGCTGCAAAAATCGCAATCGCCCTCGCTACTAGGTAAGCGGGGAAATCTGAATCTCGACGCGGCGATTTTGCGCCCGGCCGGACTCGCTGGCATTGCTGGCGACCGGCTCGGTCGGGCCATAGCCACGAACGTCAAAGCGCCGATTATCGATGCCCTGTTGTGTCAGATAATTGGCAACGGAAAGCGCGCGGCGCTCCGATAACAACTGATTGTGCTCCATACTGCCGGTTGAGTCTGTATGGCCCGCAACGTCAACAATTGTCCGGTCAAACTTGCGCAGGACAACTGCGACGGAGGACAGTGTTGAGAAAAACTCAGGCTTTACCTGATCGCGGTCAATATTGAATGTGATGGCGGATGGCATGTTGAGGATGATGCGATCGCCATTTCGGGTCACAGATACGCCCGTACCTTGAAGCTGGGCGCGTAATTCCGATTCCTGCCGGTCCATATAATTGCCGATTGCACCACCGCCGAGAGCACCAAGCCCTGCGCCGATCAATACGGCATTGCGCTGGGCACGTCCGCTGCCACCCACTGCCAAGCCCGCCAGAGCGCCCGCTGCCGTACCAATCAGAGCGCCACCCGCCGTGTTCGACATTTTCTGCTCGCCCGTATAGGGATCGGTGGTTGTGCAGCCTGCCAAAAACGTCGCCGCAAGACAGGCGATGGCAAATTTCTTGATCATGGAATCAGTCCCCGTTGAATATGGCAGCGAATATACAATGGATTTGGGCAAAAGATGGGTGAGAAATGCCAATTGATTTTTCCAATCCGCCCCCATCAATTGTTCAATATATTTGAGCATCGTATGGCCCGGAATTCATTTGCTTCAATAGCATTGATCGAACATGCTCGGCCAATTCCAATAAAAATGAGGCAGATGAAGTGACCGATCAAACACAAGCCCCCGTGGCTATCATTACAGGCGGTGGGCGCGGCATGGGCGCAGCTATTGCCCGGGAGTTGCATGAACGAGGATACAGGCTTGGTCTAATGTCCCCATCAGGCAGCGCTGTTGATCTGGCTAACGAGCTTGGCGCTGTCGGCGTCAAGGGTTCAGCTGGCGAAGCAGCGGACCTTGAACAGCTTGTGAGCAAAACCGTTGAGGCTTATGGCCGTATCGACGCAGTCGTCAATCACACTGGTCATCCGCCAAAGGGTGATTTGGTCGATATAACCGATGAGAAATGGGCCCTCGGCAATGATCTGATGGTTTTGAGCGTCGTGCGCATGGCGCGGCTTGTTACGCCCTATATGCTCAAGCAAGGCAAAGGCGCCTGGGTAAACATAACCACATTTGCCGCATTTGAACCCAGCTTGGTATTCCCAGTATCTTGCGCCTATCGGGCTGCTGTTGGCGCATATACCAAGCTTTATGCTGATCGTTATGGTGCGGATAATATCCGTATGAATGCGCTTCTACCCGGTTTTATCGATAGTTTGGATCATAAGCCGGGCACCGGAGATAATGTGCCGATGAAACGGGTTGGCACAATGAATGAAATTGCAAAAACCGCGGCGTTTCTGCTCTCCGATGATGCGGGTTATATTACCGGGCAAAATATTCGTGTCGATGGCGGTGTTACAAAACACGTTTAGCTCAGATTGACGCCAAATGTCTCGCGTAGCTGTCTGCGCCCATTAGGGGTAACAGTGACAGCCCGCGAGCCTTCAACACGTCTTATCCACCCCTTATCGAAGCAATGCGTGCAAAGGGCCGCGCCGATTGCACCGGCAAGATGCGGCCTGCGTTCGCTCCAGTCCAGACATGGCCTGCAAAGGATGCGGCTGCCCTTGGCCGTAAGCGCTTCAACATTTATCCCCGCGCTTTCAAACAAGTGGATTCCGTTCGCCGTCACCTCACCTGCGTCAATGCCAAGTTCAAGATGTCCAGCATCAATCAACGAATCGGCAATAGACACGCCAAGATGTCCCGCCAGATGATCGTAGCAGGTACGCCCTGCCCGCAATGCTGCATCACGCGGGCCTGTTCTGACTGGTTTGCTGTCCACCGCTGGCGCCGCGAGCCGCATTATGCTTTCGATCATTTGCGCTACGGCCGGTGATGCCAGGCGATGATAACGATGCCGCCCCTGCTTCTCGACCAGCAGCAAACCTGCCTCTGTCATACGCATCAAATGGCTGCTCGCGGTCTGGGCAGTGACACCGGCTAAACGGGCAAGCTCAGAAGCTGTCAGAGCGCGCCCGTCCATAAGGCCGGTAAGCATGCTCGCTCGTCCCGGATCACCCGCAAGGGCTGCTATTTCTGCAAATCGTGCATTGTTGGGCATGGCGCTTTCCCGTCTTGTCGCATGCAAAATATTGAGCAAAGCAAGTCCATGTTGCTTCGGAAATGGTCGAACTATCAAGACGCATTTTGAAGTCTCCTGACAGGTTCAAAGACTGCAACACTTCGATCGCCCTCGAAGCATTGGTGGTTCTGTTCGCTTACAACGAAGTCAGTGACAAAGGAGCAATGACATGCCGATCACCTGTTTCATCCAATATGAGATAGATCCCTACCAAAAGGATGCGTTCGAGGAATATGCTCGTAACTGGAACGAGGCCATTCCGCGCTGCGGGGCCGACCTGATTGGCTATTACTCACCACATGAAGGTTCGTCTACGCTTGCCTATGCGGCATATAACATTGAAAATCTCGGCGCATACGAAGAATATCGATCCCGGCTTATGGCCGATCCGGTGGGTCGAGCGAATTATGAATTTGCGCGCGAGAAGCGTTTTATTCGCCGCGAGGACAGAACGTTCTTGCGTCTAGTGACAGGCACCAATGGAGCCTCAATCAAATGATCGCCGTTATTTTTGAAGTCGAGCCCGCAGAAGGTCGTAACAGCGATTATTTTGATCAAGCCGCAAATCTGCGGCCAATACTCGAAAAAATCGATGGCTTTATTTCAGTAGAGCGATTTCGCAGTTTGACTGACGAGAGTCGCTATCTCTCATTATCTTTCTGGCGCGATGAGGCTTCAGTGGCGGCTTGGCGCAATACCGAAGCGCATCGAATGGCCCAAAGTGATGGCCGTGCCGGTATCTTTGCTGATTACCGGCTGAGGATCGCGTCTGTTATACGAGATTATGGATTGCGAGCCCGTGATGAGGCTCCGCTGGATGCGCGCGTGTATCATTACGCCTGAACGCTTGATCCATGATTGCGCTGGGCGCAAGCAGGGCCCGGACCGCGCATATAGTGGCGCTCTGGGCGGTAAGTTGGAACAACAAATTCACGGACGATACGAAGCGTATCGCGAAGCTGAAAAATCATGGTCATGGTCGTATGCCTTGGTTCATGCTTGCCGGATCAAGCCGGATAGCGATCAATTAGCTAAAACTTAACTTAAAAAGATGAACGCCCCCTGAACGTCTTTGGTTAAAATCCTCTGAATTCATGGAAAATTAGCTTTAACAAGTAAGGCAAATCACCGGCAAAAATGTAAATGCGGGCAAAAACCTCCCGTATTTACTGTGCTTTATGCAAATCCCAATTTTGTAGAGCTTAACTTTTCAAGGCTGCTAATCGCCCCACTTATTCGTTAAACTCTTACCCGTTCAGCCTTCGGATCATACATCGGTTTCAGAGAGACTTCGGCCTTTACGCGTATTCCGGCAATCTCAATTTCGTAGTTTGATGCCAATATTTGATCGGCAGTCTCACCCTTTGCGGGAACGTAGCCGAGGCCGACTGCTCCGCCAAGATGATGCCCATAATTGCCGGATGTGATCGTGCCGACTATCGCGCCGTCGCGTATGATTGCCTCATTATGGAAGAGCAAGGGTTCCGGATCGGTGAGGCGAAACTGCAGGAGCATGCGATCCAGTCCAGAATCCTTCTTTTTCAAAACCGCATCTCGCCCAATGAACTCGCCCTTGTCAGCCCTTACCGCAAAGCCTAATCCCGCCTCCAGAACATGGTCTTCATCCGTAATGTCATGGCCGAAATGCCTGAACGCCTTCTCGATGCGGCAAGAATCAAGTGTATGCAATCCGCATAGGGTTAAACCAAGCTCACGCCCAACCTCTTCGATCTGTTCGAAAACATGGGCTGTCTGATCGGTTGAGACATATAGCTCCCAGCCAAGTTCCCCGACATAAGTTACGCGGTGCGCACGGGCCAGCCCCATGCCAATTTCGATTTCCCGCGCCGTACCGAATGGATTGGCTTCATTGGAAAAATCGTTAGGGCTGATCTTCTGGATCAGTTCACGTGATTTTGGCCCCATGAGGCAGAGTACCGATTCTGCGGCTGTCATATCCGTAATGACAACAAATTCGTCCTTAAGGTGATTGCGCATCCACGCCAGATCACGCTGCAAAGTTGCTCCCGGAACAATTGCCAGAAAGGCTGTTTCAGAAAGGCGTGTAATCGTCAGATCACTTTCAATTCCGCCGCGATTATTGAGCATTTGCGTGTAAACAATACGCCCGGCCTCAACATCAAGCTGGTTGGCACAAAGCCTTTGCAGGAATGCCAAAGAATCGCGGCCCTCGATGCGGATTTTACCGAATGACGTCATATCGAACAGACCGACGCCATTGCGCACGGCCAAATGTTCATCGCGCTGGTTATCAAACCAGTTTTGCCGCTTCCACGAATAGCGATATTCGCGCTCCTGCCCTTCTTTGGCAAACCAGTTCGCCCGTTCCCAACCCGCTACCTCGCCGAAAACCGCGCCCCGCGCCTTGAGATGCTCATGGATTGGAGAGCGACGAATATTGCGCGATGTGGCCATCTGCCGGTAAGGGAAATGATCGGCATAGAGCAGACCAAGCGTTTCAGAAACACGCTCTTTCAGATAGCGCCTGTTCTTTTGAAATGGTTGGGCCCGGCGAATATCCACTTCCCACAGATCGAATGGCGCCTCACCATCATGTATCCATTGCGCAAGCGCCATCCCCGCGCCGCCTGATGATACGATTCCGATGGAATTGTATCCCGCCGCAACCCAGTAACCTCCTAGCTCTGGCGCTTCGCCAAGATAATATCGGTCATCCGGCGTGAAGCTCTCAGGACCGTTGAAGAAGGTGTGAATGCCAGCCGTGCCGAGCATGGGCATGCGATTGACGCCCATTTCCAGAATGGGTTCAAAATGCTCAAAATCTTCCGGCAGTTGGTCAAAACAGAAATCTTCGGAAATACCGTTCATGCCCCATGGCTTGGCAACAGGCTCAAACGCACCAAGCATCATCTTTCCCGCATCTTCTTTGTAGTAGGCGCATTCGTCTGGCACGCGAAGTACAGGCAAGCGGCCCAGGCCCTCAATCGGCTCGGAAACAAGATAGAAATGCTCACAAGCATGCAGCGGCACTGTAACGCCGGAACTCGCAGCCAGATCACGCGCCCACATTCCAGCGCAATTGATTACAACATCCGTTTCGATTGTCCCTTGTTCGCCGTCCTTGGCCCAAGACACACCCGCAACCCGGCCATTCTTTTTGAGAACCTCAGTGACCTTCACATTCTCGACTATCTTTGCGCCTCGTTGCCGAGCGCCCTTCGCCAAAGCCATGGCGATATTTCCGGGATCACATTGACCATCAAGAGGCAAATGCACAGCACCAACTACATCTGCAATATTAAGATGCGGGTACATCTGCTTGACTTCACTTGGAGATATTTCGCGGACATCCACATCAAAAGCACGCGCCAGTGAAGCTTGGCGATAGATTTCATGCTTGCGTTCTTCAGTCAGCGCGACAGTGATTGATCCAACCTGCCGCATACCCGTGGCAACTTCCGTTTCCGCTTCAAGCTTGACATAAAGGTCCGCCGAATATTTGGCGAGCCGTGTCATGTTTTGCGAAGCGCGAAGCTGCCCGATCAACCCGGCAGCGTGCCATGTCGTACCTGAGGTAAGCTGCTTGCGCTCCAGCAATACAATGTCGCTCCACCCGAGCTTTGCCAGATGATAAGCCACAGAGCAGCCGGAAATTCCACCACCAATAATAACGGCCCGCGCCTTGTCTGGTAAGTTGCTCATGCGCGGATTCTTTCGTTCTTGGGGTCCCAGAGAGGCTCGTCGGGATGAACTGTTGCTTTATATCTCTCGCCAAAGATTTCCACTTCGACTTCCGTTCCGGGTTCCGTCAGTTCGGCTTTTAACATGCCGAGCGCAATGGATTTATCAATACGGTGGCCCCAGCCCCCCGATGTCGTTTCGCCAACAATAGCGCCATTATGCCAAAGCGTTGACATATAAGGGGCGTCGCAGTCGGCCGCTTCCACAGTCAGCGTGACAAAACGCTTCTTCACGCCTTGTTGCTTTTCACGTTCAAGCGCGCTCTTGCCGAGAAAGTCTGGTTTCTCCCATTTGATAAAGCGCTCCAGCCCGCTTTGCAGTGGGGTATAATCCGTTGAAAGATCGCCCTTCCAGGCGCGATAACCTTTCTCCAGACGCAGCGAATCCAGCGCAAACATGCCAAATGGCTTGATCCCGTATTTCTGGCCAGCTTGCCAAACCGCATCGAAAATCGCGGCAGTATCATTAATTTTCGTATGGATTTCCCAACCAAGTTCACCGGCAAAAGACACGCGCACCAATTGGCAATAGCGCCCGGCGATTTGTGTCGTCTGATGTGAAAGCCAGGATTTCTCAAGATCCGCATCGCAAATATCACTGAACAATGCGCGTGCTTTTGGCCCCGTGACGATCTGACAGGAAAAATCATCTGTAACATTGCTGATCGTAATGGCGCTATCTTTTGGAAGATGATTCAGCAACCAATCGCGGTCATGCCACTCGGCAACACTCGCAGTAATGAGAAAGAATACATCCTCATCAATTGCCATGATCGACATTTCGGTGACAACGCGGCCCTTTTCATCGGAGAAATAACCAAGGCCGATGCGTCCAGGCTTTGGCACGATACCGGTGATCAATGTGGTCAGCCACGAACGGGCACCTTCCCCGCTTACTTTAAAACGGGAAAATCCCGGCAAATCGAGAATGCCGACCGCATCGCGTACCGCAAGGCACTCCTCGCGGATACGTCGTTGCCATGGACCTTCCCGCGTAAAAGTCTGTGTCGCCTCTTCAGAGGTATCATCACCCGGCTGCGCGTACCAATTAGCCCGTTCCCAGCCATTATATGCGCCGAACTGTGCGCCCAATCCTGCAATACGATCATGAATTGGCGAAAGCTTTTTATTGCGCCCTGCTGGCCACGTATGACGGGGGAAATGGATGGCATATTCGTGTCCGTAGACCTCCATACCTTTGGCAACGCAATAATCCTTATCCGCAAAGGCAGTAAAGCGACGCGGATCACAGGACCACATATCCCATTCGGTCGCGCCTTCCGTCACCCATTCTGCCAGAACCTTGCCGGCACCACCCGCCTGCGCAATGCCGAACGTAAAAACGCATGCCTCAAACGCATTGGGAACACCGGGCATTGGTCCGATCAGCGGGTTGCCATCTGGTGCATAGGGAATGGGACCATTGATGATTTTCGACAATCCGGCAGTCCCGAGGATGGGAACACGCGCGATCGCATCGTTGAGATACCACTCCAGTCTTTCAAGATCATCGGGAAAGAGCTGGAATGAGAAATCATCCGGCATCGGATCATCTGGTGTTGTCCAATGCGCGCGGCAATTGCGCTCATAAGGCCCCAAATTCATGCCGTTCTTCTCTTGTCGAAGGTAATAAGAGGAATCAACATCGCGGAGAAGCGGTAGTTTTTGACCATGCTCGCGCGACCATGCTGCAATTTCCGGTATTTCATCAAAGAGCAAATATTGATGGCTCATCACCATCATCGGGACATTGCGCCCAAACATTTTGCCAATTTCCTGCGCGCGATAACCCGCTGCATTGACAACATATTCGCAGCGAATTTCCCCCTGTGGCGTGGTGATGATCCACTCATCCTTTTCACGCCGCGCAGCGGTAACGGGGCAAAACCGGATAATCTTTGCGCCAAGGTCGCGTGCGCCTTTTGCCAAAGCCTGCGTAAGCTGTGCCGGGTCAATATCGCCATCATTGGGATCGTAAAGTGCACCGGCCAGCTCATGCGTCGCAATGAATGGATACCGGCCATTGATTTCTTCAACGCCCAGCACATCAATATCCATCCCTTGATATTGCCCCATGCTCTTGACACGCTGAAACTCGCGCATGCGTTCCTTGGTATGAGCAAGGCGCAGCGAACCGGTGACATGATAATTCATCGGGTAGTCAACTTCGGCAGCAAGCCGTCGATAAAGCTCGGCTGAATAGCGCTGCATATTCATCACGGACCAGGAAGCCGAAAATGTCGGCACGTTACCTGCCGCATGCCATGTGGAACCTGATGTCAGCTCATTTTTTTCAAGCAGGACACAATCAGTCCAGCCCGCTTTTGCCAGATGATAAAGCGATGAAACGCCAACCGCCCCACCGCCAATGATGACGACGCGCGCCGACGTTGGAAAATCAGACATAAATAGTCTCCCATATTGTCATGCTGCTCGCTCAGGCCCGTGCGATTTCATCAAGGTACCATTGGATGTACCGCAACTCGTTATATTCCATTGGTGCAATTGGACCCGGCACGAAGTAATGCGAACGAACGCCCCGTGCAGTGTGCTCGATAATTGTCTTGTCTTCGGCGGTGGTCACTTTCCACAGCCAAGTAAGCTTTTCGAGGTTGTAATCCTTGCCTTCTTCGGCGTCGCCTCGCACCAGCCAGATCAACTCCATTTCGCACGTATCGACCGTTTTTGGAATAAACCGGTAGATCATGCCATGGTCCGGATAACATACCAGGAAGCTTGTGCCGCCAAGGTGGATAGAGGTCACCCCGCCATCAAACTCATTAAACCGGCCCATTAGGGGGGCAACAGGCGATCCATCCTCGCTGCCGCTCGAAACGCCGTCATAAAGCGCATAGCGAAAGGTGTGAATCGTCTCCTGTCCCTGCGCCGAATTCTGCCAGTGGTCGCCGGTGGCAATATCGATTCCAAGCGCGCAGGTTCGCTGTTCCATGCGTGCATTGAGTTCCACGATCTTTTCAGCGGGCTGTTCCAGCGCGTGGGTTTGCGAATATTCCGGATGAGCCGGACCGCAATGATAGCATTCGACGTAATTTTCAACGGCCAGCTTCCAATTGGCATCAACTGGATAGGTTTCCCGATGTGCCACTTTGGCCTCCGCCCAGCCATATTGTCCGCAGGTCGTGCGCAATGACTGCTCCACAATTGCGAAGTCCAATGGTTCGTCGGCAAAACAGATGAAAATCAAGCCTTCAGCAACACGCACATGCAATTTTTTCAGGCCATGCGCGCTGCGGTCGAAATCCCTGGGCATAAGTCGGGCCGCTCGCAGGCTGCCATCATTCGTATATGTCCAGGCATGATAGGGGCATACGAAAAAGCGCGCATTGCCTTTAGGCTTTGTGCAGACCTCGGCACCGCGATGGCGGCAGACATTCAGGAATGCGTGGATTGAACCGTCTTCAGTGCGCGAGACAATGACCGCTTCCGTATCGATTTTGAACAACTCGAAATCACCGGCATTCGGGATGATGCTGGCGTGACCGACACAATGCCAATGGCGGCGGAACACACGTTCCATATCCCGCGCATAAATGTCGGGGTCGAGATAGAAAGAGCGAACTAGACCATAACCCGCTTTATGCTCCGCAATCAGCCGATCAATCTTGCCTGGAGACGGCGCGATTTCTGCATAGGCCTGTTCTGCACCCATTTCATTCTCCGAAAAGATAGTGTTCCCGGACGCATGTTTTTCTTTAAGTGTGCGTCGCAGTTTAGAATGATTCCGCATTGCGCAGCATTCAAGCGATGGTTACTCATAGAGACATGAGATATTCTCACCTGTTTGAATGTGAAAGTTTCGACCATGATGTCCAAGCCACGGATACCGCCTCTCGGTTCGCTTCGGGCCTTTGAAGCATCGGCACGACTATTGAGTTTTCGCCTCGCGGGAGACGAGCTTGGAGTGACGCAATCGGCGATCAGTCACCGCATTGCCGAACTGGAAACAATTCTCGGAGTAAAACTGTTTGAGCGCCTGCCACGCGGCGTTTCACTCACAGATGCCGGGACGCTGTATTATCCCTATATGCACGATGCATTTGAAAAGATTGCGCGCGGCACGGCACTGATAAACCGTATCGGGACAACAGACGATCTTGCCATCGAAACCTATGCAACCTTCGCAATCCGTTGGCTCATCCCGCGTTTGACTGACTTTCGCAAGATCAACCTAAATCTGGCAATCCGCATAGGTACAAGCCAGCTGGATTGGGAATTGAATATTGATAGTTCCGATATTGGCATTATTCATACAACCCGCCCGGAACGGATGAATTTGCACTATCGGCAATTGGTGAAAGCGCAGATGTGTCCGGTATGCAGTCCCGCTATTGCCGAACGCATTGGCCTTGATATGGATGCCAAAATTCTTGGGAAAGTGCCCCGTCTCGCGCTCTACACCGCGCCCGAAGATTGGGGAACATGGCTCGACGCTGCAGGCATTGCTGATACCGCAAGAACCGTGACTTTGAAGTTCGACACTTATCTGGCCGCGCTGCAATCAGCGCTGGGCGGTCAGGGTATTGTCGTGGCCCCCGACTTTCTGGTCGAGCAGGATATAAAAGCTGGCAGGCTGGTCGCACCGTTCTCGCTAAAAGTGCCCCAGCCTGGCGCGTGGTATATGATCTGCCGTAAAGAGCGCATTGGCGAGGCTCGCATAAAGCAATTTGAAAATTGGCTGGTTGATCAGTTCAATCCCGTCATTTTTTCTTGATGCCTATTGCACGACCAACCCGTTCGGGCATTGGCAGTTTCGAGTGAGCCTCTTTATAGAATGCCAGTTTTGGCAGAACATCATCGGGAAATGGCACGACCCTTGGGCCGTTCATATCAACATGCAACGACAGGACTTCAGCGGTCGCCGCTAACCACCCATCCACATGAATGATCTCATTATAGGTATGCAGCCGCTTTCCATCAAAATCGATGAGTTGGCTGGTAACGGTAACGATATGGTCGAGATGAATCTCCTGAACGTAGCAAATATGCACTTCAGCAGTGTAGATCGTAAGCTTGCGTTCTGCTGCATATTTTGGCCCAAAGCCTAACTCGGCCAGAAACTCATCAGCGCCCCGATCAAACACAACATTGTAATAAGCCATGTTCAGATGGCCATTATAGTCAATCCACTCCTTTTCCATGGAGATCGGCGCTGACCTGTATAATTCTCCGGACTGATGATTGATTGGCATCGAATGCTCCTGACTCTGGAAATTGATGTTTTAGCTTGAAGCATGGATAGACAATTCATCGCTTTGTCAAAAGCGACTCCTAATGAATAGGCCGGAACGCACTTGGCGGCTTGCCTTCAAAGCTGCGGAATGTGCGGGTAAACGCGGCTGCAGAAGAAAATCCCGCTCGTGCAGCAATGTCTGCGAGCGGAGATTTCGTATCGGTAATCAGTCTGCGCGCCACTTTCAAACGTAAGCGAAGATAATAACGCCCCGGCCCTTCTCCGACAGCTTTAGCAAATATCTTCTCAAGGCTTCGGGCGCTAAGGCCGCACCGTTTTGCAATGGCACCGACGGTCAACGGCCTCTCAATATGACTTTCCATAAGCCGGATAGCTATAGCAAGCTTTGGATGCACGTCGTCCAGTCTCCCCAGCGAAACCAAAGGCTGTGCATCATTCGAGGCATGAGCTTCGTCGTAGATGAATACACTTGCCACATCGAGCGCAACCGACATGCCATAGCGTGAGCGGATCAGGTGCAGCATGAGATCAAAGGTCGGAGAGGCTCCGCCACTGGTAAAAACAGGGCCATCAATGACATAACGGTCCGGCCTGATATCGGCATCGGGAAACTCGGCTGTGAACTCTTCCATGTCTTCCCAATGCGTCGTCGCTTTGCGGCCCGAAAGCAATCCGGCCCGACCAAGCAACCAGGATCCGGCTTCGATACCGCCGATCATCTGATAATTATGTAATGCCCGCCGCAAATTAGCAGTGAATGTTGTGCGAGCGATATCGGCAGTGCCAAAGCCCCCGACGACCAGCAGCATATCGCCCTTTTCCGATGGATTAAACTGACCGGAAACAGCGATAGGCAAGCCACAGGTCGTCATCGTCGGCAGGCCGTCAAGCGAAACCACCTGCCATTTGAACAGCGATGTTCCCGAAACACGATTTGCTGCCCGCATGGGATCAATAGTTGAAGCCACGCACATAAGGGAAGCACCGCTGAAGACGAGAACGGTGACATTCAACGGCTCAGTGTTTGGCAAAAAGAGAGAGCATACTTCGCTATTCATCAATTATGATTCGTATATTGCAAAGCATTCCTTGGCAATGGCGGCATGATCATGTCAATCAAGAATGGGAGCAGAAGAATGGGACTTACCCCTAACCGCGATGTATTTATTACTTGCGCCGTTACTGGAGCTGGCGACACGACAGGCCGTTCAGACAAGGTTCCGGTCACCCCGCGCCAGATTGCTGATGAGTGTATTGCCGCTGCCAATGCGGGTGCAGCCATTGCTCACATCCACGTACGCGATCCGAAGACCGGCAAAGGTTCGCGCGACATCGCCCTTTATGCGGAAGTCGTTGAACACATCAAAGCATCTGGCGTCGATATGGTGCTTAACCTGACCGCCGGCATGGGCGGCGATCTAACGCTTGGAAGCGTTGAGCAACCAATGCCGCCTTCTGCCGATGGAACAGATATGGCCGGTGCTACTGAACGTTTGGAACACGTCGCCAAGCTGCGTCCGGAAATCTGCACACTTGATTGCGGCACAATGAATTTCGGTGAAGGCGACTATGTGATGACAAATACGCCTGCCATGCTGAAAGCAATGGCGGCGCAGATACAGGCGCTGGGTGTGCGCCCCGAAGTCGAAATCTTCGACACCGGCCATCTCCTGCTTGCAAAATGGCTTTACGACCAAGGTCTGCTCGATGATCCTGTCATGGTCCAGCTCTGTATGGGTATTCCTTGGGGGGCGCCAGACGATATTGGTACATTGCTGGCCCTGACCAACAACCTGCCCTCCAACTGGACCTTTTCCGCATTTTCTATTGGTCGCAACCAAATGCCCTATGCGGCAATGGCGATGCTTGCGGGCGGAAATATCCGCGTGGGTCTGGAAGATAATATCTGGCTCGACAAAGGTGTGCTGGCAACAAATGGCCCATTGGTCGAACGCGCTGTAAAAGTTGCTGAAGGCATGGGAGCCCGCATTCTCGGCCCTCAGGAAGTGCGTGAACGCATGAAATTAACAAAGGGCTGGTAAAATCATGGCAAGCATTCGCAAGGCAGCCGCTGTCGGTGGCGGAGTTATTGGTGCTGGCTGGGTCGCCCGCCTGCTTCTTAACGGCATTGACGTTTCAATATTCGACCCCGACCCGGAGGCGGAACGCAAAGTCAGCGAAGTGATGAAGAACTCTCGGCGCGCTTACAAAACCATGCTGCCGGATGGGCTGCCTAAAGAAGGCAAGCTGACTTTTGCCAAGTCGATTGAGGAAGCCGTTGCTGGTGCAAACTTCATCCAGGAAAGCGTTCCCGAACGTCTCGACCTGAAACACAAAGTGCTGGCAGAGATAGACAAATATGCCGATGCGACCGCGATCATCGGGTCTTCGACGTCCGGTATTCTTCCGTCGGATATGCAGATGGCCATGAAACATCCGGAGAGGCTGGTCGTCGGCCACCCCTACAATCCGGTCTATCTTTTGCCACTGGTGGAGATTGTCGGTGGCAAACTGACATCTCCGGAAGCGGTCGAAAAAGCGCGGGAACTTTACGCGTCTATCGGCATGAAACCTGTGGTCATTCGCAAGGAAATTGAAGCTTTCGTTGGTGATCGTCTGCTTGAAGCCGTTTGGCGCGAAGCCCTCTGGCTGATCAAGGATGACATCACGACCGTTGAAGAACTTGACGACATCATGCGCTACTCCTTTGGCATTCGCTGGGCGCAGATGGGTATGTTTCAGGTTTACCGCGTCGCTGGCGGCGAAGCTGGCATGCGTCATTTCATTGCCCAGTTCGGTCCCTGCCTATCATGGCCCTGGACCAAGCTCATGGATGTGCCTGAACTGACAGAAGAGCTGGTTGACAAGATTGCCAACCAATCTGACGAACAGGCGCACGGGCTGTCTATCCGCGAGCTTGAACGCATACGCGATGACAATCTAGTAGCGATCATGGATGCTCTTTCCAAACAAAACAAAGGCAAAGGTTGGGGCGCTGGTGCGCTCTATAAGGACTATACCAAGCGCCTTTCCAAGCTGGCACAAAAGCCCGCTCTATCGAAGGCAGCAGCCAAGGCCGTGACGAGTAAACTCAAAAAGAAGAAGAGCTGAAACAATGGATTTTGGTCTTTCGGAAGAACAACGCCTGATCGTTGATACGACGCGGGCTTTTGTCCAAAATGAGCTTTACCCGCATGAGGCAGAAGTCGAGCATACCGGCATCCTGCGAAAAGAACTCGCAGACGAGTTGAAGCAAAAGGCCATTGAAGCTGGGCTTTATGCAGCCAACATGCCGGAATCGGTGGGCGGTGCCGGTCTCGATACCGTTACCTGGCTGCTCTATGAAAAAGAACTCGGCCGCGCCAATTATGCACTTCACTGGACCTGTGTGGGGCGTCCGTCGAATATATTGCTGGCGGGAACGGATGCACAGAAAGAGAAATATCTCTATCCATGTATTCGCGGCGAGAAGTCCGACTGTCTGGCGATGACAGAGCCCGGCGCTGGTTCCGATTTGCGCGGCATGAAAGCATCTGCCGTCGAGAATAATGGCGATTGGGTGGTGAACGGCACAAAGCACTTTATAAGCCACGCGCTTGAGGCCGATTTCGTTATTCTTTTCGTGGCTTCGGGCGAGGAAGACACACCGCGCGGCAAGAAAAAGAAAATTACGGCATTCTTTGTCGATAAAGGTCATCCCGGCATGACCATCCGCGAAGGCTACCGCAATGTTTCGCACCGTGGATATAGCAATGCGATTATCGAATTCGATGATTGCCGTCTGCCGCAAGAAGCCATCCTTGGCGAAGTGCACAAAGGCTTCGAAGTTGCCAATACTTGGCTGGGCGCTACCCGTTTGCAAGTCGCGGCCACCTGCTTGGGCCGTGCCGAGCGCGCGCTGGGTCATGCCATTGAATATGCTGCCCAACGCCAGCAGTTCGGCCAGCAGATCGGCAAGTTTCAAGGCGTGTCGTTCAAATTGGCTGATATGGCAACTGAATTAAAAGCGGCGGATCTGCTCACTTTCGAAGCCGGCTGGAAATTCGACCAGGGCACAGTTACCGATCAGGATATGGCTATGGCCAAGCTCAAAGCCACTGAAATGCTGGCCTTTGTTGCCGATGAAGCGATCCAGATTCATGGCGGAATGGGGCTGATGGATGACCTGCCGCTGGAACGTATCTGGCGGGATGCCCGTGTCGAACGCATCTGGGAAGGAACTTCCGAAATTCAGCGCCACATTATATCACGCGCCTTGCTTCGTCCGCATGGCGCGTAACGGAGTGTTTGATGGCGCATAAACTGGATCGCCTGCTTCGGCCCAAGTCCATTGCTGTCTTCGGCGGCCTTCAAGCTACCGAAGTCATCAAACAATCGCAAAAAATGGGTTTTTCCGGTGAGATATGGCCGGTGCATCCCAAACATGATGAAATATGCGGATTGAAAGTCTACCGCTCGGTTGCCGACCTACCGGCAGGTCCAGACGCCGCATTTATCGGAGTTAATCGCTTTCTAACGCTTGATATTGTGCGTGATCTGCGCGCAATCGGAACGGGCGTGGCAGTCTGCTACGCATCGGGTTTTCTCGAAGCTGGCGCGGATGACGCCGACGGCGCAAGACTTCAGGAAGAGCTGGTCGAGGCGGCGGGTGAAATGCCGATCATCGGACCGAATTGTTACGGACTGATCAATTATTGTGATGGCGCTCTACTTTGGCCCGATCAGCATGGCGGCAGGCGGCTGGAGCCAGATGAGCGGGGCGTAGCCATCATCACACAGTCGTCCAACATCGCCATCAATATGACGATGCAGACCCGAGGCCTGCCGATTGCCCATGTCATGACGGCGGGAAATCAGGCCCAAACCGGCTTGCCTGACATGGCGATTGCCTTGCTTGAGGATGAACGCGTCACGGCGCTTGGCCTGCATATTGAGGCGTTTCAATCGGCATCCAAGTTTGAATTGCTGGCAAAACGCGCGCGTGAACTCGGCAAACCGATTGTTGCCATGAAGGTTGGCCGTTCAGAGCAGGCACGTGCGGCAACCGTTTCCCATACCGCCTCTCTGGCCGGATCAGACGCAGCTTCCGATGCTTTTCTGAAAAGATTGGGTATTGCTCGTGTCAATTCGATTGCCTCATTCCTCGAAACGCTCAAATTACTGCATGTGCATGGACCGCTTGATGGCAATACACTTTGTTCCATGAGCTGTTCCGGCGGCGAAGCCTCCGTCATGGCAGACAGCGCCGAGGGGCGTACGATAAACTTCCCTCCTTTGACGCCGGAGCATCGCGCCAAAGTGAAGTCGACGCTCGGACCGCTCGTTGCGGTGGCCAATCCGCTCGATTACCACACCTTTATCTGGAACAATGAACCGGCATTGACCGATACATTCACAGCAATGGTTTCGGGCGGTTTTTCGTTAAGCTGCCTTGTCCTTGATTTTCCGCGCAAGGACCGGTGCTCGGACGTCGATTGGTGGTCCACTGTTCGCGGCTTTGAGAATGCATTGAAGACCAACAAGGCCAAAGGCGCCATCGTAGCGTCGCTGCCTGAAAACATTCCCGAAGAATATATGGAGCAGCTCATCGCCAAAGGCATTGCCCCACTTTGCGGAATTGTCGAAGCTTTTGACGCTGCTGAGGCGGCCGCGTTCATCGGCAAGTCATGGGTCAAAGAAATTGCACAGCCGGTGGCTACTCTCGGTAAAAACTCTGGCAACACGGCAGCACCTGATGAAGCTCAAGCCAAAGCCATTTTGAAAGCCGCAGGCTTGCCGGTTCCCCAAGGCCAGTGCTGTACGACATCTGCTGAAGCCGTAACCGTCGCCAATAAACTGGCCTATCCGGTTGCCCTCAAGGCGCTCGGCATTTCTCACAAATCAGAGCAAAATGCCGTCAGGCTAAATCTAAAGAATGCGGATGCAGTCAAAGCAGCGGCGGACGACCTGATTGATCTTGGTTCCGGTATTTATATCGAGCGCATGATAACAAGAGCAGTGGCAGAACTCATTGTCGGCATCATCGACGATCCACAGTTCGGGCCCGTTATGACGCTGGGTACCGGCGGCGTCTTGGTAGAGTTACTGCAAGACACGGTAACGCTTCTTCTGCCGTCAAGCCGCAGCGATATTGAAACTGCTTTGCGTTCATTGCGCATGTTCCCGTTGCTTGATGGCTTCCGCAATAGACCGAAGGCTGATCTGGATGCGGCTCTGGACGCAATCATGGGCATTGCTGCCTTTGCGGTAAAAAATGCGGGAAAAATTGTTGAACTCGATATTAATCCGCTACTGGTCTGCCGAGTGGGCCAAGGGGCCTGGATCGCAGATGCGCTGCTGGTTGCAAAGGGAGAACTGTCATGAGTGATATTGTCAGAACACGGCGCGAGGGAGGTATTCTTGAAGTCACGCTTGACCGGCCAAAGGCCAATGCCATTGACCTGACAACCAGCCGGTTGCTTGGAGAAACATTCAAAAAGTTCCGTGATGACCCCGCGCTTCGCGTAGCGATCATGCGGACCGAAGGCGACAAATTCTTCTGTGCCGGATGGGATTTGAAAGCAGCCGCAGCCGGTGATGCCGTAGACGGCGATTATGGCGTTGGAGGCTTTGGCGGCCTACAAGAACTCTTGGACCTCAATAAGCCAGTCATCGCAGCCGTCAATGGCATGGCGGTCGGTGGTGGCTTTGAACTCGCCCTCTCCTGCGACCTGATTTATGCCTCCGATCACTCAAGTTTTGCACTGCCAGAAATACGCGCTGGCACGCTGGCCGACGCAGCTACGGTAAAGTTACCCAAGCGCATTCCTTACCATGTCGCCATGGATCTTCTTTTGACCGGCCGGTGGATGGATGTCGCCGAAGCGCATCGCTGGGGGCTGGTCAACGAGGTCCTGCCGAAAGATAATCTCATGGCGCGCGTTTGGGAAATTGCGCGCATGCTTGAAAGCGGGCCTCCATTGGTTTTCGCTGCAATCAAGGAAGTCGCTCGAGAGGCGGAAAGCATGGGCTTTCAGGAAGCCATGAATTGGATCACAAAGCGGAAATTCCGTACAGTCGACACGCTTTATGCTTCGGAAGATGGACAGGAAGGGTTCAAGGCATTCGCCGAAAAACGCGATCCTGTCTGGAAGGGAAAATGAGCACCGACTATTTCACGCTGATCGATGCACAGACATGGGCTTTCATTGAGCGGACCAATAGTTTTTATCCGCCAGATTCTACGGATCATTCCGTTGCCCGGCAACGCGAAGTCTACAACACCATGTGCCGGGCATTCTTTTCGCAATATCCAGGGACGATTTCCTCGACTAACAAATTCGTTCATACTGCAGAACAGCAGATTCCGATCCGCGTCTACGAAAAATCTGGTAGCGATCCAGAGGCCGTATGCCTCTATTTCCATGGTGGCGGGTTTGTCGTTGGTGGGCTTGAGAGCCATGACGACGTCTGTGCCGAGCTTTGCGATGCAACCGGCTTTCGTATTGTGTCGGTTGATTATCGTTTAGCGCCTGAACATTTGCACCCAGCGTCATTCCTTGACTGCCTTGTGGCTTTTGAGCACGTCGCATCCGTCTGCGAATTGCCGATCATTTTGTGCGGTGACAGCGCTGGCGGGAATCTCGCCGCCGCGGTCACACATCATGTGCGCCGTCACGAACGTGCTCCAGTCGGTCAGGTCCTTATCTATCCCGGGCTGGGTGGTAAAACTGATCAGGGCTCATATCTTACCCATGCTCAAGCACCAATGCTGACGACGCGCGATATACTCTACTATGCTGAAATACGTGGCGGTGGGTTAGATTGGTCTGTCGATCCGCGCTTTGCGCCTTTGAGCGATCCGGATTTCAGCGGATTGCCTGATACGATCGTCATCTCGGCGGAATGTGACCCGCTGTCCGATGATGGCCGCGACTATTGCGATAAAATCAGCGCTGCCGGGGGAAAGGCGCTCTGGAACAATGAACCCGGTCTTGTTCACGGTTACCTTCGTGCGCGCCACAGCGTTGATCGTGCGCGAGCGAGCTTCCGACGGATCACAACCGCCGTACATCTGCTTGGCCAAGGCCGTTGGCCCGGCCAGCTTTAACTTAATTCCCGGCGCTCGCCATTTTTCGTGTTTTCATAGCCGCTTCCAGCCAGCCGAGTTCCATTTCCGGAACCGACGACAAGAGCAAATCCGTGTAATCGTCAAATGGCGGCTGCAATACATCGGACTTAGGACCATAGCGAACCACCTCGCCTCGATACATGACTGCAATGGAGTCGGATATGGATTTCACTGTCGCAAGGTCATGCGTGATGAAAAGATAAGCGACGTTTTCATCCTTTTGCAAATTCAAAAGCAGTTTCAAAATACCGTCTGCGACCAATGGATCAAGCGCGCTGGTCACCTCATCGCAGATAATGAGTTTCGGCTTTGCCGCCAATGCGCGCGCAATGCAAACCCGCTGCTTCTGCCCGCCGGACAGTTCTGCCGGATAGCGGTCGGCAAAACCCTTTCCCATCTCGATCTTTTCGAGCAATTCGGCCACGCGTCTGTCGCGCTCCTTGCCCCGCATACCGAAGTAAAATTCAAGCGGCCTGCCGATGATCGTACCAACAGTTTGACGCGGATTCATCGCCGTATCGGCCATTTGATAGATCATCTGCAACTCACGCAGATCATCGCGTGTTCGGTTGGCAAGTCTGGGCGATAATGTTCTGCCCTCAAAAATTATACTCCCCTCCATCGGCGGCAATAGGCCAGTGATGACGCGAGCAAGCGTTGATTTGCCTGAGCCGGATTCCCCAACCACAGCCAGTGTTTGCCCAAGATGGATATCGACCGATACATTTTTGAGAACTTTGACTAAGCCACCGCCATAAGCAGCCGTAATATTCCTTACTGAAAGAATTGGAGTACCAGTGGGGTTGTTCTGTTCGTGCGGAATATGGTGCACCGATACAAGCTGATTTGTATATTGCTGGCGCGGTTCTTTGATGATTTGGCGGGTATCGCCATATTCTACAGGTTTGCCATTGCGTAAAACGATAATGTCATCAGCCACCTGCGCCACCACAGCAAGGTCGTGCGTAATATAGAGCGCCGCAACATTGGTATCGCGGATCGCATCCTTGATCGAAGCCAGCACATCAATTTGCGTGGTCACGTCAAGCGCCGTCGTTGGCTCGTCAAAGACGATTAGATCAGGCTCTGAGCATAAAGCCATCGCCGTCATCGCGCGTTGAAGCTGTCCGCCCGACACTTGATGCGGAAAACGCTGGCCAAAAGTTTCAGGATTTGGGAGACCCAGCTTTTTGAAAAGCCCGACCGCGCGCTTTTCAGCTTCAGCCTTGGTACATATTTTGTGCAGCAGTGCAGCTTCAATCACCTGATCCATCAGCTTTATGGCTGGGTTGAAGGCCGCCGCAGCCGATTGCGCCACGTAGCAAACTTCGCGGCCCCGTATCTGCCGCAAGACTTTGGCGCCGCCTTTCAAAATATCCCGGCCGTTCAACAGCACTTCACCACCGGTAATGCGAACACCGCCCCGGCCATAGCCCATGCTGGAGAGTCCGATTGTCGATTTACCTGCACCGGATTCGCCTATAAGTCCGAGCACCTTGCCCCGCTCAAGCTTTACCGACACATCGTCGACAATAGTGATATTCTTTGGCAGCTCGCCAGGTGGATAGATGGTTGCTTCAATTCGCAGGTTTCTTATGTCAAGGAGAAGGTCGTCTTTGCTTTTCAACGGAGCTTTAGCCATTATCCGCGCCCTCCCTTCAAGCTGGTGGTTCGGTTCAATATCCAGTCAGCAACAAGGTTGACCGATATTGCAAGCACGGCGATGGCCGCAGCAGGTATCAGTGCTGCGGGAATACCGAAGACGATACCCTCTTTGTTTTCCTTCACCATTCCGCCCCAATCAGCGTCAGGCGGCTGGACACCGAGACCAAGGAAGGAAAGTGCCGAAAGGAAAAGAACTGCAAATATGAATCTCAGCCCAAGCTCTGCGATCAGAGGTGTCAGGGCATTGGGTAATATTTCCCGGAAAATAATCCAGATACGCCCCTCGCCACGAAGTTTCGCAGCCTCGACAAAGTCCATGACGTTGATATCAACAGCCACTGCTCGCGCCAGCCGGTAAACGCGCGTCGCATCCAACAGCCCCATGACAAGGATCAACGTTACAATATTAGCCGGCAAGACCGACAATACAACCAAAGCGAAAATCAGCGTCGGGATAGCCATAATCAAATCCACAAACCGCGACATAAGCTGATCAAACCAGCCACCAATGACTGCGGCAGCAAAGCCCAGCACTGAACCCAGAATAAACGATAGCGCGGTGGCCATCGCTGCAATAAAGATCGTGATGCGGGCACCGAAAATCATGCGCGATAGCAGATCACGTCCCAGATTATCCGTGCCGAGCAGATACTTGGCTGACATCGGTTCCCATACGTCACCAACTGTCTCACCTATAGGATATGGCGCAACCCAAGGCGCGAAGACCGCTGCAAATATAAATATCGCGGTGATGATAAGTCCGATCCACGCACTGATTGGAATATTCTTTGCATTCAACATTATGCGGGCCTCACTTCGGGTGTCTGAGGCGGGGATTGGAGACAATCGCCACGATGTCAGCAATGATGTTCAGGCTGACATAAACAGCCGCGAAAATAAGCCCGCATGCCTGGACGACCGGCACATCGCGTTTGGCTACATGGTCCACCAGATACTGCCCCATGCCGGGATAAACAAAGATAACCTCAACCACGACAACGCCAACGACCAAGAATGCGAGATTGAGCATGACCACATTGACGATTGGCGCAATCGCATTGGGAAAGGCATGTCGGGTAATAATTTGTAAGGGCGAAAGCCCCTTAAGCTCAGCTGTTTCGATATAGGCAGATTGCATGACGTTCAAAATGGCGGCGCGTGTCATGCGCATCATATGCGCCAGCACAACCAGCGTCAGAACGGTCACCGGCAAGGCGATGGCGCTGAGCCTTTCACCCAGCGGCATGCCCTCATAAACCGTTGAAACACTTGGAAACCATTGCAGACGAACGGCAACAAAGTAGATCAACAAGTATCCCGTGAAAAACTCGGGCAACGAAGTTGAGGCCAGACCGAGGCCGGAGATGAGCTTGTCCACAAAACCATTGCGATAGCGCACTGCCAACAGCCCCAGACCAATAGCCAGCGGTATGGAGACAATTGCCGCCCAGAAAGCAAGGAACAAGGTGTTCCATAGCCGTCCTTTCAGTGAACTTGCAATGTCCTGCCCGCTTGATAGGGCCGTTCCCAAATCACCGGTCAATATACCGCCAAGCCAATGCAGATAGCGGATATAGGCTGGATCATTCAGGCCCATATCACGTCGCAGGTTTTCAAGCGCTTGCGGCGTGGCTGATTGCCCGAGTATGGATTGCGCAACGTCTCCAGGCAAAATCTGCGTGCCTGCAAAAATCAGCACGGAAACTGCAAGAAGAAGAAGGATGCCCATCGCAATGCGTTGGGCAACCAGTTTCAGGACAGGTGTACTCATCTCCCGCGGCCGATCAGGCGTTCAGCCAGCAGCGGGATAAGGCGTAACCGCCGCTCATCTCCTGATTACCGTCCGGCACCCAACCGCCAACCTTTGCGCTTGTCGCATCGATAAAGTCGTTGAACATTGGCACGATCACGCCGCCCTCATCCCGAACGATGACTGACATATCGCGGTACATTGCCTTGCGCTTGGCTTCATCCAACTCGCCGCGCGCTGTGATCAGAAGTTTGTCAAACTTCTCGTTAAAGAAGCGCGTATCATTCCAATCCGCAGTCGACAGATAGGCGGTTGAATACATCTGATCTTGCGTTGGACGCCCGCCCCAATAGGATTCAGAGAATGGCTGCTTGTTCCAGACTTCCGACCAATAGCCATCGCCGGGCTCACGCTTGACCTCAATGGTAATGCCGGCCTTTGCTGCGCTCTGCTGATAAAGCTGAGCCGCATCAACAGCGCCCGGGAAGGCAACGTCGGATGTGCGAAGCAATATTGGCCCGTCATGGCCCGACTTTTTAAAGTGAAAGGCGGCTTTATCAGGGTCGTATGCGCGCTGCTCAATATCGTCGGAGAATAATGGATAAGCCTTGTTGATCGGAAAATCATTGCCGACCGAGCCATAACCACGCAGAATTTTCTGCACCATATCCTCACGGTTCATGGCATATTTAAGCGCCAGTCGCAGATCATTATTATTGAACGGCGCCGTGTTGCAATGAGCGATGAAAACGTAGTGTCCCTTGCCGGCAACGTTTTGAATAGTGACGCCGGGTACACGCTTGACCAGATCGACGATCTTCGGCTCCACGCGGTTGATCATATGCACCTGACCGGATTGCAGCGCTGATGTGCGCGCAGTCGCATCATTGATCACGATAATTTCGATCTGCTCGGCATGACCACGCTTGTCGCCGTTCCAATAATTTTCGAACTTGGAACCAATATGACGAACGCCAGGTTCATCGGTTACAACCTTATAGGGCCCGGTGCCAATACCGGCAGTCGGCTTGTCCTTGCCGCCATTGGGCTGAATCATGAGATGGTAGTCGTCCATCAGGAAAGGCAGGTCTGCATTGGCTTCTTTCAATGTAAAAACAACGGTATCTCCGTCTTTCTTCACATTGGAAATACCGCCCATGACGCCCAGCGCACCAGACTTGGAATTCGCGTCGGAGTGGCGTTCCATCGTTGCCACAACATCGTCTGGCGTCATATCCTTGCCGTCGTGGAACTGAACGCCCTTGCGGATCTTGAATGTCCAGACCTTCGCATCGTCAGATGAGCCCCACTCTTCAGCAAGCTTGGGTTGCAAAGTTCCATCCGGTTGGATTTCAACGAGTTGCTCACCCCACTGGCGTCCAAACTTGTAGGGAACCTGACTTTGCCAGGTAGCTGGATCAAGACTGTCAGTCGATGCACCGCCTTGCATGCCGGCTTTAAGTGTACCGCCCTTGACCGGTCCCTCTGCCATAGCAGCGCTGGTGAGAAGTGAGTTGGCAAAAACTGTTGTGACACCAAGCGCAGCAGCGCGGCCCAGAAAATCACGACGCGAAAGCTTTCCAAGTGCAACTCTGCGGCTGAGATAGTCGAGTTCATTAGACATTCGAATTCCCCTTATCTGAGACGCTTTGCGCCTTTTGGTTTTCTCTGATTATGCGACCTGATAGCGATAAATTTCAACCTTTTAGATGGATCTTATGACAAAGATGGCGAGCAACCTCATATGAACTTTCGGTCAATGGTTTCCGCAAAGTCACGCTCAAACACGACAGTATCGTTCTCATAGGCTTCGATACGGCCTGCCAGATAGAATTTGTGCTGGTCAGAATGCATACTCGTGAAAGTCTCCGTTCTGACACGCCAGTTGTCGCGCCCGGAAATTTCAGTCCAATGGGTTTCTCCGCGTGCTGAGAGTGGATCATCCGCGTCAATCTCCCAACGCTCGCGCGCCACACCGCCGTGAATCAGGCCGTGTTCCTTGTCGCGCGCTTCGCCGAAATCATCTTCAATCAATAGGATAATTTTGCCAGTGACCTGATCATGGACAATCGAGCGATTATTGGCGCTTTCGCGTATTGTCTCCAACTGCCATGGCGAGGCTGCTTCCGGTTCTGCAAACGCCCATTCGTCGTCAGTTGCCATTGCCCGTGAGGGAACAATTACTTTTCCAGACTGGACGACAAGGCTGACAGGTTCCGGCGAAGGCCAGACCATCGGCCAGTAGGATGATGATACAGCCATCCGCAATATATGCCCCTCAGGTATGCGATAGGCGATATCGTCAAGCTTGAAGGAGACTTTGTAAGGCTTGCCCGGCTCCAATGCTTCCGGTGTGGCATGACTATTGCGATGACAAAGATTGAAAACACCATAAGTAATGCGCGTTGATGCGCCATCCGGATGAACATCGCACAGACGCACGGCAACCATGGCAACCGGCCTGTCACTCGTCAGCGTCAACGTAATTTCGGGCGCACCAACAATATCCATCGACCGGTCGAGTTGCATATCATAGCAAACTGAAAGAGCGTCATCGCGGCGCTGATCGCCCGGCATTTCCGGTCCGAGCCAGATCGCACAATATTCCCCGCCCATCATCCCGCAATCCTGAGGCGATGATACAAGATGTGAAAACGCATCCGAGGGCTGCATGGACAGACTGCCATCTCCGCCAAGATGAAACTCTTCGCTTGCAATGGATTGCGATGGCCACTGCTCTTCAGCAATCCAGCGACCAGGCCGCTCCGTATACCAGTTTTTAGGCCGTACAGAATCCATCAGATAGCCGCGATAGGCCGGATCATTCTCAACGCCGGTATCGATGTCCTTGAGCCACCGATCCCACCAGCGAAGCGCTTCCTGGAGAAAACCTATACGCGGTCCGGGTACGGCAAAATGCGGATATTTATGCACCCAAGGCCCTACAATACCTTTTACCGGCGCAGTAATTCCAGTCATCAATCTGGACACCGCATTCTTGTAAGCGTCGCCCCAGCCGCCGATCGCAAGAGTTGCGGCCTTTATCTTCGAAAAATCCTCACAGACAGAACCGTGCTGCCAATAAGCATCGCGTGTCTGGTGGTTCAACCAAACCGCGGGTAAAAATGGCTCATTATCCAATCGGTTCAGCCACATATCGCGCCATTTTTCACCAACCAATGCCGGATCAGGCGCTCGGGACGAATAGGACAGCATGGTTGCTCCCCACCCCAGATTTTCATTCAGCAGAAGACCACCCTTATAGTGAATATCATCGGCATAACGGTCATCGGTCGAACAAAGCGTAATGATGGCTTTAAGTGCATCCGGTTGCATTGCCGCCACTTGAAGCGAGTTAAAACCGCCCCAGGAAATCCCCATCATACCGACCTTGCCCGTGGACCAGGGTTGAGCAGAAATCCATTTGATTACCTCGCAGGCATCTTGCAATTCCTGTTCGGAATATTCGTCTTCCATCAACCCTTCGGAATCGCCATTTCCGCGCATATCAACGCGCAGGCAGGCATAGCCATGCCCGGCAAAATATGGATGGGTTAGATTATCGCGCGCCGTCGTGCCGTCGCGTTTACGATAGGGCAAAAACTCAAGGATTGCTGGAACGGGTTTTTCTGTTGCATTATCGGGCATCCAGACCCGTGCTGAAAGGCGGCAGCCGTCGGGCATGATAATGCCCATATCGGCTTGCTCTGTGATCTTATGCGGAAAAGTTTCGACCGTTCGCATTACCACCTTTCGCCCTCACATGAATATGAAAACGGGTTATGCGCGCCGGTCTATGGCCAGCGAATAGTACATTCCCATTTTCTCGTCTTTGCGAGGCGTTTTTCTTATGCTCACACTATGCGCATATGCCCAATACAACACACCAAACACTTGCGACATAAGTCCCGCCATTTGCGTCAAACATCAGTTTGTCTGTCAACCAAGGCGGGAAGGAACAAGCCGCTCCAACCGTCTGAACAGAAAGACGATTATCCCAGTTATAACCAGATAGCCCGCTGCCAATAGCAATAGCGGCTCATAAGTAATGAAAGTGTCCTGACGAACACGCGATGCGACTGAATAAAGGTCTACCACCGTAATGGTCGCAACAAGAGGCGTGGATTTAAGCTGCAATACCGCCTCGCCCGCAAGTGTTGGCAGAGCGCGATGAATAGCTTGCGGAAGCCATATGCGCCGCAAAATCGTAAAACGCCGCATTCCGAAAGCCCGCGCTGCCTCCAACTGGCCCTTGGGAACCCCGGCGAAAGCACCGCGCATGACTTCGCCCTCATACCCCGCATAGGATAATGTCAGGGCCAATACCGCATAGGGCCATGCCTGCCGCAAATATGGCCAAAGCTCCGATCCGCGTATCCATGGATATTGCGGGAAAAGCGAACCGAGGCCGTAGTAAAGGAGCCAAAGCTGCAAGAGCAGCGGTGTCCCGCGAATGATCGTGCAAAACCAGCGTGCAGGAATAGCCAGAATGGCAGGGCCAGCCGCTTGAGCAAGACCCAATGGCACCGCCAGAAGAAAACCAAGAAATACCGTGACGCATAAAATCCAGATCGTTCGCCATAGTCCCTGGAGGATAAGATCGCCATAATTGGGCAACCAGTCCCAGCGCAGAAAGAAAATTGCTGATCCAACCAAGGCCAACCCGATCAATATGAGAATGATCCTGTGAGGTTGTTTCCATTCATTTCGTTGCGCAGGGTCGGTATCTTTATGGATCGGAAATGTCTCGAGCGGTATCTCGATTTCCGTATCAGCGATCAGTTTGCTCATGAGCGCGCCTCCCTGATGGAAGGCATGCCACGCCGCGCCCACTTCTCAATTCTTGCCACTAAGACGTTGGAGAAGAGCGTAATCAGCAGATAGAGCGCCCCAGCTGCTATAAAGAACAGGAAGTAGGCTTTTGTCGTTCCCGCCGCCTGTCGCGTCTCCAGTGTCAGTTCACTGAAACCAACAACGGCAAGCAGCGCTGTATCCTTGGTTGCTATCAGCCAAAGATTAGCAAGGCCTGGCAAAGCATAGGGTAACATGGAAGGAAGGGTTATGCGCCGCATCATCAATGTTGGAGACATGCCATAGGCGCGCGCAGCTTCTATCTCACCAAAGGGGATCGCCTTGATAGCACCGCGCAAAACCTCGGTCGCATAAGCGCCTTGCACAAAACCAAGGACGACAATCCCTGCCACCAATCCGCTGACATCAATTCGTTGATATCCCGCCATTTCCAAAGTGCGATTTATCAGATCGGTGCCCGCATAGTAGAGGAGCAGGATCAGCACGAGTTCCGGAACCGCCCGGACAATCGTCGTATAAATTCCTGCCAGATCACGCACCAAGGGCGATCCATAGAGTTTCCCATAGGCACCGAGCGTACCAATTATCAGCCCCATGCCAAATGCACCTAAAGCAATTTGCAAGGAGTGAAGCAGCCCGCGGAGCAGGTTACCGCCCCACCCGGGCGGGCTCGGCGATAGCAATGCCAATGTCTGCCATACTGCTTCAGGAATTATCGATCCGTCAGCCAAGCCGTCCTCGATTCAGCGCTGTCAGCGCAATTCTGAAAGGAAATCCGGGCGGGGATTAAGCCGCCCAGCTAAAGATCGGCATCAGCCGCCATACATATCGAAGTTGAAATATTTTTTTGATATTTCATCATATTTGCCATTTGCGCGAATGGCTTTGATGGCGGCGTTCATTTTGTCCTTCAGCTCCGTGTCGCCTTTGCGCAGGCCAACGCCGACGCCCGGTCCCAACACTTCAAGATCATCGGCAACCTTACCCTTGATCTCGCAGCAGGCTTTGCCGGCATCTGTCGCAGCAAATGTTTCCAGCGCCAATGCATCGGCCTGCGTCGCATCAATGCGTCCGGCTGCCAGATCCTGATTGGCCTCATCCTGCGTCTGATATTCCTTTATCTCGGCCGCGGTGTCTGCGAAGTGCTTTTTTACATAGACCTGATGCACGGTCGAAACCTGAACGCCGATAATTTTGCCTTTAAGGCCTTCGGGTGTTGGCTCCATCTTGACGTCTTTAGAGCCCAGGATGACTGTTGGCGTGTTGTAATATTTATCAGAGAAATCAATCGTCTTTTCACGTTCCGCCGTGATCGACATTGAAGCTGTAATGATATCGATTTTCTTTGTCGTCAGAGCTGGAATGATGCCATCCCATGAGACAGGAGTAATAACACAATCCAACTTCGCGGCCTCACAAAGAGCCATGGCAATATCGACTTCCCAGCCCTGCCATTTGCCCGATGCATCTGGAGACGCAAAAGGTGGATATGGTTCTGCGGCAATGCCGACCTTGATTGTTTCAGCATTAGCCACGCCCAATCCGGCAAGGATAACAAAGGCTGCGACTGTCGACTTCAATAGTGTCTTCATCATTATCTCCACTCTTGCTGTTCCCCGGGATTATTCCCCGTATTGTTAATTCTGCTTATGAGACTGTTCGAATAAACTGTTTTAATCGCTCGGATTTTGGCGATCCGAATAGCTCTTCTGGTGGTCCTTCTTCCTCAACAATGCCGTTGTGAAGGTACATCACATGGCTTGCCACTTCGCGCGCAAACTTCATCTCATGCGTGACGAGGAGCATCGTCCGGCCTTCCTTGGCCAAATCCCCGATGACTTTGAGCACTTCACCCACCAGCTCCGGGTCAAGCGCCGAAGTCGGCTCATCAAACAGCATGACGCGAGGTTGAATAGCCAGCGCACGAGCGATAGCGCCGCGTTGTTGTTGTCCGCCGGACAGGTAGGCTGGATAAACATCACGCTTGGCGGACAATCCAACCCGCTCAAGAAGCTGCTCGCCTATGGCGATTGCCTCATCGCGCTTCATACCAAGAACATGCACAGGGACTTCGATGACATTCTGTAACAGCGTCATGTGCTGCCAGAGATTAAAGTTCTGAAAAACCATACCAAGGCGGCTGCGAATGCGCTCGATCTGGCGGCGATTTGCAGGATATTGCCCACCTGCCCCGTCACTGACCATTTCTATGTCTTCGCCATTAATGCGAATGACACCGCTTGTCGGATTTTCGAGGAAATTTATACAACGCAGGAAGGTGGATTTTCCGGAGCCACTACCTCCAATCAAGGCAACGACATCGCCATCCCTGGCAGTCATGGAAACGCCTTTTAGAACCTCAAGCGCACCGAAGCGCTTATGCAAATTCCACACATGAATGGCTTCAGCCTGCTCGGCTGACTGCGGTTGGAGCGGGTCCGTTGAAACCGCATCGCTCACCGTCATACGGGAGTTCCTATCTGTTTCATTTGCGCAGGATCACTCATAACAATCTCATTCCGCCTCTTTTGTCAGCACAGGTCTAATTTGCCTGAATTAACCGCATCACACCACTTGCGCTATAATTATGCAAGCGTATAAATACTTGCAGTTGCAATTTTTTTGAGAGCATTCGGTATGAGCGAATTCGGTTCACAATCCATGGCCCTTCCCCTGAAACGCGTCATCATGCGTATGCCAGACCGCGTTATGGCCGGGGCTGAACGCGATGTCTGGCACTATGGGCCGCAATTCGATCCGCGCAAGGCGTCGCAACAGCACAGCGTGTTCGCGGGGCTTGTTGCAAAATCGGGTGCCGATATCACATGGATTCGTGATGGCAATGACGGGCTTTCCGATTCCATTTTCACGCATGACCCTTCTCTGGTCACTGATAAGGGCGCTGTTCTCTTGCGCATGGGCAAGAGCCTGCGTCTTGATGAGCCTGACCTGCACGAGGAAACCTATGGCCAGATGAATGTGCCTGTGCTTGGTCGCATAGTGGCACCCGGCACCGTCGAGGGCGGCGATTGCGTTTGGGTCGATAACAAAACGCTCGCAGTGGGCCGAGGCGTGCGCACCAATCAGTCAGGCATAGAGCAGCTCGCCGCAATTCTTGAGCCGCTTGGCATCACGGTTCTCGGTTTTGATTTGCCACTCTGGCACGGCGAAGAAGCATGTTTGCATCTTATGTCGATCATCTCGCCCCTTGCTGAAGATCTCGCACTGGTTCATTTGCCGCTATTGCCCGCCGCTTTTTATCAGCTTCTGAAGGAACGTGGCATTCGGCTCGTTGTTGCCCCCGTAGAGGAGTTTGCAGCCAGCAATGGCCTGAACCTTAACGTGCTTCCCACGGCTCCCTATAAAGTCATCGCCGTGGCAGGATTTGAAAAAACCAAGACTGCAATGGAAGCTGCCGGTTGCACCGTTACCACCTTTGAGGCTGATGCATTGTGCATCGCCTGTGAAGGTGGTCCCACATGCCTGACAAGACCTGTTTGGCGCCAATGAAAATACAAAGCGCCACACGCAAAAGCTTTCGCCGTGAAGGCGAAGACAAACGCCGCGAGGACCTCATTGCGGCAACGCTCGAATGTGTGGCCGAACGCGGTCTGGCCGGTGCCACGGTGCGTGAAATCGCATTGCGCGCCGATGTTACGCCGGGGTTAATCCGATATTATTTTCCAGCTAAGGACGATCTTATCGGAGCAGCATACCGGGCAGTCATGAGCCGCATGACTGTACAGGCCAGCGATGCTTTGAAGAATGCTGATTCTGACCCTCGTGCCCGCCTTAGCGCGTTCGTGACAGCTAATCTTGGCGCACCAATCATGGACCCACATAATCTTTCGCTCTGGGCTGGCTTTATCGGCCTTGTCCATGCAGACCCTGCCATGGCGGCCGCCCACCGCGATGGTTATTTGGGATTTCGTGACGAACTGGAAGCGCTTATTCGTGACGCTTTGCTGGCTGCCGACAAGCCCGCCGATACATCAGTCACTCGTCGTCATGCCATTGCCGTAAATGCCATTATCGATGGCTTGTGGCTGGAAGGCTGCTTGGCGGGTGATATTTTTGCTGATGGGGAGTTGGCGGAAACCGGCATAGCCGCTATCGAGGCGGTTCTTGGAATTTCTCTTAGCATCAAAGGAGGCGCGAAATGATGCGCTTTGCGTCTGTTACTGATCGTTTGGCCGGATTGGGTTCCGATAAATGGGCTGTGCATATACGTGCCCGCGCAATGAAACGCGCTGGTGCCGAAATCATCGAACTGACAATCGGTGAACCGGATATTCCGACCCCGACCGATATGATGGACGTCGCCGAACGCGCAATGCGTTCTGGCCGCACTGGTTATTCCAATGGGCGCGGCGAGCCTGCTGTTCTTGCTGAACTCTCAAAAAAATACACTGCCCGCACTGGCCGTCAGATCAATCCAGACAATATTATGTGTTTTCCAGGCACCCAGACGGCGCTGTCCTTGGTGATGATGGGACTTGCCGAGACGGGCGATGAGATCATCACGGGTGACCCGCTTTACGCCACCTATGACGGCGTTGTGCGAGCCACTGGTGCGACCCGCGTTTCAGTGCCGCTTCGCCCCGAAAAGGGTTTTCGCATGCAGGCGTCCGATCTTGAAAAAGTGATAACGCCAAAGGCTAAAGTTCTGCTGCTCAACACACCGCATAATCCGACCGGTGCTGTGCTGAGTGAAACGGAAGTCGCCGAGATTGGTGAGGTCTGCCGCAAACACAATTTGTGGATCGTTTCTGATGAGGTTTATGAACTTCTGATTTTCGACGGAAAATTTGCTTCGCCTCTGGACCGGCCCGAATTGGCAGACCGTACAGTCGCCGTAGCCTCGATCTCCAAATCCCACGCAGCCCCCGGCTTTCGTAGCGGATGGTGCGTCGGACCCAAAGAGTTCACGCAAAAGCTTCTACCCCTATCGGAATCCATTCTCTTTGGTGTTCAGCCATTCATCGCTGACATGACGGCCTACGCCCTCAGCCAGCCTGCTGCCGCTGCCGCAACCATGAAAGCAAATTTCCTGCACCGCGCACAGATGATCTCTGAACGCCTTGACAGCGTTGCTGGAATATATGCCAAACCACCACAGGCCGGAATGTTCATATTGGTTGATGTCCGCGCGACCGGTCTTTCGGGACAGGATTTCGCCATGCGCCTGCTGGAAGAAGAACTCATTGCGGTCATGCCGGGCGAATCCTTTGGTGAAAACCTTTCCGGCTATCTCCGCCTCAGCCTGAGTGTGGCGGAAGATAAAATTGATGCGGCTTGCGCCGGAATTGTCCGCCTCGCTTCTCGCTTGCAACAACGGAAATCTGCATGACCACTGTCGGTGAAGCTCTCGTCCAACTGCTTGAATCATATGATGTCGACACAGTTTTCGGCATTCCGGGCGTCCACACGATAGAGCTTTACCGAGGCTTGGCGGGTTCCAGAATTCGCCATATCACCCCGCGCCACGAACAAGGCGCGGGCTTTATGGCTGATGGTTATGCCCGGGCTACCGGAAAGCCGGGAGTGGCATTCGTCATTACTGGTCCGGGGATTACCAATACAATCACGGCAATGGGACAGGCGCGCGCTGACTCCATTCCGATGCTGGTTATTTCCGGCGTTAACCAACGCCAGTCACTTGGCAAGGGCATGGGTTTTCTGCACGAATTGCCCAATCAGCGCGCCATGTTGCAAACCGTGGCCATGTTCTCGCATCGTATTGAAAAGCCGGATGAGCTTCCAATTGTTCTCGCCAGAGCTTTTGCCTTGTTCGCCTCACGGCGGCCCGGTCCTGTACATATAGAAATTCCGCTCGATATCATGACGCTCTCACTGGACAAGGCATCGCGTCTGGTCTCTGACGCTCCAATCCCGCAGGCATCCAGCGAGACAATGGCCGAATTGACGCGCCTGTGCCTGACTGCGCAGCGCCCGGTGCTTCTCATCGGCGGCGGCGCCAAAACAGCGGCGGACGGTCTGGCAGAACTTGCTGAAAAGCTCGGTGCGCCAGTTATCGCAACGACCAATGCCCGTGGCATTATGCATAATCACCCGCTGCTCATCCCTGCCAGCCCGAGCCTCAAAGCCGTGCGTGAATTGATTGCTGATAGCGATCTGGTCATTGCGATTGGTACGGAAATGGGCCCAACCGACTATGACATGTATGGCGACGGTGGCTTTCCCGAGCTGACACGCTTTGTCCGCATTGATATTGATGCCAGTCAGCTTGATCGGTGGCCAGCCTTTCTGCCGATTGAAGCTTCGGCGAAAGAGACCGTTGAGAAACTGGCTGCCGCTTTGACGCAGCACCGTAACGTCAAATCCGGCGAAGAGCGCGCATCCGCAACACGCGAGAATGCCTGGGCTGAAATCGGGGCACGCACCCAAGGTCAGGTGCGGTTCTTGAATATGGTGCGCGATACATTGCCCAATTCGCTGATCGTGGGCGATTCCACTCAGGCCATCTATTCCGGCAATATGTATTATGATCACGACCGAGTTGGCGGCTGGTTCAATGCTGCTACCGGTTTCGGCGCGCTAGGCTTTGGGCCACCGGCAGCAATCGGCGCATCATTAGGCAGGCCGAATACCTCCACGATTTGCATAGTCGGCGATGGCGGGTTTCAGTTTGTTCTGGGTGAACTGGGCGCGGCAATTGACGAGCAAGTTCCGGTCATCTTTATCGTCTGGAACAATCAGGGCTATCAGGAAATTGAGCGGGCAATGGTTGAGGTCAATATCAATCCCGTTGGGGTTCGCCCCTCCGCGCCTGACTATATCAAGATCGCCGAAGCCTATGGCCTGCCCTCAAAGCGCCTAGGTGTGAGCTTTCAGGAGGTTG